>CAZMKN010000064.1:0-1599 GCA_964567095.1 uncultured Candidatus Saccharibacteria bacterium | reverse complement strand
CAGTAAGGCGGGATTTTAGTCTTGCATACACTGTATGCCCCGATAACAGCACCGTCACCAATTTCAGATCCCTGCATTACAACTGCGTGGTTCCCAATATACACATCATTACCCACAATAATATCTTGACCGTCAACAGCTTTACTTTGAACGGGGGGCCAATCCTGATGAAAGGCAAAAAATGGATACGTGGTAATTTCAGTTAATTGATGACTACCGTAATAAGTCATTTGTATACCTTGCCCGAAGCTACAAAATTTTCCTACAGTAAGTTTGCACCCTCCGTAAGCACGTGCCACGGCAAGTGGACCATATGAGAAATCACCTATGTCATTCAGCGGGTCGTTTTTTAAATTCGGATGATCTTTCGTATAAGTTAATCCCATTATTTTTTATCCTCTTTTTTTTAGTTTTTTACGTTTTTATAGGGCGGTGGTTCGAGTTGTGGACGATAAAGTCTATTTCTCAGGCTCGTACATTCTCGATGTCCATTTTTTAATGTAAGCATAGAAGGGAACCTTGCCGGAATTCCTCCCACATCAAGTATGCCTTTTGTTTTCAGCCAGTCACCGGGTAAAACATTATTGCCATCCCCAAAGGTAATATTTTTATATTTCCCCTTGTGGAAAATGCTACTTGTTGTCACCTCTCCGTGGTTACAGGTAAGAGACTCCATATAAATTCTTTTAAAAGTTTCAAATTTTTCATAGTGTATCAAAAACGGATGGTGCACTATATCTGCTCCAGTAGACTCGCTAAAATTTACAAGAGTCTCCACTTTTTCTTTCAGAAAAAAGTCGTCATCGTCACAATAACAGATGTACTCACCGGTACAGAGTGACAGTCCATGATTGAGTGCGGCTACACCACAGCTATACCAATTTGTATTTCCATTGTTCTCAATTTTTCGGTACACGATTCTGGGATCATTTATTGCACGAACTCTTTCCTCCGTATCGTCTATCGACCCATCGTCCACGACAATTATTTCGAGGTTTTTGTAAGTTTGTTTGAGTACACTATTTAGACTATACGAGCACAACATCTCCCCAGCGTTGTACGTGGCTATTACAACCGAGACTAAAGGATTGCTCATAGATTAAACTCCTTAATTATGTTATTTATTAAATTGTCTAATTCTGTGTTTAAATCATGATACTCATTAAAAACTTTTTCCGTGTTCAATGTCTGCTTCGACAGAATGTCGGGGTTGATTTCATACTCATCGATATCATCAACCTCAATTATTGAATCCTTTAGTCGATCAGGAAATGTTTTGTCTAGTTTTTCAGTTACAATCGACATTCCCAGATTGTAAAAATAAGCCAGCTTGATTGATTCGGTTTTGGCTAAATATTTAACCTCCAGTCCATCAGTCTCCGGACACACACCCCGAAGTTGAAATTTATGAATATTCCATCCAATGCCTGCTTTTTTTAGTTCGTGCTGAATAGTCAAATCTCTCATGTCGCCATTCATGTATCTATATTTATGTAGATTTGTTTCTTTTATCCTATTCCTGTGTACTGTTGAATTGCCGACTATATAACCATAATTTTTAAAACTTTCCAAATGCCCTTTATAGAAATCGTTCCATTT
>CAZMKN010000063.1:0-1620 GCA_964567095.1 uncultured Candidatus Saccharibacteria bacterium | reverse complement strand
ATCCGATTTACGTTGCATCCAAAAATCTTAAAATCCAGGGTAAGGTCACTGGAGTGGTGAGAAAATACAACTAAGAGAACAAAGGTTGGCCGGTAAATTTTAAAAAGCTTTTTCCGACATGTACTCTATGTCCAGAAAGGCTCCTTTGTTTCCTTTTATATTTTATTCTGTTTGTTTATCTACGTTTAAATTTAAATGTTTCAATTATACGTTTCGTTAGGTTGCCTCTTCATTTATTTTATCCTACAATATGAGCAGTTTTGAGATACGACAATAGCTCGGTAGGCGAGCAATTTATCGAGGTGTTGTTGTAACACCAAAGGCGACAGTATCTAAGGAGGCGTATAATGTACGATCCAAACGAGGATGAAGACGACTACAGCGGCGGTTGCTTTGAACCAAATGAGGGTGAACCAGACCCTGATGAGGAGTTCAACTCAGAGACAGACGACTAGCAGGACACACTAGGAGGTGTGAAATGCGCCCTGACGATGAGGATTGGGAGCCGGAGCGGGAGCTCGAGCCAGAACCGGAACCCGAAAAAGATTACGAGGTTGAGGAAGCTGCAGAAGATACTGGCGTGGATGTCGAGGAAGCTGAGTGGACTTGGGAAGGTGCTGAAGAAGACAATGAGCGTTAGCTGGTAGGGGGAAAGTTTAGTTTTAGTCGCCGAGATTAGACTTTCCCCCCAAGTTTTATAAAATTAAAGAAAGGTAACTATGCAAATAGAAGAAATAACTTGGGAAGACGCTGGCGTGAGTATGAAGCGTTTTACAAAGGATAATGCTAGTAATAGAAAAGGTTTGTATACATTAAAGACAGTTGGGTATTTAGTACATGAGGATGACAAGAGAGTGGTACTTGCTATGCAAGAATGTGTGGATAGTAGAGATGAGGTAAGACACGTTGCCTGGATACCTAAGAGCGGAATCATTGAAAGAAATGCCTTGAAAGTAGGTAAGAAATGAATAAACTAAAAGAAAAAATAAAGGAAATATTGATAAAAGATGGGGCAGTTCCATTAAAATACTCTGCCGACATATCCTTTTTTACTGATGACAAAAAAGACTTGATAAGGTTGTAAATAGACTCCTACAACTCCTAACTCAAACAAAAGGAGGTAAGTAACAATTTTTAATTGAAAGGTTTATATGAAGATATACGAAGTAACATGGATAGATGCTTATATGTCAATGAAAGCATTCTCACAAGAGAATGTATCGAACCGTAAGGGATTGCAGGAATTAAAAACCGTTGGATATTTAGTACATGAGGATAAGTTGAGAATAGCCTTAGCCATGCAACAGAACACGAATAGAGATACTAATGTTAGACAGATAATTTGGATACCTAAGAGCTGTATAGTCAGTAAGGTAGAGGTAAAAAAACAAACAAAAGGAGATAAGGAAACAAAATGAAACAAAACAAATAAAACGAGTATTAGACCACTCTCCCGACGCACCTCGCTCTTATTTTAAGGGTATTTTGTCCAATGTGTATATAACCTATACAATCACTTGGCTTTAAGAAAAATCTAATGTAGGCTTTCTATATGGGTTTTGTAAATCAAATAATGGCTTACTTAGAAAGCCTAGCTCAAAATATCCCTCTTGAATTATT
>CAZMKN010000062.1:0-1635 GCA_964567095.1 uncultured Candidatus Saccharibacteria bacterium | reverse complement strand
TTATAACCAAGCCCTCACCGACATATTAAAAAAGTTAGATGAAAAATAAATCTATATCCCTAAAAGACCGCATAACTAAATATGTCTATAACAGCGATGGCTGGGTAAATGGCGGAACGCTGGAAAGACTGGCATCTGAGAACGGATATAAATCATCAAATTGTAGCCGAAGGGCAAGAGAATTAGCTAACGAAGGTATCTTTGAACGCCGAATAGAGAAAGGTTGCGTGGAGTATAAATGTGAGATTTTACCATTTCACTTAAAAGAGTTGACTTCAGATGAAATGGTAAGATATTCAGTAAATTGACATTATGGCAAAGATTACAACACAGCGTAAAAAAATGAGCAAGGATGAAGCATACGATTTAGGATTCCATATGGGAGTTAGAAAAACATTAGAATATCTAACCAACTATGGAATACTTGACTCAGAGATTGTTGCTCTGGCGTTGGAACAAAAGTATCTCAAAGAGATTAAAAAATTAGATGAATAAAATAGGATGAAAAACAGGTCAGCAAAAAATAAAGGACTTCGTTTTGAGAATTATCTCGTGGAGTATTTAAGAGAAACACTTGATAAGAAAGCTTATAGAGTAGCGGCAAGCGGGGCAGGATTAGACAAAAATGATTTACGATTGCCTAACTGGAATATAGAAATAGAAGCCAAAAACTGGGATAAACAAATTGATTTAAGGGGAGGATTAGAACAAGCGGAACGCCAGAAAACTACCGGCAATACTCCCGTTCTTATGATGAGGCATCCTGATTATGCCGAGTTTAAAAAAACAATAGTAGTGATGGATTTAGATGATTTTGTGGAACTTCTTTTGAGGGACCATAATGTGGAAGTGGCTCAGGAACTTCCTGACGACTTGAAATGGAGGGTGAAAAGATTAAAGGACGCGGCACACGAAGTTTTTAAAGAGTTAAGTAAAGATTAAAATAAAATGAAAATACAAGAAATAATTGAAAAAGCTATAGAGGGTGGGTGGAAGAACAAAATAAAACAAGCTACCCCAATTTTGAGTAGGCGGTTTGGTTTGAAAATAGCACAAGAAATGTATTTTATGTGGGTTTTCTCTGACCCCAATTTCTGGAAAGCATTACATCCTACCTTAAACTTAACCAGAATGGATAATGAGGGTCATATGACTGAGCCGTGGAAAAACCTTGCTAAAAGTTTTTGGGATTTCATTATGGATGGCGGAACAGCAGAAGAGTTTTTTAAAGAATTAAAATGAAATGAATAAATTTCAATTACCAGCAACATTAGTAGGTTCTTCGACTCTTTCTGATAGAGGGATGAGTATAAGATTTCACACTCAGGAACTTACAGACAACGAGGTGTTAGAAGTTATGAAACATCGCAATGAATTCGGTTGGTTAATGTTCGGACCGAATGCGTTTCAGGAGGCTGACATTCCGAAAGGCGAAGCAGAGTATGAGGGTAAGACACCAAGTCAGAGGTTGAGAGCTGTTATATTCGTATTTTGGCAACAACTGGGGGCGAAGGGTGATTTTGAGACATTTTACCGCCAGAAGGTCGATGGGATAGTAGAGCAGTTTAAAGCGAAATTGGATTGAGGAAATAATAAATAATAAATAATATGTCAGTTGAAAATATCATAAATAAA
>CAZMKN010000061.1:0-1692 GCA_964567095.1 uncultured Candidatus Saccharibacteria bacterium | reverse complement strand
CCTATTGGAAAACTAACTTACAAGATAACAAAGATAGTCTAAGAAACAGCCCCCCTATTCTTGCTGAAAATTTGGATTGAATAAAACCCAAATTTATGTTTTTATACTTCCATGTCAACACTTACTGATTTAAGAAATATCCGTTTAGAAAAACTGGCTAAACTAAAGAAGCTAGGTATAAATCCTTATCCATCGAAATCCTATAAGAATATCTCTAATTCCACTATACTTAAGCATTTTGATGATTACGAGGGCAAAGATGTAGTAGTTGCCGGCAGAGTTCTGTCGTTTAGAGAGCACGGGAAGCTTCTTTTTATTGATATTGAAAATATTACCGGAAAGATTCAGTTATTTTTGCGTGTTGACACTTATGGTGAAACTTCCTACAAGAAAAATCAATTAAAGTTTTCGGACTTGAAGCTTTTGGACGTTGGGGACTTTATTGAAGCGTGTGGGAAGGTAATTAAGACGAAAAGAGGGGAAGTTTCTGTAGCTGTAGATACAATTCGGTTGTTAACTAAATCTATAAGACCCTTACCCTTAAATTGGGAGGGTTTGACAGATAAAGAGACCCGATTTAGACGTCGCTATTTGGATTTAGCTGTAAACAAGGAAGTCCGCGAGAGATTTCAGCGAAAAGCTAAATTTTGGGAAGTGAATAGGCACTTTATGAAGGAGCGCGGGTTTATGGAGGTAGAGACGCCGGTTTTAGAGCTTGTTACAGGAGGAGCTGACGCAGCACCGTTTACCACCCACCATAATGCTTTGGATCAAGACTTTTACCTTAGAATTTCCACAGAACTTTATTTGAAGCGGCTTATTGGTGGCGGATTCGAGAAGATTTATACCTTAGGTCCCAACTTTAGAAACGAAGGTATAGATGATGAGCATCTTCAGGAATATTACCAAATAGAGTGGTATTGGGCCTACGCTGACTATAGAGACAACATGGAGTTGGTAAGGGAAATGTTTA
This sequence comes from uncultured Candidatus Saccharibacteria bacterium, assembly GCA_964567095.1. Classification (GTDB taxonomy): domain Bacteria; phylum Patescibacteriota; class WWE3; order UBA101185; family UBA10185; genus WJKK01. The sequence goes on along the minus strand of CAZMKN010000061.1, from coordinate 719 downwards.
TATATATTGCAAAAGAGGTTTATGGTAAAACGGCTTTCGAAAGTAGAGGTATGTCCTTTGATTTGGCTTCTGAGTGGAAGGAACTAGATTATGCGCAGGTGATAAAAGAGAAGTTTGATATCGACATATTTGAGGATTCTGTTGAGAAAATACTTTCTGTTTTGAGAAAGAATAAAGCTGACGTTCCTACTAACTCTACTAGAAATAACTTGATCGATAACCTTTGGAAACTCATAAGAAAAGATATTTCCGGACCGGCCTTTCTTTTGAACGAACCTAAGTTTATGTCTCCGCTTGCTAAATCTAAGGAGGAGGATCCTAAAATCACCGAAAGATTCCACGTGATCTTGGCAGGAAGTGAGTTGGGCAATGGTTATTCTGAATTGAACGACCCGTTTGATCAATTGGAAAGGTTTAAAGAGCAACAGAAAGCACGAGATAAAGGCGATGATGAAGCCCAAATGCTGGATATAGATTTTGTAGAGATGTTGGAGTATGGGATGCCTCCAACATCTGGTTATGGCCATAGCGAAAGACTGTTCTGGTTCTTAGAGGACATAACAGCGCGTGAAGGTACCTTGTTCCCGCAAATGAGGTATAGACTAGATGATACGAGCAAGACTATATATAATTTATAATAATAAGGGGGGAGCAGGAGTTAATGATGAAAAAACTAGACACAAAAGATGAAAATTATGTAGATAAATTAACAAAGAATT
>CAZMKN010000060.1:0-1738 GCA_964567095.1 uncultured Candidatus Saccharibacteria bacterium | reverse complement strand
CATCCTGGATCAGGATGCTTTTACATTGGGGAAAACCCAGGACTATCCTTCGCCCAGGACTGTCCTCAAATCAAGCTCCATCCTCGGGGAGAACCCAGGACTGTCCTCAAACCTACTTTTAGAGTGGGCGAAAAATTTAGGGATGTGATAGCATTATCTATATGGCAGATTCCAAATTGCTTAAACATTATCTTGAATTTAGTAAATATACTTTTCCAGGAGCTTATCCAGAAGAATTGAAAAAATCTTTGCCTGAAGACATTCGTACAATAGGGTTGTTGGTAAGAAAACAACTAATTCACAGGATGGTCTTGAAGAATGGCAACACAGGTTCTAATGAGGATTTACGCTACGGAGATGTGACTAAAATTCCTTGGTACAGACAACCGGAAGATGACATTTTTCCCACAGCTTCCGCTATAATCGCTGAGCTTTACCGGCGTGATCCACAAGGCTTCTCTTTAAAAAGGCGATCAGAAGACAAATTAATACTTACCTGTAGATTCACTTCTATTCTCATGGCGTCTTTATTAAAAATAAAAAGCATTCCTTGCCGAGTCAGGTCTGGTTTCGAATCCTACTTTGAAGTGGTGGGGTTAGACAGCAGAAAAAGTAACGATCACTGGATTAACCAATATTGGAATGATCAGGAATCTCGTTGGGTGACAATAGATGTAGACGGTAGCTTAGAAGATCTGGAGTTTGACCCCTATGATATTCCGGAAAAAACATTTGATTTTTCCGCAGATGTTTGGTTAGCAGTAAGAAATAATCAAATAGACGAAAATCATTTTTGGAATTCTGGTGGTACAGGAGGTTTGATTGTTGTTGCTTGGGAACTTTTCTATGATTTTCACTGTTTGATGAACGATGAAATTATCTATACACATTCCCCAGAATTTACCTTTTTCAAGAACTTTCCAAATATAACGGAAAAACTTCTTTCAAAAATAGATAATTTAGCAAAACTTATGCAAAATCCTGACGAAAATTTTGACGAATTGAGGAAAATTTGGGAAACAGATAAAGAATTCAGACTCCTTGGGGGAAGTTTGCTGTAAATTAAAATCATTATCTACCACAATATTTAGTAAAGTAGGCACGTCCTTAGAGCGGTGAATTCAGAAATAAAAAACCGCCTCAAGGATAAATGTGTATCTTCCTTAAGACGGTTCGGGAGAGTTCTATCGGGTTTTTATCTTTACATGTACTGATACGGCCGACAACAAGCCAGCCATTCCCGATAAAGCGAAGGACCACCAAACGCTCTGTCCATAGCCTAACGCAACCTTGTACCGAAAAGGAAGTGCGCTCAGGTTAGCCAGTATGAAGTCTTCATTCAATAGGTAATCTACATACCCGATTACCTGCGTCAAGAGACAACAAACAGCAAAAACTATCAGAAGAGCTCTCTCTCTGTCTTCGGCGTGCCACATCATAACCTCCTCTAACTGCAACAGGATTTGTGACTGCAACAATTGTAGCAAGAAAGGCAGTCGTAGTCAAGCTATAGGGTATATGGCCTCGGGTGCAGAACTCTATCTGAAATTTATTGCCCCTTTTTTGTTACACGTAAGTTGACAAAAGTTAAGGAAGATATGGAGGCTTCACAGAAATCGACTAACTAGGTTTATCCTCAATCAAGCTCTATCCTAGTTCTAGTAAAATTACCCAAACATCAACAACTCAGGTTTCAGAAATAGTGAAAGTCCTATGAGAAGCATTATTAAACCCCCGA
>CAZMKN010000059.1:0-1773 GCA_964567095.1 uncultured Candidatus Saccharibacteria bacterium | reverse complement strand
TGCTTTATAAAAAATCTTGACTCGGGTAGAATGGGTATAGTACGAATTATTAAAAGTTGGGAGGTGTAAGATATGAAAAAAATAATAACAATTTTAGCCATTTTATTAGTCGCTCTTACTGCACCGTCTTTTGTGTTAGCTCAAGGTAACCAACAAGGCCAGGGGGCGCAACAATTAATTGGAGTGGAAAATAAAGGTATAGAAAAGGCGGTTCAGAACTTAAAAAGAGTAACTGGACGCAACAATAATCCGGAAATTGGTGAGCAAATTAGATCCATGGTTCAAAGCCACGAAGAAATTCAAACAAGAACTAAAACAGCACTACATCAAATGAGCCAAAGAAATCAAGTCTTAAAATTTATGATCGGACCTGATTACAAAAATGCAGGTGAAATAAGAAGTGATGTGGTTGGTATACGAAACGACATTAGAAAGCTAGAGAGAATTAAAGAGAATTCTTTGCCGATTGACGTTGGAGATGTTCAAGGAGCCATAGATGAGTTACAGGTTGAGGCTAGTAACCTCGAAACCCAGCTATCCGAACAGCTCTCCGGATTTAGTCTTTTCGGTTGGTTAGCTAAATTGCTCGCTGAATAGTAAGTAGATAACAAATGTTTGGTGCAGTAGCTTTTCTCCTCAGCAAAGCAATAGCCTCCCTTCTTTGAGGTTTAGTATTTTAGTTATTTCTACATTTCCTACAAAATACCTATCATGCGAAACTAGTAGTAAAGTACCCTTGTAGTTCGCCAAAGACTTTTCAATCACCTCTTTTGTTTCAATATCTAGATGGTTTGTCGGCTCATCAAGAATTAGCAGGTCATAGTCATTGTACGCAAAAATTGCAAAAGCAAATCGGGCTCTTTGTCCGGGACTTAAATTTCCAACTCGTTGCCTAAGCATATCTTTATCAAACAAGAATTTTTTCAGGTGCCCAAAGGATTTTTCGTAGGGGCACTTAGTTTCCTCGATAAACTGTTCCACTAAGTTTTTATTGGAGTTTAAATGAGTTTGTTTTTGCGCAAAATACCCCACCCGAATATTTGTTCCAATTTTAATATTTCCACTTGTTGAAGTTTCTTTTCCGGTAATGAGTCTTACAATAGTAGTTTTACCTGATCCATTTGGTCCAAAGAGCCATACCTTTTCTCCGCCTCTAATATCAAAGGAAAGTTTTTTAAAAACGGTGTTGTCGCCATATTTTTTAACGACATCTTCAAAACTAACCATTAATTTACTGTGGGTTATATCTGTATAAAATTTTACCTTCGAGATGGTTTTTTCCGAGTATTTTTCTTTCGAATTATTTTCTATTTCCCGTTTAATGCGCTTCTTTGCTGCTTCAACAGCACGTCCCCGAGCTTTTCCATCTTTGATTTTACGTGTGTTTTCCAATAGTTTTTCCAATTCGGCTTTTCTTTTTAAAAATAATTTATATTCCCGATCCCACTTGTTTATCAGTTTGAGTTTTTCTTTTTTGTAATAATCATAGTTTCCTACGAAGCGTATTAAAGAGGCGTTTTCAATTTCCCATATTTCATCTACACAATTATTTAAAAATTCCCGATCGTGTGAAATCATGATTACATTTATATCCAAATGTTTTATATAGTTTTCAAACCACATAATACCTTCTATATCTAAGTGGTTAGTAGGCTCGTCTATTAAGAAGGTAGTAGGCTCTTCAAGCAAAAGCTCTATCATTTTAAGTTTCATTCTTTGGCCTTCGCTAAATGCTTTAGATCTTAAAAACATTGTTTTCTACAAATCTCCGGA
>CAZMKN010000058.1:0-1798 GCA_964567095.1 uncultured Candidatus Saccharibacteria bacterium | reverse complement strand
CCTATTGGAAAACTAACTTACAAGATAACAAAGATAGTCTAAGAAACAGCCCCCCCCCTATTCTTGCTGAAAATTTGGATTGAATAAAACCCAAATTTATGGTTTTATACTTCCATGTATTGGCCCTCGAAAATTGTGGATGAAATACAATCCTGTGGAGAAGAACCATACCATGTAGACGATATGAAAACTCCTTCGGGAAAGGTTCATATAGGTTCTCTTAGGGGAGTAATTATTCACGATGTTGTACATAAAGAATTACTTAAAAGAGATGTAGAGTCGGTATATACCTACGTCTATAACGACATGGATCCCCTGAACAAGATTCCCACATACCTTGGAGGTGAAAGGTACAAAGAGGAGTTAGGTAAACCGCTTTTTAAAATAGAAAGCCCTCAAAAGGGTAAAAATTATGGGGAATACTTTGCAGAACATTTTACCAACGATTTCAACGCATTGGGCGCCGATCCCGAAATAATCTATTCCTCAAATCTTTATACTTCAGGAGAATTCGATAGCGTAATAAAGGAATCTTTAGACAAAGTTGAGCAAATTCGTAAGATTTATTCCGAAGTTGCTGGTTATGATAAACCCGAGGAGTGGTATCCCGTTCAAGTTATTTGTCCTAAATGTGGCAAAATAGGGACCACATTAGTTACAGGGTGGAATGGTGAGTCCGTAGAATTTGAGTGCCTGGAGGACTTAGTTCCTTGGGCACATGGATGTGGTTATTCTGGGAAAGTATCTCCTTTAGGAGGTAATGCAAAGCTTATGTGGAAGGTGGATTGGCCAGCACATTGGAAAGTTTTAGGAGTAAATGTTGAAGGTGCTGGTAAAGATCACTCCAGTGCCGGCGGCTCTAGAAACATGGCTACAGAAATATGCAAAGTCTTTGATATAAAAGAGCCCTTCGATATCCCATATGAGTTTATTCTTACCAAAGAAGGTAGTAAGATGTCGACCTCCAAGGTAGTAGGTATGATGTCCAGCGAGTTAGTGGGGATTTTGCCTCCAGAAATCGCACGGTTTTTTATTTTACGAACACACTATAATACCGCTATTTTATTCGATCCTTGGGGAGAGACGCTTTTAGATCTCTTTGACGAATTCGATTCATGCGCCCGTGCCTATTACGAAGGGCATCCAGATGACAAAGATCTAGCCTCATTTTTCGAAGCCTCCATTATAAGACCAAATTTTCGGAACCCAAACTTCTTGCCCCGTTTTAGAAAAGTAGCAACATATGTTCAGATGCCTTCCATGGATATTTATAAGTGGGCAGCCGAAGAAAAAGGAGAGTCTTTAACTGATAATGAAAAGACAATACTTGAAGAGCGGGTATTTTATGCAAAAAAGTGGTTGAAAAACTACGCCCCGGAAAAGTATAATTTTGAGTTCAAGGAAGCCCTGCCAGACGAAATCACTGTTTTAACAAAGGAGCAGATTAACTTTTTAGAGGCTGTAAGTTTGGAATTAGGATCCGCGGAGAAGAACACTTCCGGTGATGCTTTGCAACAGTTACTGTATAATTCGGCCAAGAACCAGAAATCTATTAAAGTTAAAGAAGCCTTTAAAGCCATATACATTAGTTTAATTGGTAAAGATTATGGTCCTCGTGCTGGATGGTTGGTTGAGGATATTGGTGTATCTAGGGCGGTGAGCCGCTTTCAAGCGGTTACATCAAGTTTTGTTAGGTGAAGCAAAAAAGATATATAATATATAGTAGGAAATGGGTAAACCACAATGAAAAAACTAGACACAAAAGATGAAAATTATGTAGATAAATTAACAAAGAATT
>CAZMKN010000057.1:0-1808 GCA_964567095.1 uncultured Candidatus Saccharibacteria bacterium | reverse complement strand
AATCCAGCCGAGTGGATGCAAACTATTTCGAAGGAGAGATAAAAATGAAAAAACTGATCGTAGCATTAGCGGCAATCGTAATTGCCCTGAGTGTACCAGCGTGGGCGGGTGAAAAGGAATATCAGGAATGTTTGAGAATACAGGAACGGGGGTATGCTATTGGTTGCCTTACCCCAGAAGAATTGGCTCGTTTAGATGTTTCAACGGATGTCTCAAAGGAACAAATAGAAGAAAAACCAACAACCTATGAGGTCCGGCTAACGGTCAAATACAATACAGTCAACGAGGCCGAGGCCGCTGAGATTGCCCGGAAAGCCCTGGCTCGACATGGGGAAGGGGCGTGTCAGCTTGAGGTGAAGATTAAGAAAAATGGAGACCATGAGGGTTTAACGATTACTGGCACGAGTCCTACTTGGCATTTTGTTGATTCTGATGCTTTAACGCTTGAGGTAAAATAGGGGGTATTAAAAATGTCGTATTGCATAGTATGTCATCAAGATCATTACGGAACAGTTTGTCCTCCAAAAGTTCCTGAAATACAAAAGACGCCCTTTAAGTGCCCTGTATGTGATGGGCAAGGAACAGTTAGCAGACCTCCTCATATAGCAGGTGATGTAAATGCTTGGGTAAGTTCTGACGTAGAATTTTATGATTACCCTGCTTGTGATGGCACTGGAATTGTGTGGGGATAATTGGAGGTGTAAAAATGCAAAATAATCAAGCTGACTACAATGGAACAAGTCTTGAAGCAACAATAATTAAACAAACTCCAACTATTGATGGATGGGTCTGTCCAACCTGTGTCAATTATAAGGGAAAATTAATCTGTGAGGAAAATATATTCATAGCCTTTGTTGGTGCAAACATGGCAAATTGTTTTGCTCACGAACTTGGAGTAATTTGTAGGCATTGTGGAAAAACTACATAAGAAAATGGAGGGCGCCATGATTAAACAAAGAGCATATAGCTATATCACATCCGAAGATCCAACCTGTTCCGTGCATTGCTATTGTGGAAAAGAGGTGTGGACTTCAGACTATGAAATTGTAGTATGTGAATGTGGAAGGGGATTTAAGACAGAATTTTTCGTTCACAGTTATTCCCTTGGTTATCTAAAGTTTCTAACCATATATTCTGCGTTGACTGCAAAAATGGTAGTATTTTTTCGTAGGTTTATGAAATGCTTTAGGGTAAATTGGAGGTAAAATGAAAAAACTACTTTGGATATTTGATATCTTTATTTATCGTCTTTTTTGTTGGAGATGGGCGGGTAAATTAAGAGAAAGAGCAGACATTCGAAAGCTTTTCTTGAACTATCTAAATTCATGGGAAGCAGTATATAGAGAACCAGCTATGGGAATAGGACCCCCACCAAAATTGAAAATACCTAAACAGAGGACAAAATGAAATTACCAAAAACAGTAAAAGTAGGTGGCCACAAATATAAAGTTGTGTTTCCTTATATTTTTAAAGAACGATTTGATAGTTATGCACAACATGACTATGCAATGAAAGAGATTCGGGTTATGGGTGTGGATAGTGGCGGTCAGGAAATGGCTGAGTCTGGTATTATTGTTACTTTTATACACGAACTTTTGCATGCAGTTGATCTTACAACGGGTCATCAGGTATTTACAGACAATGAACCTGCCATCAATGGTTTTTCAGAATGTATTTACCAGATTTTAGTAGATAACGGTTGGCTTAAAAAGGACAAAATAGATGAAAAATAAAGGAATAAATACAAATCGTTTTAGGTCTAATCCTGCTGAAAAGATTTTTGCCACAAATTGGGAAGAACTCAATAC
>CAZMKN010000056.1:0-1884 GCA_964567095.1 uncultured Candidatus Saccharibacteria bacterium | reverse complement strand
TGGAGGTTCGAAAAATTTACTGTTAAAATGTAACTATGATAAAAAATGGTAATGTTTCTGAGATTAACAAAAACTATAAAAATTGGTTTTTAGGTAAATTCGTTAAAGAACCAGAATTTAGTACTGAAAACTCCAGGGATTTTGAGGTTAAATGGAGTGTGCGTGAGAGTGGATATTTTCATCCACCAAAAGATAAAGTTGTAAATGATGATACCTGTAGCAGCATGGTCCTTTGTATAAAGGGGAAATTTAAATACTCTTTCATAAAAGAGAGTGGTGAGTACGAAGATTTCATTTTAGAGAGTGAAGGAGACTTTGTTCGTTGGACGCCAGATATTAACCATAAGGTTGAAGTCTTGGAGGATGCAATTATCCTTACAATAAGATGGTATAAATGAACCCGTAATAATATAGGTTAGACCTTGTTATTTGCCGTTATAAAAGGAAGAAATCATTTGGCTCCCCATACAGAACTTTATTCGAAGTTTGTTGCCTATTTTTGCCGGTTAAATCTATTACCCTTTTATATGCGGGGCATTACTAAATTTTCTCTCTTTCATCCAACAATGCCTGTAGCAAAACTACTATCCCATATACAAGTAAGACAATGATTAGATTTTTTGTCAGTAGAAAAATTGTAAATGCGTGATCAATACAAAGAAATTCAGCAAATGCATAAAGACGCTTTGATTTTAATGGATGATTTTCGAACTGTTGTTACCATGTACAGCAGTCTGCGCCACTATGATAGGATTACACAAACCATGTATGTTATACTTTTTTTATGGAAGAACAATTGGTAAAAAGCCAATCAGGCCTAGAAACTCCGATTGAACCTAAACTTTCCCCGTCAAATTCCCCGCCTACTGCTACTCCGGCCCTTTCACAAACAACAACTCCCCAACAACAAAATCCACCAACTACCAAGTTTCCTCATGCCGAAGAATCAATGTGGAGCACATTTCAAAACATAATCACTTTCATTTCTCTAGCTTTTTTTACAGGGTCACTCCATTCTTTATGGAGCCTGTTTGTCGATCATTGGTTTCCAGTAACCACCAGGACCTTTAGGCTCTACGGGTTAAACGGCTCAATCGCAACACTGTTAGTATCCGCCCCCTTCTTTGTTTTCTTATTCATCAACACAAACAAAAAGTACGTTCAAGAGCCCGAACTGAAAAAAGCTCGTAGCAAAAAGATTTTAAATTATATTGTCTTAGTTGTTACTTTTATTATTCTCCTCGTTCGAACTATCAGTGCCATAAACACAGCCCTAAATGACGCTTTTACAATAAATTTTGGCCTGAGTTTACTTATAACCTTCGTAATCAGTGGCACAATATTTACCTATTATCTATATGAGGTTAAAATAGAAAAACAAATAGCCCCAATGTCAAAATATATTGCTGGTTCTATAATAATTTCTCTAGTAGCGGTCGCAACTCTTATCACTAGTCTGTCCGTCAGAGCTAAAGTCAAACAAAAAGAACAATTAATAAACCAAGTTCATGTTTCAACACTTACAGCCAATGCTTCCCAGATAGAATAACTTCCAAGCCTCCTAAAGATTGGATGAAAAAAGTGCCCTCAACACAACAAGAATTGAACACTTAATTCAGGTTTTTAACGACTTAACTCCTCTATTTCCTAATTATAGTAAGGCATTGGCTTAGGGGGTTAGAAAGATTATGACCCTGCCCACGGGGTTCCGAAAATACCAACCCCAAGTTCAACCCAAATGAGTAAAAGCACTACCACTATAATTGCTATGCAGATATATTTTTTCTTGTCCACGGGTGTAAAGATTATAACAAGAGTTTAGGTGTTTTATGGCTCCTCGGGTTGGACTCGAACCAACAACCTACCGGTTAACAGCCGGTTGCT
>CAZMKN010000055.1:0-1895 GCA_964567095.1 uncultured Candidatus Saccharibacteria bacterium | reverse complement strand
CGGGTAATTTGTTATGATGAATCGTATATTGATTATATAGATGATTTTCCCACCACCGTATCAGAGGCTTTAAAGACCTCGACCACTTTGTATTATTATCTGGACGACTCTCTCGACGAGCCTACGAAACAATGTTTCAAGGGGGCCTTTGAAGATATTGACCGGATCATTGGCCGAGAAGTCGTAGAGGGTGAAGGTTCGCCTCAAATTGTTATTTCTGTAGGCGATACTCACGGCTATTTCGCATGCACTTTTTCATCCGGGAATATCCATGTCGGTGCCGGATTTATGAGTACAAGTTCCGGGGGGTATCCATGGGGGCCAAGAACAGCCAGGCACGAGATAGGGCATGCCTTGGGTTTATCTCACCCAACCGATCCAAATGCAGACTGGAACACTGGTTCAAGTGATAATGTGATAAGCGGGGATGATGTGCTATCTCCAGATGGGGAGAGATTGACCGCCTTGGATACGATTATGGCATACAAGACAACAATTGAGCCTCTTATTGATCCAAGATACCGCTGGATGGATGTAATGGCTTTAAGGAGCTTGTATGGAGCTAACCAGGCAATACCAGAAGTAAGGCACTTTGAAACAGATTGAATAAACTTTAATTTATATAAATTAAAAAAGGCCTTTAATTTACGTTTTAAGGGCTTTTTTTATAAAAGATTAGATAGGTATCTCTTCTCCTAAGAACGTGTTTTTTAACAGCTTTAAATCCATACCCTTTGCGAAATTAGCAGGGGTGTATTCGTTACTTGGGACACCTTCCGGTAACAAATCCATTTTTTGGTAAAGTTCAGCAACTACTTCGGAACAAAATAAACTGCTTAAATCTTCTACATTATCTCCCCAGGGACCGTCATAAGCAGATTTAACTAATTCTATTTTGTTTTGTTCGTAAGGAACCCCGTGATAATTACGTCTGAATTTATTTAAAACTTCTTTATGATACAACAATTTGGTAAAGCCACTAAGTTGTCTAATCGAAATATCACCTTGATACGTTAAAACTCTTTGACTTAAAGGAACTATCTGAACTCCAGAGAACCCTTTCCCAGTTATAACATCTTCAACGGAACTAAGCGTTGTACTTTCCAGTAAGCAAACCATATCCACTTCTCTTATATTGAATACAACCCCAATATGAGACCATTTATTTCCAGTAGCTAATTTAATCCCATTAGAAATAATCCCTTCCCCAGAAAACAAAACAATATCTAAAGTTTCCAAAGTATTTCTAATGTAGTTATACTTAGTCATATCACGTAAGTTGTTCATTCATCCCTCCTGTTAGTTCAGTAAAAATTGACACGGAAATATCTTCATCTGCTATTTCCTTTTCGCATTTACTACATATTCCTTTTATTTTAAGTCTTTCTTTTCTTGATAGGGATCTATTACAGTACATACAAGTTGCGCTTTGCCCTTTAATAGTTATATTATTATTCGCCATTATATTCCTTAATAGATACTTTCATATTTCCAAGAATTAATAAAAATATCAGGATCAATTTTATCTATTTGGAAGTGTATGTGAGGTAGCATCTCTGGACCATATTTTTTACTGATATCTTGCCCGAATCCAAGAAAATCCCCTTGTCGTACTTCTGTCCCAATAAGAGGTTTATGAAATTGAAGGTAAAACAATTTAATTAACATAAATTTGTTTTTAATAACGCATCCACTGTACGGACCTTCCTTGTATGGACGTGCAACCCTAACCACTATTCCATTAATAGGTGAAATTATTTTATGCGTTTCTACTCTCACCCCTCTTGGAAATAAGAAATCCCGTCCAACATGAATCCTATTTCCCCTTGAAGAACCGTATTCCCCAGAACCTTTGCTATCCATTCTCGTATCATTACAACCCGTTGGTGAAATCA
>CAZMKN010000054.1:0-1903 GCA_964567095.1 uncultured Candidatus Saccharibacteria bacterium | reverse complement strand
TATAACCAAGTGTTAAAATCCCTTGCTTCATTTTTCCAAACTTCTCTCAGGGGAACTTTTTCAATTTTACCTAAATTTTTATTCATAATTTTATTATACCACCCAAAACAGAAATGACCTATTTATGAGCTATCCTAAAACGCTCCTGACCCCATTATCGCTGCCATTCTTCCTTATCAAGGAAAATTTGTAATAATTCTTGGTCTGTCATATTTTTACTTCAATTAACTTTATTGTATCGTTTCCAAAAATATCTATTACTTTTACCAGCACATTGTATTTCCCGACTTTCTTGTATTCGTAATCCATTGAAAGCTCCGGTTTCGGCTCTTTGCGCGTCCGTAGCTTTATGCGAAGGCGGGAAGATTTTTTGCCTGCCCGTCCGAAGCTTCAGCGTAGGCGGGAGCGAATGATTTTTTAAGGGGTAAAGGGATCGTTAATTTAATGTATAATGCTTGCCCCACACCACCCGTACGGACACTACACTTTTGCCGATGAAAAAATCGGCAAAACTCCTCATAGAATTGGCTTGGGTAGTAGATGCCTAATAATGGGGCTGTGGATAACAGGATACTTGACTTATACTTTTACATGGATTAGTATTACCAATATGGGAACATACATTAAAGCATACTGTCCCGTAAAACGATATGAGATTACTAGGCAAACAACAATTACGCGATTTCGCGGAGAAATATCCCGATGCCAGGTCGCAGCTCGAATTATGGGAAGCAGAAGTTGAAGATGCCAAATGGCAAACTCCCCTCGACGTTAAGGCTCGGTATCAGCAAGTAAGTCTTCCGGGCAATCGCCATGCCATTTTCAATATATGTGGAAATAAGTACCGCCTGTGGGTACAAATTACATATAAGATCGGTGATGTCGTAGTAAAGAAAATTGGTACACATAAAGAATACAATAAATGGATAATAGTTTAAAAAATATTATGAATCAAATTAAAGCAATAAAAACTGAAGAAGATTATCGCGAAGACCTCAAATTAGTGGAGATGCTTATAGCGAAAGATCCTGATCCTGAATCAGAAGAAGGAGAACAGCTTAGTATTCTGGGCGCTCTTATAGCTGATTATGAATCCAGAGCATTTCCTGCAACACTTCCGGACCCCATCGAAGCTATTAAATTCCGAATGGAACAAGCCGGATTAAAACCTGCGGATCTTGTTCCTTATCTTGGTAGTAGAAGTAGAGTGTCCGAAATTCTTTCCGGTAAACGTTCGCTTACTCTTGAGATGGTTAGAAATCTTGAGGCTGGCTTAGGTATTCCGGCGAAAGCTCTTTTAAACGGGGGCTGGGGTACGCGTCTCATAAAGGAAATGGCAGAACGTGGTTATTTCGGAAAAGCCACGCTCGATAATTCGAACAAAGAAGAACTTTTAAAAGATTTCTTTTCTATAATCGAGCCTGATTTTCAGTTTGCAGGGATACCACGACAATCCCACTCCCACTATAGATCCTCGCTTTTAACTGACAAACGAGCACTCGCAGCTTGGTCTGAATATATTTTGCAAAAAGCTGAGAAAATAACCCCTATGGTTAAATACAAAGATGGGGCGGTTGATATTCATTTTATGAGAGAACTGGTTAAACTAAGTACGAAACCAAAAAGTCCACTACTTGTTCAGCAACCTCTAAAAAAGGCCGGCATTATACTTATCGTTGAACCTCACTTACCTGGAACTTATTTAGACGGTGCAACACTATTAGTTAACAAAGATAATCCTGTTGTTGGTTTAACTGCTAGATATGATAGACTGGATAACTTTTGGTTTACTCTTATGCATGAACTAGCTCATATAGCCCTGCACTTCAATAAAAATATAAGATTGTTTTACGATGAGATCGAGGAGGTAAAAGGTGCGGAGATTGATACGATGGAGCGCGAA
>CAZMKN010000053.1:0-1960 GCA_964567095.1 uncultured Candidatus Saccharibacteria bacterium | reverse complement strand
TTTCTTTCCTTTTATCTTTGATTTTACTTTGTCTTTTTTTCCTACTATTTCCCCTTTGGTGTCGTCAAACCATAATTTCATTATAAGTCCATTTTCCCTTTTTACTTTGCAAAAACTTTCTTCCTTTTCTATTACTTCTACTATTTCTGATTGATTTACTTCTACTGGACTTAAAATGAGAACTTTTAAATAACTCCCAATCTTGATTTTACCTTGTATATTTTCTAATGTTTCCATAATTATTATTTAGAGTTGTTAGGGGTCAAGGTAGATCACCTTTCTCCCTAACTTCTCTTGATTAATTGGTTTATTTTTTTGCTTTTCTTAAAAATGATGGTTGTTCGTATTTCTTGTCGTCGGCTTTGTGTTGTAACATTTGAAGTCTTGCTATGATTACGTCTTGATTACAAACGTCGCAAGCCCTACCGACGTCTGATAATGGTTGAGGGTTATTTCCAAAATGGCTATATTCCCCACCGCACAAAACACAAACTCCTTTTTCTTTTGTTGACATTTTTACTTATTTAATGTTTAGTGTTTTCTTGATTTGTTGGCTTTCTAACCAGTCAATCAAGTGAAACAATTTGATAATAATAAACCTATTTAAACTATTTATTAGTAACATAATTACTTTTTTATTTTTTAATTATTTAGTTTTTAAAGTTCTTGCCCTACCCCTATTAAGTTTTGTTTTCTATTGGCTTTTGATTTGATTGATAATAGTTCGGCTCCTACTACTTATTATACTCCCCTTGTATAATAAGTCAAGAGTTTTTAGGCTATTTCCTTTGCTTTCTTGTAAAGTATATTATAGTATTGTTATAGCTTATTGTCAATTAAGTGTAACACTACAATCTTTGATTATTGTCAATTCTTGGCTTATCTCTTGATTTAACATAACACAATGATTATGGCTTGTTGTCAATTCTAAGGTCTTAGGATTGCCCTTTCTTTTTTATAGGCCTTTAGTATCTTAAATCCCTTTCATTGACTCTTTTAGTATCTTAAATCCCTTTCATTGATTCTTTTTGTTAGTGTCTTAAATCTTATTCCTTGTTGTGTTATTTCTATTGCTGTGTTATAATATGTTTATGAAGAAAATTGATGAGTCATTAAAGTTGGTATCAACTGTTCTTACAGCCGATGAAAAGAAAGCTAAGGAGTTAGCTCGTCTAAAGAAGCAAGGCTTCCAACCTGGTGTATCAGGAAACCCTGCAGGCAGGCCCAAAGGGGTCAGTATAACTAGCTCAATGAAGCGTAAACTAGAACGCACGGCTAAGAACGGTAAGACTAACCTTCATAATATGGTTACTAAGATACACAAACAGGCGTTGGAAGGCGATACAGCATCGCAGAAACTAATCTGGAACTATATCGATGGCCTACCAGAGATGAAAGGCAAGGTTGACATAGACACCACTCTCAATATCCTATTGACAAACTACAAAACAGATGTTCTGGGTCAAGCAACTAAGGTCAAGGCACTGGAACCTGAGACACTCCAATTAGAACCTGTAAGTGAAGACACGAAGTGATTGAGACGTAGTCTCGACCTCTAGTATCTGAGAACATGAGTCTGAAAGACTCTTCATTGATTCTGTGAATATGAATACCACTACCCCCCTTTGAGGACTCTCCATATCATTAATTATAGTTATCCTCTCCCTCTGCCCCACCACCCTATAAGCAAAAACATTGAATCATTTTTTGTAAACAGAAACGCTACGCCACGTCTAATATACTTTACTAATTAATAAAGAGAAAAACTGGTACCATAATTGGTACCATCTTCGCTACACCCCTATCATTTTTAAAAAAAAACGCACAAATAAAAAAAGAGAATCTATACATAGGTACAGATTCTTTTTAAAACTTGGTTCTTAATTTAATAACATCTTTTACAAGGCTTTACTTGAGGATATAAGTTATAGTAGCTCCCATTTCCAAGACCCATAGATAG
>CAZMKN010000052.1:0-1977 GCA_964567095.1 uncultured Candidatus Saccharibacteria bacterium | reverse complement strand
AGGAGAAAAACGATGGAACAAAAAAGTAACATTGGAATAATTTTAGGAAGTATTGGTGGGATATTTTTTTTACTTATTTTGATAGCAGCAATGATGATTGGTTGCCCTAAGTATAATGTTTGGCAGCAAGGTCTTGTTGGCGAAGCTGAGCTAAATAGAGCCGAACAGACTAGAAAAATCTTAATTGAACAGGCTAAGGCTGAAAAAGAATCGGCCAGCTTTCGTGCAGATGCTATAGGAATTCTTGGTAAAGCTGCAAAAGAATATCCAGAGTACCGCCTGCAAGAGTTTTTAGGTGCGTTTGCTGAAGCCTTACAGAATGGAGATATCGAAAAGATTATTTATGTTCCTACAGAAGCGAATATCCCAATAATGGAAGCATCACGATTTCAACAAGAAAAATAAAGATCGTGCGCCAGCGGATCGTAGGAGGTCGTATACAGACGTAACCTTGGCATGTTGCCGGGAAAAACATCTACCAACCGATCATGATCCGGGTCGACCTGGGCGCATTTAATTTACACATAAAGGAGGTATGATGGGTATATCGACAGATGGTCAAATTTGTTTTGGGATACCATTTGCAGAAGATTACATTTTCCCTTGGGATAACGAAAAATACGGAGGGGATTTTGAGGATTGGTATCTATACGAAATTTGTGGCTACAAAAACCCCTTTGAATTATATGACGGTAAAGGTGATTATGTTGACGGGGAGAAACCTTCAGAAGATAAGATTTCAAAATATTACGATACAAGAAGTAATTTTTGTCAAGCTCATCCCCTCCCTATTGAGCCTGTAAATTATTGTTCAGGTGATTGCCCAATGTATATGGTAGTCATTCTAAGGACATTCAAAACAAATTCAAGAGGGTCTCCATGTGCTTTTGATCCAAAAGAATTAACCATAACCGATGAAGAGAAACAGGATCTTGTTATTTTTTGTGAAAAATATTGCAGACCGGCAGAAGATACTTATTGTGAGTTTCCTAAAATGGAGCCAAAATGGTATCTATCAAGTCTTTGGAGTTAATACAATTTGTGGCAGTGGCGTGAATTGGCAAGGTCGGAGTCAGACGCTTCATGGGTTTAGCCGGGACATGAGGGACAGGCCGCTTGCCATTGACGCAAGAACACATACCTTGAGGGAAACGAGTAGTGTATGCGCAGCTCTAAGTACCTCCACTGCCATATTCAATTTTAACTATTTGTGGTAGTGACCGAGGGGTGTCTATAAAAGGCCTGCGGATTTGGGTGGTCCAAGACAGAACATGGTGAGGTAGGCACTGCCATATTTAACCCGGTGTCGGGTAAGGGGGAATTATGGATTTTAATGAAATGGAAAACATGGATTTCCATGAAATAGTAAAGAAACTAATTGGTGAAATTGACCCGGTCGGAGAAACTAATACAGACAATGCCAGGTTTGAAAATCTAAAGGCAATGACTGAGTTGGTTGATGAATTGTTATCTGACATTTATCGGGTCGCTCAGGGGAACAATAGGCACGAATATAGCATAAACCGGGCTGGTCAGTTTGCGGCCAGTTTTTTAGATGAGATGGGTAGAGAATAATGAGAGAGTTAATAAACGTCAGACAGGAAGAGGTTGGACCCGGATTGGATCAAATTTCATACGATTTCTATGACTGGTTTGTGGAGCGGTTGTTTCACTACCAGGTCTTTGAAAGGCAAGTTATCCGAGATTTGCACATGACACAGAGGGTGATAATGCGGAAAAAACTAAAGGAGCTTTATGGGATTGAGGGGGAATAATCATGCAATGTCAAATATCAATAGATGACAAGATGCTTGAAAAGTTCTTCGGTAGAGCAATGACAGACGAGGAATTTGCAGATTTTTGCAAAAGTGCAGTTATGAGCAAAATCTTTGAGTGGCAATTTATTGAAGGAAATCATGACCCGATCAGACCTACTAACAATTAGCTTCCTGGCCCTGCTATTCGCCGCCGCTATTC
>CAZMKN010000051.1:0-2010 GCA_964567095.1 uncultured Candidatus Saccharibacteria bacterium | reverse complement strand
TTTTCGTCGTAGCTTACCAACGTAAACTCTGTAATGTATGTTCCATTTTCACGGTCGCCATCTTTAGATCGTTCCTCCCAATGAGGCTCTCCAGTATTAACTAAAAATGCATGTTCAAATAGATCTTCACGAACACCAAGCACACATAGAGTACCAGCCGTAGACCTCATGTCCTTATGAGCTAGAACTTTAACTGTTTGTCCAACTTCAGAATCGTAAACACGAATTTCAGCTGTCAGTCTCTTGTCCTCAGCATTAACATTCCTCGTAAGGTTTGTTCCGAACTGAGCTACACGTCTCTTTATGATTACCGGTGCTATTAACACGTCCATAACGTAAGAAGCTCCGACTTCATCCCACGATTCCTGAACTATATCGTTCAATTCAGTTTCGCTAAAAGAAGTACCTGAACCTCTAGCGGTTATATTTGTACTAATACATCTTTCCATTCCAGCCATTCCCCTTGCGGTATCTGTCTGTCCTGCAGCTAATACACCATTCACGGTGGCGTATTCCATTTCGGATTTAAGTCTTCGCAAAGCTCTCTCCTTTTCAACACCAAGCGCGTCTTCACCAGTAACATTAGCTATCGAAGCTCTAGTTCTGGAAAGTCTTACAGGTGCATCAAGAATAACAGTTCTGTTGTTAGAACGTTTCTCTACTTCCAAATCAACGTAGTCAGTAGAAGCTCCTTCAACATTACCAGTGGCCGATGTTGCTCTTGCCTCATGGAACAAGTTCCACTCGTGCAGAGTATTCATGGCGGGAGGTGCAACACCCAAATTAGAGATAAAATAAACATCCTCACTAGGAGATATATCTTTTAATATATCCAATAAGGATTCTCTTAACTCCAACGCTGGCGTAGTACCACCCTGAGATTGGTATGTATCTTTTCCAAATGCCATTTATTTTTCACTCTCCCTTCAAAAATTCAACTATAATAATAAGTAGCAATAGATTTCAATAATTGTGCCTAGTTTATAGCCGAAGCATAAGGCTACTACCGCATATATATATTTTTAGTTGAATGATATTAGGGTTTGCAAGTACTATTTTTTGGATTCTCTACGTTTAAGGAGTTCTGCTAAAGCTCCTCTTTTTCCAGCCATTACCTTTTTACGAAGGGCTTCTTCCTTCTCGTCAGCGTAATAACCACTCATAGAGCTGGAATGTGGTTTAATAGCATTTATCTGTTCCTTCTGTGTCTTTTCCTTATTTTCTTTTTCTTTTGCCATTGGTTCTCCCCCCTCCTTAAAATATCTACTATGCCATTTTTCTGCTGCCGACATGGGATCTTCTTTACCCTCCATCATCTGGCCTATTATCTCATTTCTAACGGAATCATAAAATTCTTCATTGAACTTCTCATTTTCTGGATTTAGCTCTGGAAATTTCTCATGTACCTTAGTCATCTTAGCAGTCTTTTGACTTCTAGTTCTAGCCTCAGATTCTTTTCTAGCCTGTATTTCCACACGTTTAGCAGTAAACTCCGCCCTCTTAACAGAATCACTCATGCCCTGCATGACATTCTTTAGCTTGTTCCCGTCCAAATAACCATTCTCATCTACCATAGACTCTAGTTGCTCACCAATATTGGTTCCTTTTGGAGTATCTTTCTGTGTGGATGGGGTAGGGATAGGTTTAACAGGTTCCGGCTGGAGACTTTCTAAAACATTCTTATAGCCGTCCCTCTCTTTTTTTAGTTCTGAATTTGAGTTCTTTAGTTTATCGAATTGCTTAGTAGTTCTGTCCTTTTCGGGTTCCTTTTCAGGCTCCTTTGCGGGAACTTCGGGTTTTACGTCTTTAGCGACAGGTGCAGTTTTTTCGGGTTCTGGCGTAATTGTAGAAACTTCTTCTGCCATATTGGTTGATATTATAATCTAACTTCTACTTTTAAGCAACTCTAATAATTCGTTTATTCTAGCTCCGCCCCAAGACATGCCACAATCCCTGCATATAAGCTTTCCATCAATAATCAAAACATCCTTATGCCGACACTTCTTTTGA
>CAZMKN010000050.1:1861-2135 GCA_964567095.1 uncultured Candidatus Saccharibacteria bacterium | reverse complement strand
TACCCTACTTGTAACAGTGTTCCATTCTGCGCTTCCAAGCCTTGTAAGCTTAGGCATCAAACCCTCAGACCCAATGTATTTATTAACCTTGTCCGCCTGATCAATCGGAACAAATAGTTTATCATTTTCAGCATATTCCAACTTTAAATACTCTTTCGTAACCTCATCTACTGTCTTTTTGTCCAGCCCTCCAAATCTCGCAATACCATGATCATTGTGCACGACATAATCCCCCTCCCCAAGCCCAGACAAAAAGTCGTCAAAAACATTTCGA
>CAZMKN010000050.1:0-1851 GCA_964567095.1 uncultured Candidatus Saccharibacteria bacterium | reverse complement strand
GTCACAGCCTTCCCCCCTTCTTTAATCAGAGAAATATCCGTATCGGCCATTAACAAAATTTTTCTGTCCGGCGCCTGGAACGATCGCGGGAACAAATCTTCCTTATCCACATCAATCAGGAAAACCGAAGACTGCTCATACTTTTCTTTATCCAGACCAACTTGATACGGAACTTTTTGGTCGTCGAGAAGCGCCCTAGTTTCCGCCATATTTTTAGTAAAAAACAACGTATTCCAATCAGCGCTTATTTTGTCTCGAACATCATTAGCAAAATCATACGCTGTCCGATACTTAGTTAAAGAAAGAAAATGTAAATGTTTGTGGTTTTTGGAATCTTCGTTAAAAGAACAAAATGAAAGAGTCCAACTTTTTTCATTCGCCTCATCTAAAAACTCATTCCAAACCTCATAATACTCATCGACAACATCAACCTCGTCATCAATAATAACTCCACCATCCTTAAAAAGATCAACTATACTATCGGTCTCCGCAGCTACATCAAGCGGGAAAATCTGGACAGATTTTCGCACCTTACCACTTTTGAGACGCCCATCATTAGAAACGATTTCTATTTTCTCAGCCTTATCAAAACCAATCTCAATTCGATAAACATCCTCGCTATTAACCGGACATAGAATCATACTATCCCCAACCCTACGATATTCACCCTTCCTTAAAACGCTATCTTCGCTCATTTCGTACCCCATAGAAACAAGTTGCTCAACAAACTTAACGGGATCTAAACCATCACCAACAGAAACCGTAAGCTCACCACGCACAAGATCCTTTGCGTTAGGGAAATTTTGTAATAATGACTGAAAAGTTAAAACAAAAACAGCCCCCTTATTCAAGTAGGCCCTAGATACAAACTCCACCAACCCCAGCGTTTTATCTCTTTCAAAATCAGCCTGTGTTGGATATGACAATCTATCTTCTTCTAGCATTTTCGTATAAACAAAAACCTCTTTATCACTCCAATTATGGATAGCCTTCCGCACCATATTTTGCTCCCCAATATCATTAACAACCCATAAAACATTCTTCACCCCACACTTTTCATCTCTTAAAATATCACTAATAAGCATCGCCTTTGACGAACTATTCCCAGCCCCGGAAAAACTAACATTTTTCAAATCCCTAAAAAGTCCTGTTACATCAGTAAACTCTTCCTTAGGGAAGTATGACACTAAATTTCTCATCTGTTATTTAAACCTTTAACGGCATTATAATATAGACGTAATCGTCTCCTTTTAGGGGTCTTATAACGGCAGGAGAAGATTTGTCGCTTAAAGCAAAACTAACCTTATCCTCACTAATATAAGTCAAAACATCCAATAAATATTGAGCGTTTAATGATATTTTATTATTCTCTCCATCAACTTTTACTAAAATTTCGGCTTTTTCTTCACCAACTTTAGTTTCATCAGAAGAAACTAAAGCCTTTCCGTCGTTCGTCACTGAGACCTTAACACTATTATTATTCTCGCGCGCAAACAAACTTACTCTTTTTAAAACTAACGATAAGTCTTCGACAGAAACCTCAAACTTAGTTTTTTCATCCTTCGGTATAATCTTCTCATAGTCAGGGAACTTCCCGTCTATTAAACGTGATATTAATTCAACTCCATTTGAGGTAAATAAAACTTGGTTATTCGAAACATTAACATTAACCTCTTTTACATCACTTTTACTTATAATCTTACCAAGTTCCGCCATTGTTTTTGAGGGGATAATACACGAAACACTCTCACTAACCTTACTATTAATCTTTATTTTTTTCTCAGCTAATCTATAACTATCAGTTGCTGCTAATTTTAAAAAATCTCCATCAACAGTTAATAAAATACCTGA
>CAZMKN010000049.1:0-2149 GCA_964567095.1 uncultured Candidatus Saccharibacteria bacterium | reverse complement strand
GAGACGATAGCTCCTATCATAGATTATGAAGCAGAACATCAACAAAATAGAGCCGTCAATGTGCATGGTGCGGAGATAACAGGGCTAAATGGAAGGGAGGAAGCTGCTGTAGACCGGGCAGCATATGTTGTCTATTTCTCTGGAGAAAGAGCACGATCGCTAGGGGAGCTTAGGGGGTTAATAGAGCAATTCGAAATATTAAATGCAAGAGAATTTCCAGACGATACCGAGTTTGATAAAGCTGTGGGAGTGTTTATGCAAGAATCTAAATATCTGCGGGTCAATACCCCTCTCATAATCGAAAACGGTGCGGTTGATTTAGCAACAGGAAAAGAAACCCAAATTGAAATACTCTCGTCTGAAGAGGAACAAAATTCCGTAGAAAGACCAATTCCAGAGCAACTAAAACAAGCAGATAAAGACCTGCTTGAAACATCTCATGGTAGGATCACAGATATGCTCGCATACCTCAAGGATTACGAGGCTGTAGCATCAGGAAAAATGGAACCCTATCACGCATGTATGTCGAAAAAAAGGTTTATGGAACTAAAACGCAAGTCACGGTTTGAAGAAACGGCAGGCATTCGGGCAGATAATACAAGTGAGGTTGTTAGAGGTCATGGGCTTACCTGGGGGGATACCGCTGACTTGTATGAATCAGAGGGGGCTAGTATGGCCGCAGAGCAGATAAGATCCACTGGTAGGTTTGAGATCTCAGAAACCGTAACAGGAGATTATGTTGTGGGAGAGCAACATTTGCGACTAGTAAATATTCCAGAATACCAACAGAGATTCGAGGCTTTATTAGGGAAATTGAAATCGGGAGATTTTATCATCGTTGAACACCCTTCTGACTCAAAAAGGAATATGTGGACAGCCTCTAGTAGTGAGACTAGGTTTATGCAACAGGCAGAGAAATATCCTAATGAAAGCAACAAGATAGGTTTGGAGATTATGGATGGTGCGGCGGGTCCAAAGTGGGATGTTTGGGAAAGATCACAACAGGAGTTAGGAGTAAGTAGGGAGGATTTTTTCTATGTAGATGGCTTATTACATGCGGCGATAGGGATTTCCGCTGAAGGTGGGATAGGAAGACTGATTGCAGATATCCAAAGTAACAAGGATTTAACTGAGGGTGACAAAAGAGCTAGTCTAAGAGGGGTGCAAAATTTTATGCAAATATTAATATTGGATCCGGAACAATCAAAACAGCGAATACCGGATATAACCCACTTTTGGAGCCTCTATCTTCGGTTAAATAGCACTTGCCGAGAACGTATATACCAAGAAAGAGTTGTTAGTATAAAAACTGCGAATCCCGAAGCAAACTTACTCATAGTGGTTGGAGATGCCCATAGGAAGGGTCTTGCAGAAGCAATTGAAAACGCTGAATTTAGAACAAAATTTGACCAAGCTACTATAACGGAATTTCAGGATTTAGTTGAAAAAAGTAAATAAGCTTTAATAACGATATTTGACACCAAACTTTCCGTTGAAATCGGCATGAAATGATAAACCTTTTAATTTCCCCTTTTCAGTAGAAGAATTTAAATCTTTGAGTTTCAAAAGCATGTTCTTAAGATCCATGGGAGGTTGCAATTCATTCTGCACGCCGTTTTTTATGGACAATACTCTAGATTCCAGATTATCATTTGCTCCAAAGTTTACGAAAATATCAACAGAGTCCCATTCTCCGCTAACAGCGGAAATTGTTTGTTTTAAAATATCCGTGATTAATTCATTTGACTGGTCAAAATAGTCCTTAGACATATACCTAGTATAAGTTGGCGGGGCTGAAAAATAAAGCGGGATTTGCATTTATTACCTTATCCCCAGTTCAAGTGTAGCGGAATACTCACATTACGTTCGTATTTCGTTCACTCACTCAAAGTCTGAGTACAGACTTTTCGGGCATAACAAAATGTTCGCAAATTGTTGTTGACTTTAACGAGTTTCTGAGCGGTTTTAATAGTTCTCAGGAAGTGATTACGCTTCTTTCGGGTGCAAGCAAATTCTGTCGAATTATGCTTGACCAAATAAAATTGCGTAGCAATTTTATTGGCGGAGGGAGGGGGATTCGAACCCCCGTGCCGCTTTATGCAGCGCGTCGCTTTCCAGGCGAGCCGATTTAACCACTCTCGCATCCCTC
>CAZMKN010000048.1:0-2258 GCA_964567095.1 uncultured Candidatus Saccharibacteria bacterium | reverse complement strand
GAGCAACCGGCTGTTAACCGGTAGGTTGTTGGTTCGAGTCCAACCCGAGGAGCCAGAAACATTTGCTACCGCAAAGTGTTTCTGGGCCAACGATAATTCGAATGATAATGAGAATTTCGTTGCACCCGAAAGAATGGTACGCCATTCTTGAGTAGCTGAATTGGACATATTTATTTCGTTGTGCCCGAAAAGTTCGTACTCGAACTTTGAGCCAGTTAGTCGTTACTCTTTAGAATATTATGGATATAGATACTCTAATACAACAAGCTGAAGGATTAAAAGAAAAAAGTTATAGTTCGCCACTGGTGAAAGTATGGGAAAAGAAAGCTAAAGATTTTGTTGAAAAGAACTACGGAGAAGACTATTTGCAAATCTTAGACTCTTCACTTTTCTTCGGACAAGTAATTATGAGCGAAGCCCATGGCCAACAAATGCATGTAAATGCAATGGCAAAAGCGATAGAGTTATTAGAAAGTCTTAAAATGGAGCCTAAGGTGGATAAGAATAAAAAGATTTTAATGCCTTCTAGTAAAACAATGCCAAAGTTAAAATTTGGCGAACCAGGAAAAGGAGGTCAACCTGGTGGCGGTGGCGGTGTTTTTATGTATTCCCATACAACAAACATAGGGGAGGGAGCTAAGATAAGTGCCGATGGTGGCGATTACATTAGTCAGAAAGATGCCACAAATAGCCCAATTCAAACAGGGAGTGTCAATATCAATATGAGCGACATTACAGATTCATTTAACAAAATAAGAGAACAAATTCCACACAACATTGATTCATCTAGTCAGGGAAAAGCCCTAGAGCTTTTAGGTCATTTAGAAAACGAACTTGAAAAAGACAATAAGGAGCCAAGTAAAATTACTAAAATTTTTGGACAGATAAAAGGAGTTTCTAAGTGGTTAGCTGGCCAATTGATTCAGGGAGCAATAGGTGGTCTAATTCAAGCTTATGTTCCACCAATACTACTTACTAAACTAACTTAAAAACTCTTCCATTTTTTACTTTTACTACCCCATAATTCGGTTTCATCTTCAAAATTCTTTTTAAATCTCTTAGTTGCTCCGTTTAATATGCCAATTACTTTGGAATGTCGTAGTAACCCGCGGGATACAGATCGGAGAACACCAGGACGGCTTTGGGTCTGTATTTACCTATCTCTCTATATTTTATCCCCTAGGTTTTCAGGGGAGATGTAACGACTGAATCCAATGAAGGTATTTACTTCTCCAGGAGTTGCGTTGGGTTCAAGAGTTGTATACTTTATGGTATCTTCTGCCCTCTCTGCATAAGCCTTTGTTACAGTAATTCCCGCTTTCGTAAATCTCGCCAGCGCTGTTTCCAAGGCCCCGCTTGATTCTGGAATACCCATTTTGTAGAGAACTTCTCGAACAGACCCGGCCGTTGACATGGGAAATGCCTCACGTACAGCAGAAGGCGCGTCTTCCCATTGTTGTGTGCCGTTGCTAAATTCCATATGCCTTGGATCCCCCTGTATATCCAACAGTTTAATTCCTTTAGTTAAGACAGCACTTCCTAAAATATAACCAGCGTATGTGCTGACCTCAGGATTTTCAACGCCTAGCTCAGATCTTTCTAAATCTGAGGCATGTTCCTTTAATTTCTCGGTAGGCCTCGACGAAAGTTCTGTAGGCTCTTCATGGCCTATTCCTTCTATATGGTTCATATCAGGAATTCTACTCTGGTTTTATTTGCCCTGTCAACCAACATATACCCAAATCTCTACAAAAACACCCACCAAACTTCGGATAAAGTTCTGTATGGGGAGCCAAAGCTTAGTATTTCCTCTCATGAAAACATAATAGTGTGTGTATTACCAACGTAAAGTGAGAATTAGCGAATCTTCTAGGGCTTCAACAGAGTGTCTGTTAGTAGGTTTGCAATAGTAATAATCTCCTTCATCTTGTAACAATGCTTCTTTATTAGCATCTTGGAAAACTATTTTCATTCTCCCATACACTAGAATACCTAATGTCCGTTTATTCTCCTGATGACCTTCCTCTTTGGCTGGAGAGAAATAACCCTTTTTACGGTTAGACCACTTCATCTCAAATTTATCCGTTTTAAATGGTGATTCATCTTCCCTGAAATCACCAATAACCCAGTTTTTAAAATCTTTAGATTCATTCCTAACATTTCCTTCTTTAATCATTCCTAAATTGTAGCACGCATATCCACCACTTTTCCTTTTAAGTAATTGAAAGAACAAGACTATTTTTATCACCCTGATTTTT
>CAZMKN010000047.1:0-2578 GCA_964567095.1 uncultured Candidatus Saccharibacteria bacterium | reverse complement strand
TGTAAAACAGTCGGCAATATGCCTACATAGGTTCGAATCCTATCCTCGGCACCATAAACATTTGCTACCGCGATATGTTTATGGCTTAAGCAAATGTTTCATATTTGCTTATGCCCGAAAAGTCTGTACCCAGACTTTAAGTATTTAGTGTTGGGAAGCAACACGTATGGTTTAACGCAAATGCGAGCGTAAGGCTAACAGGTTCTATAGAACCTGTTAGGCATAAGCAAACGCTAACGCGTTATGCTTAAGCTTGAAAAGTTCTTTCAGAACTATTTCAAGCCCACTTAGCTCAGTTGGTAGAGCAACTCCATGGTAAGGAGTAGGTCGGCAGTTCGACTCTGCCAGTGGGCTCCATTGAAAATATCTAGTGCAACTACCTATCTAACAGCGAGGGGGCGTCGGTTAATGGTAAACCATGGGACTCCAAATCCCAGACTGGGGGTTCGATTCCCTCCGCCCCTGCCACGTAGTTTTGTTACTTGAGAACTTTCCCTAGAGATTTTTCTAAGGGCCTATCAAAGGAGGTAATACATGTTTAGGAGAGGACAAGTTCCAGTCGGCAGAAGAGAGCCTGTCAGTTTCATTCGAGCAGTTCTAGAATCTCTTGGAGTATTTGTAGTAATAGTAGTGGTAGCTATACTACTAGGATAGTTAAGAAATGGGGGTACGTGGTATACCCTAAAGAAAAGCTATTGAAGTCTATAGCTTCTCATACCACAAGATTTTTCAAAAGCTTCACAAAAACCAACTATTAAGTAATTACTGTATCAAGAAGGATGGTCCTTGTTACCAAACTTACAAATATCTTCACCACAATTGAAGGATCTCCCTGAGTTCATCCGATATATATACAGCCTATACAATCCTTGGACAAAAACAAAAATATCTGCTACAATTTCGACTAGTTTATGAAGTTAAAGTGCAAGAAGGCACAATAAGTCATTCTTTTTGACCAGAATATTCTTTTTTGATAATTCCCTAAAAATAGAAATGAAATTGAAGGTGGTGAACAAATAAGTGAAAATATATATTGGAAATCTTCCTTACTCCACAGATGATGCATCTTTAAAAGAGCTATTTAGTTCTTTTGGTACCATAGTTTCTGCTACAGTTATTAGCGATAGAGCTACAGGACGTAGTAAAGGATTTGGATTTGTTGAATTCGACAGCGAAGAAGCTACAAGTAAAGCTATAGAAGCAATGGATAATTATGAAGTGGATGGAAGAAACATTAAGGTTAGCAAGGCTAGACCTAAAGATTAATAGATAACTTGAAATAAAGTTATTTGTGAGAGGAGCCCGCTTCTTGAAGCGGGCTCCCTTGTTTTACACGGAATTTGAGAACATCGGCTTGATCAGCTTATATACCCAAAAAATTCATTATTAAAAATCTAACTACTAAAGGTCCCATGCCCCCGGGGGAAGGGGAAATAACCTCCAAATGAGTATAATCCTTGGACATATCTAAATCCCCTACTGTCTTACCGCTCTTGCGAGAAGAGCCAAAATCTATAAAGTAAGAACCTTCCTCTAAATTTTTTGGGTTTATTAAATTAGGCACTCCGGCACTTGACACAACAAGTTGATAATTAAGCTCTTTTTGGTTTTCGTAATAACCGATAATCTCAACGGAGGCTCCTGATAGTGTTGAGTAATGCGCAATAGGTTTACCTACTAAATCTCCGTAACCCAGTACGCCAATTGACAGCCTAGATAAATCTAGATCGTAATTAGTTATAAAATAGTCAAAAGCCCTTACTGTGGGAGGTAGTCTGTAAAACTCCCCAGAATAAAAACACCGCGTGCTTTCCGGAGAAAGCAAATCCACATCCTTTTCTACTGGAATTACGCCCAAGACAGGGTTTAAGCTCTCTCTGGGTAAAGGAAGTTGGATAATTCCTCCTGCAACATCTTTTGAAGTGAGAACATCACTAACTTGTGAGATTATTTCCTCATCTGAAAGAGAGGCGGGAATGCTTAAAACCTCTACGGGAATTTTTAGCTTTTCACAAAATTTCTTTTTTAACCGAACGTACACTGCAGACTCAGCATTATCCCCTATTTGAACAATGGCCAACTTGCCAAGTTTAGAAGCTTTTCCCTCATGTTCCCCAAGGTATGTTTTTATGTGCTCTTCTAATAGCTGAGAGTGTTTTTTACCATCAAATATTCGCATGAGAGCAGTTTAACACGAGGCCGTCTCACAACTAAGGGCCTTGCAAAAAGAGAAAGATCTGTTATCATAGGTATACTGTTGTTTCCCTTTAGCGGGTCATGTACCCAAAAGGAGTCTAACCGTGTCAGCTTCGAGAAATAAGACCAGGGCGTGCCACAAGCCCAAGGCATCCCCCTGTGGGGAGATGTTTGTAGCGGAAATCGAAAATCGCGGACGGAAATTCATCGAGGAAGGGGATATGCTAACCTCTTCCAAGGGAGGCGCAAAACACTTTGCCACAGAGGGGGAAGCACTAAGTGCTTCTGAGGAATACATCGCACTCCACTTCTCGAATTAGGCTAAACAAAGGGCAGATCGTCAAAGACGTACAACATTGACGATCTGCCTTCTTCACTATTC
>CAZMKN010000046.1:1164-2588 GCA_964567095.1 uncultured Candidatus Saccharibacteria bacterium | reverse complement strand
TTCCTGATATAATTAAGAAAAGATTAACCTCATATGACTTTATCCAAATCCGATTACATGCTATTTCTTCGACACCCTGCTTGGCTGTGGTTGAAGAAGTATGATAAATACAAACTCCCTCCAATCGATGACAATCTTCAAGCTCTATTTGATGCCGGACATGAATTTGAGAACTATGCCGAGAAACTTTACCCAAAAGCCGTCAAGCTAGGCTTTTCCAGCTACAATGATTATAAAGAACTACCTAACAAAACAAAAAAGGCATTAGCCGACGGCGCCCCAACCATCTTTCAAGGAAGATTTGAAACAGAAGGAATTACTTGCATCATCGACATACTAGATAGGGTAGGGGACAGTACCTTCGATTTGATCGAAATCAAAAGTAGCACAAAAGCCAAACCCGAACATGAGTACGACTTGGCATTCCAGACAATAGTGTTGGAAAAATCAGGTATTAAAGTACGCAACATATCCGTAGTCCATGTAGACAATGAATATGTTCGAAAAGGTGAAATTGACCCGGATAAACTTACTGCCAAAACGGATGTTACTGACGCTGTTAAATCACTGATTGACCTTACTACTGGACAAATCGAGGGGGCTTTTGCAGTTTTAGCACATAAAACAATGCCAGATCTATCTCCTAGATATGTTAATCAGATAAATGTCCCGCGAACTAAATGGTTTGCAGATTGGTTAGAGGTTTATAAGCACCTAAACCCAAATCTTAATCCCTACAGTATCTATTTTCTTGGATATCCTAACGCCAAACAAATAGGGGAACTTGAGAATAACGACGTTACACTGATCCAAGATATTCCGGAAGATTTGGCTCTGCGACCAAAACAAATAGCGCAAATAAAGGCAACAAAAAGTAACGAAAGAATATTGGATAAACAAAAGATTAAGAAATTATTAAGAACTTTTGAATATCCGATATATTTTCTCGACTATGAAACTTTTTCCTCGGTAATTCCTCAATTTGACGGGTGCCAGCCATACAAAGACTATCCGTTTCAATATTCTCTGCATATCCTTGACTCGCCTGAAGCCGAAATACGACACGAGGAATACCTTCATCAAGAAAGCACTAACCCAATGCCACAACTTATTGACAAATTAAAATCGGATGTTGGGGTTAGCGGAACTATTCTTACTTGGAATATGAGTTATGAAAAAGGCTGTAATGATAGGATGGCTGAGTTTTATCCTGAACATAAGGAGTTTTTAGCGGGTCTTAACGAGCGCATTAACGACCTTATGATTCCATTTTCAGAGATATGGTTTGTGGACAAGGATTTTTTCGGCAGTGCTTCACTAAAAAATGTCTTGCCTGTGCTTGCGCCGGAATTAAGTTATAAAGATCTTGATGTATCCGACGGACTTTTGGCTCGGAGAACGTGGACACAGACAGTTTTAGAGGG
>CAZMKN010000046.1:0-1064 GCA_964567095.1 uncultured Candidatus Saccharibacteria bacterium | reverse complement strand
AGAGGCTAATCAGGTATAATGATCTGATGAAACTTTGCATTCAAGACGAATTCGGAGTCCTAAAATCCGCAGTAATATGCTTTGGAGAGCACATACCAACATATGGAGAATATAAATCAGATGATCTCGAATTTACTAAGTACCATCCGTATTCTTGGAACAAAAATCTACTACTCAAACAACAAGAAGCTTTTTTTAAAATACTGGAAAAATATGGAGTTAAACTCATATTCCTAAAAACAGATCCTCGCCTACAATGGCAAATGTACGCCCGGGACACCGCTTTTGTTATTGGTGAGAGGCTATACTATCCGGAAATTAGAAAATTCCAAGAACGTAATGGCGAAATAGAAACTTTACTGGAGGCTTTAGAGCTGTCCAAGAATCAAATAATACCTATAAAAAATGAAATTGAAGGAGGAGACGTTCTAGTAACCGGTAAAAATTCCGCTCACATTGGTCACGGAAGCCGAACAAGTCCTAAGGCGATAGAATCAATTAAAACGCATGTTCAAACAAAAGTTTTTGAACTCGGATTTAACGTTATGCATCTGGACACACGATTAACACTGCTTCCGAATAATATTGTATTGGCTAATTTAAGCGCCTTTGAAGAAGACTCTCTTAAATATTTAAATACAACATATGATGTAATAGAAATTACTGACAAAGAAACAAAAAAGCTGGGTACAAATGTTTTCGTAATAAATCCTGAGACCGTTCTTGTACCAACACAACATACTAGAATAGGGGATATCCTAAAAGAAAAAGGATTCAAGGTAGAGATTATAGAATATACAGAACCAATAAACCTTGGGGGGTCTTTTAGATGTACTATCCTTCCTATTGAGAGGATATAAATAGTTCAAACTTTTTTCCCTCCCGATTCACAGATTTTCCTTTGTTATTTAAGAGGTGTTGTTCTTAGTTAATGTTTCATATGAACTTAGGTTAATGGAACTGCCCAAACTTCGGAAGAAATATTTAGTTTCAATTAAACTTCTTGACTTAATTAAAGTGCGCTGAGGTTAAATCGATAGGATCGCTTATAAAAACAAGAACTT
>CAZMKN010000045.1:0-2687 GCA_964567095.1 uncultured Candidatus Saccharibacteria bacterium | reverse complement strand
TTAGTCTTAGATTCTAAAGCTTCCTCAAACAGTTATCCAAGAATCGAAGTTCTGGAAAGTTCGGCAAATGTGGAACACGAGTCTTCAGCCAATAAAGTAGAAGAAGAGAGGTTGCGATACCTGCAATCAAGGGGATTTACGGAACCGGAGGCAATGGATCTACTAATAAAGGGATTTATGGAACCTGTAATGCAACAAATTCCTGTGGAATATGCTTTGGAATTTAACACGTTGATGGAGGGGGAAATAAAATGAACGTAGAAACCCTAAATTTAGGCGAAATTGAAAACATTAGAAATATTGACGTTAGGGAAGATACGTTTTTCGTTATAGAACCCGTTAGTAATGATGTAACCGCGACACTGAACATACTTTTTCCCAAAAGCAAAAAGGAAATAAAGCTAATCTTTGCTTCCAAAATCAGAGATGCAGAAGTTAACCTAAATATAAACGTAATTCATCGAAAAAACGAAACAAAATCAGATATGCAAATAAGAACTGTTCTTGAGGAGGGAGCAAAAGTTAATGTTAAAACAAATATAAAAGTTACAAATAAAGCCTTAAACTGTGAGGGAAATGTTGAAATAAAGGCCTTAGCCACAGGAAAAAATATCTCATGGAATGTGGAACCAAATCTGGAGATATCAAATAAAAACGTGAATGTAAGACATAAAGCAAGCATGATCTCCTTTAACAAAAATCAAATAACCTATTTAAAACTACGGGGATTTACAGAAGAGGAAGCTATGAAAATTTTGAAAGAAGGGTTTTTGCTTGAGGAAACTGGTAAAATCCCTGGGTCAGAAGCAAAGAAGAGTATAATGGGAAAATTAAAATTATGAATGTCAAAAAAATACGAAATGACTTTCCTATTTTGGAAAGAAAAATAAACGGAAACCCTTTAATCTATTTTGATAATGCGGCTACCTCACAAAAACCTCTCGCAGTAATTGAGGCTATTTCTGATTATTACAAAAAGCACAATGGGAACGTACATCGTGGGATCCACACCCTAAGCGATGAGGCCACACAACTTTATGAAGACACGAGAAAAACTATTGCTGAGTTTATTGGAGCAGGATCTCCAAAAGAACTGATTTTTACTAAAGGAACCACCGATTCCTTAAATTCTCTGGCGATAAGTTTGTGCAAAGAAATTAATACCGAAGATGAAATTATAACTACTATAGCCGAGCACCACAGTAACTTTTTACCGTGGCAGAAACTAGCTGAAGAAAGAGGGGCTGCTCTGAAAATTTTGAAGACCGTAGATAATGAAAAACTATTTATTAATGAACTAGAGAAAATCCTTACGGAAAAAACGAAGATAGTAACGCTAACGCAAGCTTCAAATGTTTTAGGGACAATATCTCCCATTATGAGAATTGCTGAGAAAGTTCGGCAGTACAACCCAAACATAAAGATTGTTATAGACGGAGCGCAGTCACTTCCGCATATACCGGTAAATGTGCGAAAGCTTAATATAGATTTTTTTGCGTTCTCTGCTCATAAAATGATGGGGCCAATGGGAATAGGTGGTCTGTGGATTAAAAATGAACTGCTCCAATGGCTGGAACCTTTTGCTGTTGGGGGAGGAATGATAAATGAAGTAACGCTTAAGAAAAGTTCGTGGGCAGAAGCTCCTCATAAATTCGAGGCCGGGACGCCCGATGTTGCTGGAGCTATAGGATGGGCCAAAGCAATAAAATACAT
Source organism: uncultured Candidatus Saccharibacteria bacterium (assembly GCA_964567095.1). Classification (GTDB taxonomy): domain Bacteria; phylum Patescibacteriota; class WWE3; order UBA101185; family UBA10185; genus WJKK01. Next base: position 974 of record CAZMKN010000045.1, on the reverse strand, counting down.
TGAAAAAATAGGGGGGATGAAAACACTCCAAAAACACTGTAGAGAGCTAACTAAATATGCTATAGAGAATTTACAGAAAATTGATGGGTTGAAAATTTTAGGACCTGCGGATACAGAAAAAAGAACTGGGCTCGTTAGCTTCACAGTAAATGGTGTACATGCACATGATATTGCGGGCCTGCTCGACTCTAAGGGCGTTGCTATAAGGGCAGGGCATCACTGTGCTGCTCCTTTGCATGAAGAGCTGGGGATCAATGCTTCAGCAAGGGTAAGTTTTCAAATTTATAACACCAAAGAGGAAATTGATTATTTCGTGGAAACACTTAAAGAAGGCCTAAAAATCCTCAGATAAAAATCAGCGTGAATCAAATCTACAAAGAAGAATTAATGGAAATATTCAAAAACCCTAAACACAGGGGGAAGTTAGCTGATGCAAATGCAAGTAGTGCGGGTAATAATCCACTTTGTGGTGATGAAATAAGTCTAAAACTTAGGATTACAAACGGTATTATCGAAAAGGCGCGTTTTAGCGGTTCTTCTTGCGCTGTTAGCGTTATTTCTTCGGAAAAATTACTAAGTTTTATTGAAGGCAAAAGCGTTGGTGAAGCCACAAAACTAACACAAGAGGATCTGCTCAAAATTTTAGATATTAATGTCAGTATGACAAGAATTAAGTGTGCTACACTCGTCCTATCCGCTTTAAAGGAGGCTCTTAAAAATTATGGAAGTAACTAAAGACACAAATATAGCCGAGTTGTTGGAAAACCATCCTGAAACCGTTGAAGTTTTTATGAAGTTTGGACTTCAATGTGCCGGATGTATGGCAGCTGCTTTTGACACCTTAGAACAGGGAGCGAAAGCACACGGACTTTCAGACGAAACTATGGAGGAGATTATGAAGGCTTTACAGAAAACGATCGATGAGGATAGTCCTAGAAAATAAAGGGCTTCTAACTACACGAACAGCAAACTCC
>CAZMKN010000044.1:0-2719 GCA_964567095.1 uncultured Candidatus Saccharibacteria bacterium | reverse complement strand
CCATAATGAGTAAATTATACCAAAATTAGGAGATGTTGATGTTTCTATTTGGTGGAGTACTATGAACGACGTTGCGAACTTTTATTGGAATATTTTAGTCATTTAAAAGTTAATTAAAATAATCTTTTTATTTAAACAAGGTTTGTGGAACAGTAGGACAATTACTGTTATGTAGTTCCTTCATTTCCAAAATCCTTGCTCCAGAACCTTTGGTTTTAAAGAACGATTCTACTAGTGCATAAGGGATGACATATTGCTTCTGAACTTTTACATAACAAGACTCTATATCAGTTATTGTCTCTTTACCAAAGACACACGCTTGTTCTACATTTTCAATTTTAGTTTTAGATTTAAAGCTTCCGTACCTTGTTAGACAAGAGGACATTCCGTTAAGAGTTTTAATAACCAAAAAACCAACTATTAATACAAGTAATAAGCTAAAAATACAAAAAAACTTCTTCATATTTAAATTGTATCATAAGGAAATTCTATGGTGGGGAGGGTGGGACTCGAACCCACATCGCCGGTTTTTCAGACCGGTGCCTTGACCATCTTGGCTACCGCCCCACGATAAGAAATATCTCAATTTTAAAAGAACCTTAATGTTCCCTCTTTAATAAATGTGACCGCACAACTTTTTCATTTGTTCTCAAAGTTCGAGTACGAACTTTTCGGGCTCAATGAAATATTCGCGTTCGCTCATATTTACATTGGCTCATTCAGAATGCTTTGCATTCTGAATGGAGCGGGAAACGGGACTCGAACCCGCGACCTTCTCCATGGCAAGGAGATGCTCTAGCCAACTGAGCTATTCCCGCGTAGCAAACACAAAAGATATTCTAGCAAAGGAGAGGTTTATTTACCAGCTGCCTCCTCCCCCTCCCCCGCCACCTCCTCCCGAGGAACCTCCTGAAGATCCCGAACTAAATCCTGAGGAACTCCTAGAAGCGGTAGAAATCGATCCACTAACACTTCTATTTAAAGCCGCTGTCATTGCACCCAATTGCACTGCAGACATATCTCCCCCAAGCCAATCCTGCTCCTTTAGCATAATATCTGAAAACCTCTTCATCCAAATGTCCTCAACTCCAAAAGCAGTTGCATAGGGCAGTAATTTCTCAAAGAACATTTGGTTCTTTGCTTGAAAATCCAATTGCTCGTCCTGAGATTTTAGAAAATTCAGTAACGATTTGGCTTTAGAATAGGCATCTATTCCGAACTCGGTTAGTGGAGCTTCTTTAAGCGCAGCAGATAAGTACACCACAAAAGATATTACTCCCCCAAAAAATAAACTAAGGACTGCAATAAGAGTGTTTTTTGTTCTTAGTTTATTTATATCTCGAAAATAAATGCCTTCTTCGTCTAAATTGCCTAAAAAATCCTTCTTCATTTCCACTACTTTGTTTCCAAAATGTTTGGATTTTTTAAGTTCCTTAATACTTACTTCTGTTTTTTTGTGAAAAAGAGCGCTTAGTAGATTTTGTTGTCCTTTGGATAGATTTTCCGTAGAACTTTTTAATTTTATAAAGTTAAAATTCTTCTTTTCCAAAGAGATTATTTTTAAATAACCCATCTGTGCCAGCTTAATGATTTCAGCTGTAATTCCACGAGAGTCAATATTTCCTTTTAAAATTCCTAAAGTTTCCGCAGGGCTGAAAAACTCCCCACTCCTTTTCTTAGGAGGATCGAACCAGGCCGCCACAATCTTTTGTTTTTTATTTAGATTAACTTTTTGTTTCGCAAGACTTGATATCTTAATTCCTGGGATAATAAGATTTAAGGTTATTAACACCAAACATAAAGCAATTCCAAGGAGTGTATCGATTAACTCCGAGGAATCTTTTTTAGGATAGAGTTTCGTGACATGCCCTGTTGGAAAGTCTAAAACTACAGTAATACCTTCTCCTGGAAATAACATTTCCGTTGTTTGGTATGTAACGAGATTCTCAATCTGATGACTTATAGCACAATTTTTCTCGGCCGACCCGAAAGACCCTGTGTAGCAGGTATATTCCAACTCTTCATTTGGAATACTTTCCGGTATCTGTACCTGCACGAAAGCGCTTTCTATTGGAATTTTCCACTCTGTGCCTGTAGCATTCCAATACAATTGGTCATAGGTATCAAAGTAAGTTAAGGCGCCCAAGACAGTATAGTTTATTATGTAGGTATTTTTCCCGGTGATCTTTTTATTGGAATCTCCGATTTTTATATTTAAATCTTTTCCTCTGTTAACTCGGTATTGATATTGATTCCCCTCAATATCGTTTACACTTATATTTTCTATCTCCATCTTAAATCTATCCCCATCTGTATTTTCTTTAATTAACGGGATATTTCGATATATACCATGCCCGTAAGCAGTTCCAAAGTCATATTCTATTTTTTCTGTAACACTAATTTTTCCGCCGGGCTGTATTCGCAGCCCTACCGAGAAGTTTTCTATTCTCTCTTGAGCGTTTGCGTTTAGGGGTCTTAGTAAAGCGCTTAAAAATAGGATAATAAAAATAGATGTTTTCTTAATCATGGTGAAATTATAGAGAAGTGTTAGTCTACGCGCAATAAAACTCTTCGCGTTGTTGTTGGCCAAAAAAGATACGTAGCAACTCACAATTCTCAAGGTTTGAGTACGAACCTTTCGGATTTAAATTGTAAACAACTTAAATGGTGGGCGAGACAGGACTTGAACCTGCACGAACATTATGTTCACAACCACCTC
>CAZMKN010000043.1:0-2937 GCA_964567095.1 uncultured Candidatus Saccharibacteria bacterium | reverse complement strand
TCCTTTCCAATGTCAGATAAACCAAAGTTAAAGTTATATCCATACGGATCAGACTCATCCTCAGCAACTTTCTCACCATCGACATAAATCTTCACTTTATCAACATCATTGGGAGAAGAAATCTCAGCCTTTAGACGAAAAACCAAAGGAATGGTGTCGCCATTTTCTATATTTACAATTTCGATAACTGGGTCACTATTTTCCCTAACATCGCCGCTGTCATCAAAATCTAAGCGCGATTCCATCTGCGGAGGATAATACTTAGAATCAGACCCATAATGTTCATAAATCCATTGGTCAACGCTATACTGCCACTCCGGAAGGGCCGCGCTTATTTTCACAAAGGTCTTTGCATCAGTATCTCCATGATCTTTACATGAGTCGTTGGCAATACGTCCGTCCTTTTTGCAAACCTCAATTTTTTGGTACCAATTACTTTGCGCCGTTGGTTCAGTACCTTTAATAAACCACTCGCTTCTGGAAGGAAAATCCTCGAATGGGAGCATGCCTGTAAGCTCATCTACTCGGATTTTTTCCACAGTATCGGGAATCGGAAATTCCTCCGGCTCCTTATCTTCCAAATACGAAAGCATAAACTCTCGCCAAATAGGAGTAGCTCCTGAAATACCGGAGGCCACATATGGATTCATTTCTTCATTATTGTTATTGCCAACCCAAACCCCAGCAACTATGAAAGGAGTATACCCAATTGCGTAGTTATCCCTTTTATCATCGGTTGTACCTGTCTTCACCGCTACATCATGTCCAGAAATGTGAAGAAGTCCATGGGAACCAAACACTTCAGACCTGGCACCGTCATCCGATAAAATATCTGAAATTAAAAAGGCCACTTCCTCGGACAAAACTTGACGACTATTATTTGTACGTCTGTACAGAATTTTCCCATGAGAATCTTTAACTTCAAGTATAGGAGTTGCTTTTCGGTACTGTCCCTGAGCCGCAAAAACACCGAAAGCATTAGTCAATTCCAACAACTTTGTTTCCCCACCTCCCAAAGTTAAAGCCAAACCATATCTTTGCCTATCAGTAAAAGTTGTAATACCCATGGATTCGGACAAATCGATCATGTTGTCAATACCCGCAATTTTTAGGGCCTTTACAGCCGCAACGTTTATTGAATTACCCAGCGCTTTTCTTAATGACATCGGACCTCTAAAAGTCCCGTCATAGTTTTCCGGCTCATAGGGTTTTATCGGGGAAGATCCCTGAAACTTCGTGGGTACGTCCAATAGGGGATAAGAAGCGGGATACCCTTGCTCCAAAAGAGTTGCATATGTAAGAGGCTTTATGCTGGACCCGGGCTGTCTTTTTGAGACGGCAACATTCAATTGAGGATCAAACTTGCATCCGCTGTCTCCGGCAATACCCGAAGTACATCCTTCCGGCTCAGAATCCATGAAAAATCCCTTAGAACCAACCATGGCCAAAACCTCGCCTGTTTTTGGGTCTATCGCAACCAACGAACCGTTGTAAACGTTTAGCGCTACCCCACTACCCACAATCTGTTCATAGACTATCTCCTGGGCCCTATTTTGAAGGTCTAAATCTAGGGTTGTCGTAACCTGCAAACCCCCCTGTTCCACAACATCCTCGCCAAACATAGCAATCAACACGCTTTTCGCCCAAAATACAAAGTGAGGAGCTTCAAAGGAAATTGCTGATGCCTGAAATTCCAACTCTTGGTTCTTTGCGGCCTTATAGTCCTCATCATTAATAAAATGGCGTTTTCCATCCGACCCTATCCATCCTTTGGTATTCATTAAAGACAAAACATAATCTTTTCTTTCTACCCCTGCCTGAGGATTCGAACCAAATTGGGAATAATAACTTGGCCTTTGAGGAAGACCTGATATATAGGCCGCCTCCGCAAGTGTTAAATCTTTAGGATCTTTTGCAAAATACGCCTTAGAGGCGGTGTAAACACCGTAGTTCTGACCTCCATAGGGAGTTTCATTTAAGTACATTTGCAATATCTGGTCTTTTGAATATTTATTTTCTAATTGCAATGAGAGGATAAATTCTTTTATTTTTCTGACTACCGTTCGATCACTCGTTAGAAGCGTGTTTTTCACTACCTGTTGAGTTAAGGTAGAACCTCCCTGAAGACCTTCGCCAAAGATAGTGTTTTTAAAAGCCCTAAGCATGGCGTGTACGGAATAGCCCAAGTGTTGATAAAAAGTGGCATCTTCTGCCGCCAGAGTTGCCGAAATAATGTAAGGTGATATATCATCCACTTTTATGAGGATTCGATTCTTCTCTCCGTAGACTTCAAATATTGATGTTCCATTCCTGTCGTAAAGTTTTGTGGAAAGATCTTCGCTTCTCTCCTGCAGGGTGTTTGGATTGGGGAGAAATCGCGAGTAGTAAGCAAAAACTACTGTTATAGAGAGTATTCCTGTGATCATGCAAAACAATATTGCAGACGCTAAATACGTTAAAAACTGAATGGTTTTCGCACTGCTTTTTGTTTTAGGCTTGGAAGACCTTCTTTTTTTAGTGCCGGAAGATTTAATATGGGGCCTCTTAGAAGAGGATCTTGATTTTAACATCTTAACATCTCTGGAAAAACGAGAAACGCACCTACGCAATTTGATAAGTAAGCGTTTAAAGCGTTTCCTCATACGGCTAATTATAGCATTTGGTAGGAGGCCTGTCCTCCGAGAAAGTTCGTCAAGGATAGAGCTTGATCTAGGATAGAGCTTGTATTCTTCGTACTGTGCTAAAATGAATTTATGAAGGTGAGAACGGATAAAGAGCTTATAGAAAAGTTCCTAAATAGGGGAGTAGAGGCTGTCTACCCTTCAAAAGAGGCGCTAAGGAAAAAGTTAATGTCTGGTGAGCGCCTAAGAGTCTATCAAGGCTTTGATCCAACCGGGCCCTACCTACATGTCGGGCACGCAATGGGTATTAGGGCTC
>CAZMKN010000042.1:0-3082 GCA_964567095.1 uncultured Candidatus Saccharibacteria bacterium | reverse complement strand
ACTTAACCCTGTATCTCCGTTAATTATTTTTGTTGTCATAATTTTATATTTTAATCATTCCACGTTTCTGTGTCTATCCAAATCTTTGAATCACTCCAAGTGCCTATATCTAATATCCAATTAGACACACCCCCACCACTTCCATTCGCTAATCCTCGAACTACCTGCTTTAATACCGGGCTAAACATTTGTTTCATTACTCCCATAATCGTATTTTTTACCAGTCAAACCCCACTACATTTGTGCCACTCGTCAATCCACCGCTCTTCACTCCAGCTCTCCACTTCACCCCGGCTCCATGATCATCCAATATGAGACGGGCTCCGTTGGTCAATGTTTCATCCGTTAAGTAATCAATCCAAGCAGTATCCTTTATCCGTTGAAATTGTAAAGTAACTGTAGCCACTCCTCCACCTCCATAACTAAAGAATAAACATCCTGCATTCTTATTCGACATACTTACTGAATCACACCAATATCCATCCGTCCCGGGGGCGGTGTCTATAGTTGCGTAAGCGTAACGATCTCCATTTGCTTTTGAATTTGCCATTTTACTTAATTTTTATTTTAGTTATTATTCTATTTATTTCTTGAATCCAATCGACTTCCATTTGTAACTCCCGCGGGTCCCTCTAATCTCCAACGGATCTGCTATTCGCCATTATCTTCTTTTATTTAATACACGTGCTACCCTTTGGGCTGTCATCAAGTTAAAACCGGCACTCCCAGCATCCACTTGATCTTTATACTTACCATTTGGAAATGACTCAAGCTCATCTTTAAATGCTTTGTTCCATTCCCCTCTCAATAATATTATATTTCCCCAATTCACCTGTACAGAAAAAGGATCCGCCCGTCGAGCTTTAGCACCCTGTGGTAGATCCCTGTAACAAGCAAACCCCGCTAAATTCTTTATTGTAGCCTCTGCACTCTCCTTTCCTCCACTACCGGGCTCCTGTTCTATATACACTTCCGTTTCACGTCCATCGGCCTGTGCTGTGCTTTTTATAATATCTTCTCTTACATCCGTTCCCCATTGACCACGCTTTACATCTGCTATGATGAACTTATCATTTGTCATCTTCCAAATTAATACGCCAGCCGTGTAACATCCGCCATCTTGCGTTCCAGCCTTATCCCAATAGCGTAATCTCTGAACTATATTGGTTTCACTACTCATATGATCTAATATACTAAGATGATCAACTTTAAACATCCCACCGCCAGGTGGAGTAGGGTTCTGCCCTATTTGTCCGGCATATCCATATTGTCCTAATACACTTTCCAGTTCTTTAAGCACATCCCAAGGCATCCGTTTTGGATCTAACAAATCATCAATGTACTTTTCTTTTAATATTGCGGGCTTTACAAACTCACCGTACATTCTTATTTCTCCGGGCAGGCAAATATGCTTTAATTTTAATCCTTTCTTTTGGAGTAAATGTCCTGTGGGATCATCCTGATGAAGACGTTGCATTATCAGAATCATTGTAGATACGTTCTTATCCGTCTTCCTAGTGAACAGCGTTTTGTCGTAATAATCATTTACGGCAGGTAGACTCACCTCCGACAAACTCGCCTTCGGATCTATCAAGTCATCACTTATTATGATGTGAGCGTGGAACCCAGTTATCTTTGCTCCCACTGAAGTACTCACCCTTCCGCCCCCTTGTTTCTCCCGTGGTTTAAAGCCTACATAACGTTGGTCGATTAAGACTATCCTGAAATTAGATTTCACGTCTTTATCCTGTTTTATACCGACCTCGGGGAATAATTGTTTGAACTTCTCACTCCTTACTATATCTCTACTATACTCTGCACTTTCTAAACTCAGGTCTTTATTATGTGAACTTGTTATAAATCTCATCCAATACCAATTCGCCCAACACCATACAGGAAAGAATATTGATACTAATGCTGTCTTCGTTGTACCCGGTGGGATATTTACCGCTAAATCATATTCTCTTTTATCTCCTGCGGCTACTCTTCTTGCTATGGTTTCTAACTCATCAGCTAGGTACTTTATATGCCAGTTGGGAACGAACTTATCTTGGGTGTAAGTGTCCCACATATAAGTCATAAACATGAATAGAGATCCTTTGGTTAATATCCTCATACTCTCCCTCGGGTTATTTAAGGCACCCTTTAATTGCTCCTTAGATTGAGGAGTATATATTTCTTGTATTTTATTATCAATTATGCTGTCCATCAGATAACTGTTTCATATTTATAGCAAATAACATTTGTTTCATTTCATCATTGAGATCATCCATGCTTAATTCTTCAACTTTTTTGATGTTGATGTTCCCTTGTACATTATGATTTACATTTATGTTTTCAGCCCATACCTCCCTGTGTAATATGGATAGTATTTTTATTGCCGCCTGCGTATCGGGTGGGTAATGTTTTGTAATTGGAATTATTAAAGGAACTGTTATTTCTTCTAGGAGTTTTCCTTCGTCATCGAATATCTTCTTTTTTTGTGACATTATATGTACATCGGGATGTGAGTATCCGATTGCTCTTTGATATAATGCCTGTCCTACCTTTAATCCTTTGTTTACTCTGCCTGAACAAACCGCTAGACGAAAATCATCTTTAGTCCGCATCCAATATTCAATAGTACCAAGTGCTACGTTGAATGCTAAGGCTAATTCTTTGTTACCTGCTCCTAATTTACCGACCAACTCTTCTGCTTTATCAGCGAACTCAGGTTTATAATACCCTGTCCTACCTGCTTTGTTTACCTTTAAAACAGGCGTGACAGGTGTGGTACGAACCATTTTCTTCTTCTGTACGGGAGTCTTTCTCGTCATTCGGTATAACTTTATAATTCTATAAAGTTAATGAATTATAAGTACCAACTCTTTGTTTTCTTATTTAAAATTAATATAAATAAATAAAGTATTTTAAAGAATGCTTGTTTTTTAAAAAAAAGAGTGGTAGATTTATATCATAATTAAAAACAAACAAAGGCTACCCGCCTGTCAGGGTTTATCTTTTTTATTATGATTTCCTCTACTTCTATTTTCGGTTCTTCTTCAGTTGTTTTTGACGGCACAACTGCTTATGTTATTCCTAC
>CAZMKN010000041.1:0-3153 GCA_964567095.1 uncultured Candidatus Saccharibacteria bacterium | reverse complement strand
GATCGTCAAAGACGTACAACATTGACGATCTGCCTTCTTCACTATTCAAAACAAAAAACAGCTAACACCATCCGCGCGTTATCATTCCCTTATAAGTCTTTAATTTAACAATAAGAAAAATCAAATTTACTGAAATTTAGCGGAAGTCTATACAAAAACGAAAAAAAGGCTCGTTTAACAACGAACCTTTTATTGCCATCTAAAAAATAATTCCGCCTGACATGTCGATCCTCTGAAGTAGAATCCCTTTGTTATCAAAGTGGGTTTTCTGTTTCGGATCTTTACTTCCGAAAACCCGAAATCCCTAAAAAAAGGTTGTTAAGAAACTTAATCTGTTCAGGTTTCTCGAGCACACCAGGGTTCCAAGAGCATTAAAATCTCTCGTGCACAAATTATACCAAAACAAAAAACCTCACAAACCAAAAAGTCCCAAGAAGCCTTCCATTAAAGGAAGAAGTACCCTACTAAAGGCATTGGTTGAAATCAAAATTAGCAAAAGAAACATACCATAGGGAGCTAGTTGTTCCCACTGCCAAGACAAATTCGAGGGCAGTATTCCACTAACAAATTTAAATCCGTCTAATGGGGCTATGGGTAAAAGGTTAAAAAAACCTAACCCGGCGTTATAAAAAGCAAAATAATAAAGGAAGGCTGAAAATAATCCGCCGGAGAAAAACGGGATTTTTAAAAGTAGGCAGGAGGTTATTGCCAAAATAAAATTCATTCCGGGACCTGCAATAGAAACTAAAGAGAGTCCTTTCTTGGGATCACGGAAATTTCGAGGATTTATTGGAACCGGCTTAGCCCAACCAAACCCGGCAAAAAGCAAAAACAAAGTACCGAAAGTATCTAAATGTACCAAAGGATTTAAAGTTAGACGACCTGCATACTTTGCTGTAGGATCCCCCTGTCTGAGAGCCATATAAGCGTGAGCGAATTCATGCAGGGATAGGGAGAACATCAACGCTAGAGCCAAAGTTAGAAATACCACGGGATTTGTAAAAAGTAGACTTATTAACATGTTCTGTAAGTATACCAAATAACCCGGTGCTATCTTTCGAGAAGACTGTCCATTGAAAAGGTTCATCATCTCAATAATGTGGTAAAATAGCTTGGCAATGGCTCTCATCAAATTTTTGGAAACCTCAAAAAAAGAATTCGAAAAAATAAAGTGGCCTTCAAAAAAGGAGACTCTTCGCTTGACTGGGGGCGTAATTGGTGTTAGTTTTGTCATCGGGATATTTGTAATGGGATTGGATTATGTACTCAAGGAAGGGCTTAATCTTTTGTTGAGTTTCAAGTAGTATTAAGCTTCACAAGGAAAAAAAAGAAAACCGTAGAGAATTCATAAAAAACAATATGGCTGAAAAAAAAGAAGAAATCATAAAAACCGCTAATAAAAAGAATGAAAACATAACACTTCTTTCCACCCAAGAGCCCTCTGAAGAAGCGAGCTGGTATGTAGTTCATACCTTTTCAGGAAATGAGCACAAGATAGCAAAGGCCTTAAAAGAAAGGGTTCAGTTGGGGGGCTTTACAGATCGAATATTCCAAGTTATGATCCCTCAGCAGAAAAAGATCGTCGTGAAAGAAGGCAAGAAGAAAACTGTAGAAGAAAGGCTGTTTCCGGGATACATTTTAGTCTTAATGGAAATATCTGACGAAACTTGGCATGTCGTTAGAGGTTTGAAGGGGGTGACAGGATTTGTAGGAACGGGAGATAAGCCCACAGCACTTCCGGAATCTGAAGTGTCAGCCTTAATGAACTACATGCGAGATGAAGAACCTACATTTGAGGCAAATTTCAGCGTAGGAGATGCAATCAAGATCACGAACGGGCCTTTTGCGGACTTTTTAGGCAAGGTCGAAGAGGTAAACGAAGATCAGGGAAAAGTAATGGTCCTTGTTAGCGTGTTTGGAAGAGAAACTCCCGTCGAACTCGACTTCACACAGGCAGTAAGCCTATAGCGTAGAGGTTTTGCGAAACCCTTACGACTCAACGACAATTCGAGTTCGGGCTAGAATTTAGCACGTATTTAGGAGGTCAAAAATAGCAAAGAGCTGTTTTGACAATAGTGGTAAGTGTTAAATAAAGTAAATAAAACATGAGTGGGTATAGAAAATAGAAAAAGCATATATGGCAAAAAAACAGAAAAAAATAAAGGCTAAAATTAAGTTGAACATACCTGCGGGAAAGGCTACGCCCGCCCCTCCAGTGGGACCTGCTTTAGGACAGCATGGAGTACCTCTAATGGACTTTTGCAAGCAGTTTAATGCTCGAACAGCAAAAATGGGAGATGTATTAATCCCGGCTGTTTTAACAGTCTACGAGGACCGCTCCTTCAATTTCATCACTAAAACCCCCGTCACCTCCCGTCTTCTATTAAAGAAACTGGGTGTCAAAAAAGGGTCAAGTGTGCCTAACAAGGAAAAAGTTGGAGAGCTTACACAAGAGGATTTAAGAGAAATAGCCGAAATAAAAATGCCGGACCTAAATACAGAAGATATCGAAAAGGCAATAAAAATCATCGAGGGTACCGCAAAATCTATGGGAATAACCATTAAAAAATAGGATATACTATGCCAAATAACGTCGAAGAAACAATCAAAAAAGTAAAGGGATCGGCAAAAGAAAAGTTTGACGCATCAGTAGAGATGCACATAAATTTAACCCTTCCAAAAGACAAGAAAATTAGATTCACTACTACCCTACCCGAAGGTACAGGAAAAGAGAGGAAAGTTGCCGTTTTAGCAGCGAAGAGTATAGCGAGTGCCGACGTACAATTGACGGAATCGGACATCGAGGAAATAAAAAAGGGAAACTTAGTCCCCGGAAAAGATTTCGATGTTCTTGTTGCCGAGCCAACGTTTATGCCGAAAATTGCTAAAGTTGCTGCCATTCTAGGTCCTGCAGGCCTTATGCCAAACCCGAAAAGCGGAACGGTGACGAACGATGTAGAAAGCACGGTTCAAAAGTTTAAGTCAGGTCAAATAGAAGTAAGAACGGAGTCCTCGGCCCCAATTATCCATACCACTATAGGTAAAATCAGCTGGGAAGAAAAAAAATTGGTTAGCAACTTGAATCATCTTTTGACAGCGACTCGTTCCAACAGGCCAGTTGGGGCAAAACCAAACTGGATTAAGTCAATCTAT
>CAZMKN010000040.1:0-3176 GCA_964567095.1 uncultured Candidatus Saccharibacteria bacterium | reverse complement strand
CTTATGAAGCTGTCCGATTTATAAAGGAAAATCCTGAAGAATTTAGTGGAAAAATATTTAATAACTATGCCTGGGGAGGATACTTAATTTGGCAGCTGCCGGAACATAAAACTTTTGTAGACGGTCGAATGCCCTCGTGGAGGGTTAAAGATTCTGAAGAAAAGGAGCGTTCCGTCTTTGAGGATTATACTAAGATCACAAGAGAGCCCGAGAAAAACTTTGGTTTGTTGGAAAAATATAATATAGGATGGGTTTTGGTCAAAAAAGACTCTAGCCTAACAGGGTTTTTAGAGGGAGATACATCCTGGGAAACGATCTTCGAGAATGAAAAAACTATAATATTTCAAAGAGAAAAGGGTTCTCCTTAGGATATATAGGCACAGTATACTTATCAAGAAACTCGAGCAAAATTTCATTGTTCTTTCTTGGTAACTTCTGATACCAAGTGTCGGGTAATTTATCTTTATGAACAGCTATATACTTTATGTTGTTATCAATTAATTCTTTATGCATCTCGTAAAAACTTTTATTTGCTGTCACGAAATAATAATTACTTCGCAAGACTCGGGTATCGTAATTGGGAAAAAACATAAAATTAACATGGTGCGGATGCTCTGATGCGTCAAGAATGTAACCGGATGAGACAATATGCGAAATAGACTCGTTCTGTTCCCTAACACCACGAAGATAAATTCCGGACAACTCAGATAAATTCGGGGAAGCGTCCAACTGTCCAAAACTCAGTAAAATACCTAAAAACATACTAGAAAAGGCCACGCCACCGAAAATGGAAAATAGAAACCTTTGAGACACGCCAAACCACACCTTACACAAATAAGGAAATGCTGGCGCCAAAAATGGAAATACAAAGATAATGTACCAAAAAACTCCTCTAACATACACAAAATAAAGCGTGAGAGCGAGCATTACGTAAACAAAAAGATAAATTGAGTATCTAGGGTCGTTATATATAGATCTCCCAACCAAAGGAAAAATAAAAATCGACAAATATAAGAAAACTCCGGGGTCAAACATGTTATAAAAACCGTTTAATTTTCCGCTTGAGTTCGTAACAAAAAAGTAGGGTTGTTTCCATAGAGGATCGCTGTCAAAATGATTATGTGTGTAATCTGCTCTATGTTTTTCAGTCCAGCAACCCTTCAACACCACAGAATCACGGTCTAAGATAATCGGGGGACCGCTACTTGAGAATGAACCAACAAAAGGGATCTTAACTCCACCCGAATAAAAATACCAAAGTATTAATGGAAAAATAAAGCAAAAACACAACAATAAATAACTAGAAGCTGTTGTTCTTGAGAAAGTGTTGAAGGATTTCCACAACCGAAAACCAATAAAAAAGATGAGAAGAATAGCAAAAGGTAAAAAAGTCACTTTGGTTAATACTGCAAGGCTCAAAAACAGACCCGCCAAAGCGAAGTTTCCGGGCCACAAAAAACCCTTTAGCAACCTTACCCAAAAGACAGTTGCGAGAAGCACAAAAAGAAACAAAAACAGGTCAAATTTATACTGAAAGAAAATAAAGTGCAGAAATAATGGACTAGTAAATAATATAAGTAATGATACCGCCGAGAGATCTCTGGATAATCCGAGCTCAGAAAAAAGCTTATAAACTATTAAAACTGATAATAAAGCAATCAGGCCAAATAACATATTTGCGTAGTGGAAACCAAAAACTTTCCAGACAAAAGCTAAAGCCAACTCACCAAAATAGGGAAAGTAAGCTGATTCTAGAAACGTCAGTGGGCGTAGATTTTTTTCTTTGAGCAATAAAACATTCCGAACATAGTAGTAGGCATCCCAAGAACTACCCCGAAAATGAAGAAATGAATAAATCAAAATAAATGTAGCTAATAAAAAGAGGGCTACATGTATGAAGTGCCTATTAATTTTTCCATAAAAGATATATGTAAGAAAAGAAAAGAAAACACACAACAAAAAAAACTCCGGACGGAAGGAAAAATATGGCACAAAATAAACCAGCAATAAAAAGATTAGGGGTATTTTTATCCATGTTTTTTTCAATAGATAGCGCATAAATATATGTGAGTAGCTGCCAAGATGCTAATACTGCATAAACACAACGAACTTATAGAAAAATTTAAAAATCACAAAATATTCCTACTTCTCAGAAAATAATACAGTTTAAACTTAAAGGAACTGGGTAAAAACAAAAAGGACACAAAATGTAAGAGATTATAGAAAACGTCAAGCACAGAAGGCTTATAACCCATTTTTAAAGCCTCATAGCGTATTCTAAAAACGTTTTTTTCAGTTTCTCTAATATCTCTGTGACAAACACTATCACGCAGTAACCTATATGCATAAAGACTTTTACCAACATTACCAAAGGTGTATTTAGTACCAACCTTCAACCAGAGGTAAAAATCTCCTGAAGAACTAAATTTATCAATGGGATACTTAAACTCTTCTAGATCCAATATAGATTTTTTACACAGAAGTACATCCGGAAAAGGATTTTGTCTAAACACACTCTTTTTTATGCCAAAATCTGTTGTAGGATATTGAAGACTACCAATAACATTCCCTTTCAAATCAACGGTAGTTAGATTGTTAATACATAAATCTATACTGGCGTGCTTCTGTAAAAAGGAAACTTGAGAGGAAATTTTATCAGGATGAGCAATATCATCCCCACCCATAACTGTGATATAAAACCCCATAGCAACCTCTATACATCTATTCCGAGAAAAATACACCCCTTTATTTGAATTGTTAGTTATTAATTTTATTCTCGAGTCATTACGCGCAAAATTTTGGAGTATAGAAAGAGTATTATCTGTAGAGCCATCATCCAAAATAACGACCTCCAAATTTTCATACGTCTGGTTCAACACGCTCCGTACTGCTTCCACAATGTAGCGCTCCTCGTTGTAAACAGGCATAATCACACTAACTAAAGGAGGACTATTTATAGGAGGTATGGTCTTCATAATTCTTTAAAGCCTCTTCCTTTACGAGGGTTCTAAACTTAAAATTCAAATCGGACAGTTTCCTGCTAAGGAAATCAACGCGGAAATAGAGAAACAAAATGGAAACGTAGAGAATAAAATCAACTCCTCTGCCTATGCCAAAAAAATTACCTAAATAAGTTGAGATAGCAGGAAAAGAAATAACTAATATGGCAAAAATCA
>CAZMKN010000039.1:0-3341 GCA_964567095.1 uncultured Candidatus Saccharibacteria bacterium | reverse complement strand
ATAAAAATACGCCGGAATCGGGCACTTCTCTGGATCTCGACGCAGAAATAGCGGCTTGTGAGGCGGGTTGTGTGAGCAGCGGTCTCACCGGCAGTTTATTGGCCTCCTGCATAGAGGATTGTCCGGGGGTTGTTAAAGCTCAGTGCGTGTCTATTTGTATTGAAGACAATAACGACTGCATAAGTAGTTGTGGAGGCAATTATTCATGTATTCTTGCAAATTGCATTCCGGTGAGTGAGGCTCCAGCCGTTTGTGACAGCCAATGCCCATAACACTCACTTTTAACCTTGTCTCACCGAGTTATTCTCTCGTCTTAAGCGATATTTTTCTATAATAGTTAGTTTATTTGAGTGTTATCTCTTCCCCTTGTTTTTGTAAGTGCTGAATTCTTTTTCGGTCCTTAAGATCATTTCGCTAAAAATAAAACCTTTACCTATTGCGGAGGTTCTCCAAAAATTCTTTCATAATTATGATTCCCTCTCAAATATTCCCTGAGGTTTTCTTGATCTAAATCCGGATTCGCCATCCACGTTTCACCACCAATGGGAGTTGTTTCTCGCTCAAAATAGTAATACAGTTTTATCGGTTCCGCTACCACCGTAACCCCCTCCCCCACGGTATGGTGAGAGGGCACCCCTGATTTCCCATAACATTCATCTCTTTAGCCCTGTCTTGCTCAGTTACTCCATTATGTATGTTGGGTATTTTTCCTCGCTTTTTGTTTAGTTGGACTCTATTGATCTTTTGTCAAAACATAATACTCGATTTTACCTGTTTCTCCCGCCTGTTTTATATCATTCAACGCCTTGTTTATAAGAATTTGCTTTTCTTGTTCTGTGATTTCATCCGAATTCTTTTTAATTCTAATGCGGTATTTGTTTTTTTCTATTGAGTACACTATTCTGTAATTCTCAGTTTCGATCGGCAAAAACCCAAACATAGGATACATTTCATAAAATTTTTCCACTTGTCGTGTATATTCTATATCCAACGCAGACTGTTCCTGTTTTCTCTTATCTTCATCATCAAGACTTTTTTCTGTGATAGGTTTCGGTTTTTTAGGATCTTCTCCAGTCTCAATGGGTTTCAAGGAAGGTTCTTTTGTGACATGTTCTTTTTTTCCCATTTCTCCAGCGATTATCATTATAGTTGTTGCTACCATAATAACCGCTATAACTAAGATTTTTTTGTTTAGCTTGGCTCTATTATTTTTCATAATTTCATGTTCTTTAAGGTGTTACCGGAATTATTCCAAACCCTGCTACCCCCTGACCACTTTCTACCGCATGATATCCGCTTAGAGTGATGGTTCTGGTTTTAACACTGGAATTTGACTCTACTGTAGTTATATAATCTTCATTTATTCCATATACTATTCCCACATGACTTTCTCTTGTTCCGTTTGTAAAGAATATGGCGTCCCCGGGTTTAACTTTTGAGTGTAAATCAGATTCCATTGCATTTACATAATTACAGGTATCACAATCATTTTCAGTTGCTCCAGGAGAATTACATGTATTCGGTTCGTGATTTCTAAAATACTGCACTTGGTTTGGAGTATAAGTACCTACGCATTGAAAATCCTCTGGAAGATATTCTTCATAAGAATGTATTGTCAAGTGCGTACACCAGTGTAAATTAATGGCGTCCGGAGGTCCTGGAGGACAGCTTGGTGCCGTACATCCTGAAGGGAAACTACAGTCTGCATTATAAACACAATGGTTGGGATGCTGGGCAAATCTAGTGAGATCAAATAGGCTTGGATAATCAGGGGAGTAGTTCCAGTAACACCAAAATCCGGGTCTAAGATTATTAACTATATTACACGCCTTATCCGCAATTTCATGTCCGCTATTACAACTGAAAGGCAATGGGGTTATGGGATCATCCCTTGGATCGGTTGGATCTGCTCCTGTGTCTGCAGGACAGGTTATACTACCGCCTTCAGGTATTTGTCCGGGGCCTCCTCTAACGGACATTTCCCCAATCCCCCCTACTTTGGCGTTGTTCTCCGGAGATATAGCGCTTACTATTACGGTCATTAAAAAGAAAGGAATTATTGCCAAAAGAGTAATAACTGCCGTTACTTGTCCCAAAAGCTTGATTACATTGATTAGAGATTTGTCTAGGAATTTACTTAGTTCTTCAAAGTCCGCTTTTACTATGCTCATCACAATTTTTTCGCCTATATCCAACGCGATTCTTATTGCCGCCTGTAAAAGCAATTGTAAGGGCTTTAATAGAAAGGCCGCCCCACTGGTTGCTATTCCAAGAGCATCCATGACTGTTTCGGAAATTGCTGTTGATACCGCCATTTTCCACGAAACCAATTGGCCCGCCGCCTTACCTAGGAAGCTGGTAAAAATCTTATTTTGTAGCACGCTAAGCTTTTGTACAAAGTGACTTAATTTACCTCTATAGGCCTCGGTAATTCCAATACCGATGTTTTTGATGACCGGATTGTTGTTGTATTTCATTAACCTTTTAACAACTTCTAGCATGTGTTCCCCATTTTCCCAATTTATGCCTAGGCGCTTGGCATTTTCCTTTGCCCATTTTTGGAACTTCAAGAATTTATCTGCAAATTCTTCTAATTTTTCCGGCTTAGCAAGGTTTTCTAAGGCTCCTCGAGCTTCCCAAAGCTCCTTTATTTCCTCAACGCTACTGGCCTTCATCAGTGCAGTTAGTCCTTCTCCAGTCATGCCTTTTTTAACCAAATCCATTACACCGCCAACTCCCACAAAATGATTCCCGCCTCTAACCACACGTTTTCCAAAACCTTCAATATCAATGCTGAATTTATTTGCAAAAGCCCCTCCCTTTTTCTGACTTTTATCTACCATCTTATTCGCCCATTTAAAAAGGAAGAACTTTGGTTCTATGGGTTCTCCGTTTGGGCCTATAATCGATTTCTCGTCTATGACCAATCCAAAATAATGCATTCTGACCATGAACTGCTTCACATAATAATCAGGGGTTATGGCCTGTAGCCTAGGATTTATTTTGGTTACCCAGAGGAACTTCGAGTAGAAGCTATCGTCGTACAGGATATCCATAAAATCATCAACCGCAAAGAATTGGCGATCTTTTTCGAGTGTGGGGAGTAGCGTTCTAGTCCGCCGTATGTATTGGCCCCCGCCTTCATCTACCCTTCTTATTATCTCCTCCAATCTTTCGTCTCCCGCTATGCCGGAGGCACTTCCTCTAACGGACCTGTCCCCCAAGCTCCTAAGAAGAGCTCTTTCTATACTATTGTAGTTCCTACCCGACCCCCTACCTGTTAAGTCACTAGCAGCTGCAGAGATTTTTCGTACAAATAAAGCGGCATTTCTCCTTCCGGC
>CAZMKN010000038.1:0-3351 GCA_964567095.1 uncultured Candidatus Saccharibacteria bacterium | reverse complement strand
CTAACCAATCTCGCTTGCATGCAAAGCATTCTTCGCTAGTTAAGTCATATGGTGACCCCACGGAGAATCGAACTCCGGTTGCCAGGATGAGAACCTGGTGTCCTAACCACTAGACGATGGGGCCATATATACGAAACACAAAAGCCACGCTATTTTAACAAAAAGTTCCAAAATACGGTAGTCGCTAAAAAACCAAACAACAAAAGGGATTTTCTAAACTTAAATTTAAAGATAGCTTAGGACTTCTCAATCTCAAAAACAAAGGTATCAAAAACATCCGATAAAGCCTCCACAAACACATCACTAACTCCTTCAGGTAAAACAAAGATCAAAAAGTAATTCGCATTAGGATGCTCCAAATAGATAACCTCTCCCCACCAAGCGTAATTAACAAGCTTCAAACCATCCACACCTCCAATAAGCACAGTTTCTTCACTTAGCCCTGTTGGATTTTTCTCCTCCACAACCTTATACTCCTGAATCAAAGATTGCTTTTCCTCATTTATAAATAAAGCGAACGACTTTGAACCTTTAGGAACAGCGAAGATTCCAACTTTATCCAAAACCTCCCCCGCCCCATCTTTCCTTGTAGGATCGGCCAAGACAACAACTCTCACCAAGCCCTCAATAGAAGGGGGCGTAACCGAAACGGTATTAACCTCCAAAACAGGATGAATAAATTCTAATTGATAATCCTGGCTTCTAAACGAGGCGATGTCCGGCTCCTCCTCAGGATCCCTTAGCCAAGCAAAAGACCTCAAAATCTCCTCAGTCTGTGCTTTATAACTTTGCTTAAATCCAATATCACCTCTAAAAATCTGCGTAATCTCAATGATGTTCCCTCTAAATTCAGTAAAGTTTTCTATAAAGTCCTGTGGACAATTACCAACTTCAAAGCTTTGCGCCTCACTTCCATCGATATTTCTTTTATAAAGGCCCCCTAGTAAAGCTACATCCCCACACTCCACCAAATATTTTTCCCTTTTACGTTGAGCCAACTCCAAAATATCCTTGTCAACTCCTTCATAAACTGAAATCTTAACAACATACCCATCTAATAAATCAGCGTCCGTTTTAATATCATCTTTCTGACTTTCGCCCTTATGGATAATCAAAAATTGGGGTGGTTCTGAAGAAAAAGCTGAGCGAGTCTGTAAGTCATGCAAATCTGTATTGTAATCAACTGAAAACTTAAATTTATCACTAGTAAAGGTTTTTTCAGGGCTTTCCTGTTCAGGGATTGTTACTATCCCAGAAGGCGTGGATTCTTCGGTTTCAGCTCCCCCACCATTATTCAAAACATCCGATTGTGAAATTAAAAATTTTGTCCCCAACAAAAGTAAAGTCGTAAGCGCAACAAAAATAGCCAATTTAACCAAAAACGAAGGATTAAAACCAGACTTCTTCTTTAAACTTTCTGGAACCTGAGTTAAATCTTCATTTGGAGATTTGTCCTTCTCTAACGTTTTTACCTCCTCCTGCTTTGGTTCATTTTGCAAATTTTCATCCAAAACCTTTCCATCTTCCATACTCATATCTTCCCAAGTTTCTTAGCTAAAGTCCATGTGTCTTCCAATAAGGCCTTTTCTTCATTTAAGCCCTGGATCCAAAACTCCCGGTCCGTTATATCCACACCAACCTGTGCAAAAGCATCTTTAGGAGATTTAGAGGTACCAAAGGATAAAACTCGCGTTACTTCGTTTATAAAGTCGGGATCAGCCTTCACTTTTTTCTGCAAAGATTTAGAGATCAGGAGACCGCTAGCATAAGAGTAAACATAAAAAAACCTACGAATATGATCCCAATAAAGCCACCAATTTTGAGAACCTTCGGATTGTTCAACAAAATCCCCCATATACGATTTCATGTGTTTTTGAAACATTTCACCGATTTTCTCTTTAGACAAATAACCTTTTTCGGCAAAAACTGCGTGTAATTCTTGCTCAAATTTATAACAAGCTATCTGGCGCTGAACTGAAGAAACCAAGTCATTCAGTTGCTCCAGTTGTAAAGCCAACCTCAACTCATCATCGGCATCCTTTAAAATCTCACGAGTTACAAAATCCTCCATGAAGGTGCTTGCTGTCTCTGCTGTAGCTAAAGACACATCACAATAAATTGCTTTTTGAGACTGCTCTATTAATTTATTATGTATAGCATGCCCCATTTCATGCGCAATTGTAGTAACATCCCTAAGTTTGCCAGTAAAATTTAAGTGAATAAACGATGGCTGCGTTTTTAAATTAGACCAACAACCCGCCCCTGAAATTTTATTTTTCTTGGGATAAACATCAAAGTGTCCATTTGTTACAAAATCATTAAAAGTGTCAGCAAAAAATGGATTCAAATCCTCAAAAGCCTCTCTTACTAAATCAACGGCATCATCAAATGAATACTCTTTTTCAGCCTTTCCAAAAGGAACATTTCGCTCATGATATTCTAGCTTTTCCACACCAAAAAGTTTTGCTTTTAATTCATAGTATTTTTGCGAGATGTCAAAACTCGAAGTTACCGCCTCCAAAAGAGCGTCAATGACTTCAGTCTCTATATCATCGCCAATATGCTGAGGTTCATCGGGGCGTTTGTAACCTCGCAATTTCTGATCTACCTTTGCGGTTTCCAAAACTGAGTTTATTTCGTATTCCCCCGTATCTATGTGCTTATCCAATATGTCGTTAAACCAAACTGCTGCCTTATCTCGTGTTTTTTTGTCCCCATCAGAAAGTAAACTTGAAATTTCCGAAAAACTTTTTCCTTCGCGTTCTTCTTTGGACAAGAAGCTTGAAGTCATGTCTACCCAATTCCCATATGAAACTTTTGATTTTAAATTTAGAATTTTTTCTTCTTTTTCCGAAAGGAGATATTTTCCAATTTTAAACTGCCTCTCCAAAAAATACCGATAGTCTTGTAGCTCTGAAGCGTCTAAAAATAGTTGCTGTTTCTCTAGGGAAATTTTGGCTATTTTCAAGGGAAAAAACTGAATGGAGTTATAAAGATCAACTATAGCTTCATGGAATTTATTGTACTTTGCTTTCAATTCAGGATTATTTTGATCTAAAGCATTTTCTAAAACCACTCGATAAGCTTCATCTCCTCCTCCAGCATACTTTTCTTCCCATTCGTTGTATTCATCCAATGCTTCCTTTAAGATTGGGGGGTCTTGAAGATAATCTTCTCTGTTTTGCCATTTTTCTGCAAACCTTTTAGTGATCTTTGTAACTTCCGAAAGACTTACATCCCCAATTAGAGATAAGTCCCAGCTAGTTTTGAATTTACTTTTTTCTTTTTGATTCATGGACACGTACATATTCTAGCACGCACAAAAAACGCCCGAGATCCAAACGCAAAGTC
>CAZMKN010000037.1:1913-3382 GCA_964567095.1 uncultured Candidatus Saccharibacteria bacterium | reverse complement strand
CGTTCGTTAAGAGTTCATTGAGTCCGTGGGGTCACCAAACT
Organism: uncultured Candidatus Saccharibacteria bacterium; assembly: GCA_964567095.1. GTDB lineage: Bacteria > Patescibacteriota > WWE3 > UBA101185 > UBA10185 > WJKK01. The sequence continues at coordinate 3,341 of CAZMKN010000037.1, read as the reverse complement.
ACGCTTTCATCATTCGAAAACGGTCCTCGATGTTTCACATCTGCGGAATGTTTTCTCATTGATGAAAGCTCCGTTACATAATGGAAATCATTCAAAAAAGCTCTTTTTATGTATCAGCAAAATGCAATCATTTCTGCGCAAGGCCCCTATCGCTTTCCTCCGCAAACCTTCGCATAAAAATCAAAAGAACTTCTCGGAATTCTCTCCAACCCATTCTCCCTATCCACCTCTACCAGTCCGAATTTAGGCCAGTACCCCTCATGCCATTCAAAATTATCCAGCAAAGACCAGTAAAAATACCCTTTCAAACTTACTCCTTTCTCCAAGGCATGCGAACACGCTTCTAGCATATCTCTCAGAAATCCCTCCCTTAAAGAGTCCTTTTCATCAGCCAATCCGTTTTCAGTAACATAAATGGGTAGGTTGTATTTTTGCAAATTCAACAATACCTTTTCTAATCCCTTTGGACAGATCCGCCATCCCAAATCGCTAACCCTGCCATCAAGATTCTTTAGCTTAAAACCTTCCAACCATTCCGTAAAATAATAATTAACCCCTATTAGATCCATATATCCTTTCAAGGGTCTCAAAAAGAAATCGCACCCACCAAAGGTTAAAATTTTAGCTACTAGCTTTCCTGTCAAATTTACCTTTTCAGGGCGTGCTTCAAACCAGACAATATTTTTAACTATTCCCACCGGTAAATCCTCCGCCACATTTTTTATAGCCTTATATCCCTTTTTATGTGCGCGTATAAAATTAATTTGCACGAGTATCGCTTTTAAGAAACTTTTTTTCTGTGGAGGCCATGTGCTTTTAACGTAGGCCATTAAAGTCAAAACCTGCGGTTCGTTGATTGTAAGTACAACATCCATCCACTCACCAAACTCTTCCGCGCACTTTTTAGCGTATCTTTCAAAATACCTGGCCGATTTAGGATTTTGCCATCCGCCTTTTTTGGAGAACCATAGAGGGTTAGTAAAATGGTGTAGGGTGACAAAAGTTTTTAACCCCTTATTTTGTGCAGATCTCAGCACTTTTTTATAGTGCTCTATTTCCCTTTTGTCCCAAATGCCTTCTTGAGGCTCAATTCTTGCCCATTCCACCGATAATCTAACAGCATTATTATTCAGTTTTTTACATAGATCAAAATCTTCCTCGTATTTATTGTAAAAATCGCAAGCTATTCCAGATTTCTCTAGTGGATATTTTTTCTTTCCTGGAGTTTTAAAAGTCTCTTATTCCCATGCCCACCAGTCTGTGTTTTTATTATTCCCCTCCGTCTGATAAGCAGAGATTGCTGTTCCCCAAATAAAATTCTCTGGAAATTTAAGATTTTTCATATAGGTTTGATTAAAAAGTGTTTTAGCTGTGTCCCAATAAAATGGATTGTTCTGAGTCTCTTTTTCCTACAGACACAACTTAACT
>CAZMKN010000037.1:0-1813 GCA_964567095.1 uncultured Candidatus Saccharibacteria bacterium | reverse complement strand
TTATCTTCGTATCACTAATCTGCTAAAATAAGTACATCATGTTATCTGTTCAAACAATACTAATATTAGCTGTAACAATACTTTCCGGATTTGGCCTGATTACCTATTTCCTATTAACTCAGCTAAAATCGCTAAAAAAAGATCTAAAAAACGATGAAGACACTGTTCTTACTCAATGGCTAAAAGAGATGAAGCTATCTATGGATAGAAATACAGATACGCTTCAAACTCAGCTAAATGCTCAAAGAAAAACCTTAGATGAAGAACTAAAAAATCAAAGAGATGCAATGAATAAGCAGACAAAAGTACTTTGGGAGAGATTAGAAAACGCCACCGAAGTTATTGGCAGGGTTCAAAAGAATCTAGGAGGATTAAATGAGCTGGGCAAGGATATGAAAGATCTGAACAACATTCTTAAGTCGCCGAAACTGCGCGGCGGTTTGGGTGAACAATTTTTATACGAAATTTTAGAGGTAGCGCTTCCCCACGATCTATTTAAAACACAATACAAGTTTAAGTCCGGAGCTGTTTGTGATGCAGTTGTTTTTACGGACAAGGGAATAATTCCTATTGATTCTAAGTTCCCAATGGAGAATTTTAGGAGTATGTTGCTGGCGGACTCTGATTCAGGTCGGGAAAGTTTTAAGAAGAAATTTATCAGAGATGTTAAGCGCAGGATCGATGAAATATCCGATAAGTACATTTTGCCGGAGGAAGATACTACAGAGCAGGCCGTTATGTACATCCCATCGGAAAACGTGTTCTATGAGCTGATTGTACATTCTCCGGTAATTGAGGAGTACGCTAACCGGAAAAATGTTGTTATGACCTCTCCCAACACACTCTCATACTTTTTAAAAGTAATTTTGGTGGCTTATCAACAACACGAGTTAGAGAAACATGCCAAAAATATTATTAAAGCTTTGGGAGGGATTAAGGTTGAGGCAGTCAAATTTGGCAATGATTTAGAGGTTTTGTCTCGGCACATTACTAATTCGTACAAGAATATGGAAAAAGTCGCATCTTCTTTTACAGGCTTATTTGGGCGGATCGAACGTGTGCAAAGTGTTGAGGGAGTTTCCTCGGAGGAAGAATTACTAACAGGGAATGTCGCCGAAGAAAAATCCCTCGAAGAGAAAAGCCCTTTGCTGGAGTAGAAACCTGGGGCGGACTTTAATCAAATAGGAGCCCTCCCCCAAATAAAATTGACAATTGGAAACGTGTTTGATAAACTTCCCTCTGTTTCAACTTATGAAATGACCGAATAACCTTTCTGAAAAACGCCCCCGCTAAGTGCTTTTGGGTTGTTTTTGTTTATTTAATTCATTAGTTAGAAAGAATATGACGGAAACACTATATATAACCGTAGAAGGTTTAGAAAAATTGAAGAAGGAATTAAAAGGACTAAAGGAGGTCGGACGACTCGCGGTTGCCTTGCGAATTAAAAACGCCCGTGAAATGGGCGATATATCGGAGAATGCTGAGTATGATGCGGCCAAACAGGAGCAAGCTTTTATGGAGGGTAGAATTTCCGAGTTGGAGGAAGTGATAAAAAACTCTAAGGTTGCAGAAAAGGGAGAGAAAGGTGTCATTCATATCGGAGTCAAGGTAACCGTTCATATAGACGGCGACGACGAAACTTTCTATTTAGTGGGCGCTCACGAAGCAAATCCCTTAGAAAATAAGATTTCCCACGAATCCCCACTAGGTGCTGCATTAATGGGCAAGAAAATTGGCGATACTTTTGAAGTGATCGCTCCTATTGGAAAACTAACTTACAAGATAACAAAGATAGTCTAAGAAACAGCCCCCC
>CAZMKN010000036.1:0-3452 GCA_964567095.1 uncultured Candidatus Saccharibacteria bacterium | reverse complement strand
AGAAAGTTTCGCGAGTTTAGAGACATTATAGTGAGATTATTCATGCAACAGCTTAAGGACAAAGAGGCACAAAAATATTTTGATTCTCTACCTTCCAGAAACCACGATATTGTATTCATACTGGAAAATATCCAGTACGCAAAAAATGTAGCGAATATATTTAGGTCGGCGGAATCTGCAGGTGTAAAGAGGATCTACCTAACTGGTATTTCTCAGAAACCTCCCTTCGGGAAAGGTCTTCGTAAAGTATCTAGAGGTTCTGAAAGAAAGATTGAGTATGAGCATGCAAAAGATACTTTGGAAATTCTCCCAAAGCTAAAAGAAGAAAATTACCATATTATGGCAATAGAGGTCACAGATGAACATATATTTCACTCGGATCTAAAGAGATATTTGGGTGAATAAGTTGCGAAACACAGTGGATGAACGTAAGTCCCCGTTTACAGGTGCTTTGCCCATTATGTATGCACCCCATATATTTTCTTGACCATAGATAAAAAATGTATTATACTTGTTGCATTACGATAAGAGGACTACCAAAGGGTAAGCTTGCTTCCCGCGGGAATGCCTCTTTTTTATATTCTAAAGCTCCAGTTTTTTCTTTATGACACCCAAAGGTAATATGTAGCTTGAGTACTTTCTTAGAAGTGATGAGTAACGTTTGTTTGGTGTGAGTATTTTTTCAAGTTTATTGTTTTTATCTAAATACTCAACTAAACAGTGAAAGTCTCCATCTCCGGAAACTATTACAGCTTTATCGTACTTATCCATGTTTATGATTGTATGTAGAACCAACTCAGCGTCTACATTTCCCTTATACTCTTTTTTCCCGTTTTTCCTTATTTCGAGAACTGGTTTGAACACGAGAGTGTATCCAAATTCCTGAAGATGCTTGTATAAACTTGTATTTGTAGGGATATACCCAATAAACAGATATGCCTTGTCTACAGCGTATTTTGTCTTAAGGTAATTTCTAAATTTTAGAAAATCTAGTTTCCATCCGGATACCTGCGTTCCCATATGAAGATTCTGACTATCAATAAACGCGTAATTTTTTTTCATATAAGTATTATATCAGTACATTCCCTCTAATTTTAGATAGTGTATAAGTTGCGAAACATAACGGACCCGCAGAAATTGGAGGATTGATATGGGAATTGAGGGTGTTTTGTCCAATATGTGTGAAACCTATACAACGATTTGCTTTTTCCTTTGTCCTATCCTACAATGCGCGTAGTTTGAAAATCTAATGGGGCTTTCGCCCAAAGGAGGGAGGGATGAACAAGAAGCAGTTGGGTCTGTTATCAGGTCTCTTTTTGACTGGGCTAGGGCTGGTCTTGATAGGACTTGGACTAGTCCATGGAAGTACGTTGGGGGTGATGGCGCGTGGCTATCCTTTAGCAGGAACGGAACTCGGAGAGTTTTACGCTGAGTTTCATAAATCCTGGACATACGTGCCTGATGAGGAGAACATTTGGTTTGTTGCCCCTGACCATCGAGGTGATTGTGAGGATTACGCACTCACTTTCTATTTTGAGTACCCGCGTGAGGTCGCTGCTTGGATCTTGATTGTCCGCACTCCCTCCAGTTTTCTCGAGGAAATTCTAGGTGCCCCTAAATACCGAAGTCACGCTTTGCTTGTGCTTTGGGAGACCGGCGGATTTTATGTGGTGGACAACGGAAATGTTGTTTACTTAGAAGGTTCATTTGCTTCATACGATGGAGCAGTGGATTTTTACATGGGAGCTTCCGGAGCTGTAAGTGCCTGGAGTTGGTATCTTCCTCCAAAGGATAGATTTTCCGCCGAAGAGAGCTTGCACGCTCTCTACATGGGAGAAAAGTATCAGATTCTCCCCTAAGGAGCCTTTTTCCGACATGTACTATATGTCCAGAAAGGTTCCTTTGTTTTCCTTTTATATTTTTATATTCGGTTTGTTTATCCACGTTTAAATTTAAATGTTACAATTATACGTTTTGCTAGGTTGCTTTTTTCTCCATTTTATCCTATAATGTGAGCTGTAGTGAAAACCTAGTCAGGGCGTTTGCCCAAAACCAAAGGAGGTTGAGATGGCTAAGATAGCCGTTCGCGTCGCATTGATTGTCTTACTGTCGATGTTGGTCTGCTCGCCCCAGGCGACAACCGCTCTTGCAGACGAACGTGTCTTGCAGGAGACCTTTCGCATCTGCGAAGGGCCGGAGGATCCTCCTTGCTACAATTTCTACAGTGTAGCAGAAGTTCCTTTGGAGGAACTCGGAGAGTACCTTGAGGGATCGGCTTTGTCTGATCCAAACCTTGGTCTCGCCATCACCGTTGTTCCATATTGGGACGTAGTCGAGGTCACTTGGTATGTGCGGGTGAATCGGTGATTCACTCTCGTTCTTGGGAGTAACTCGTTTTTGACTTGTTGTCTAAGTCAGAGTTACTCCCTCGTTTTTCTCTTTTTTGCGCAAAAGGGAATCATAACATTATTCTATCTTTTTTTCTTGTATAGTTTTTCTTAGTTTTGAAAAATTTCGTCGTTAACACTTTCCATTAGTTTTTTGAAGAAGCCCGTTTTTAATGATTTTTTCTTACACTCACCAATTTTTACGACTATTTAATCTTTTGCTAGAAAGTCCTTGTTACTTCCCTTGAAATTTACTAATATTGACTTATGTTTAAGAATCTGCCTAGTTTTGTAAGATATTCTTTTATTGCTCTATTCGTTTTGTTTTTCCTTTTTATTGTGTTTTCAATTTCAGTGCGTTTTTTTGAATTTCCATTTTCTGTGGATTCGGTAAAACAACAATTTTCGACTTCGTCGATGGACCAACCTTCTTCGCCTACTGACACCTCTCCAGACGTTTCCGCAGATGTGTCCGGAGATTCCCCATGGGCAGCTATAAAGAATCAAGGTTTGTCGGAATATCAGGAATCTATAAGATATTTTGAAGGCCCAAAGTTTTATGAGGAGGTTGGAGGTGTTAAAAGACTTTTACTTATTGAAGGTATCGTTGACTCCATTGATTTTGAGCGGCAGGTTATATCTATAAAACATCTTAATTCCGACGAAATTGCTGAAGTTTCGTACGGATCCACTGACCTTTATTATATAATTGGCCAGGATCAAGACGGCTCTATATCAGAAACGGAAATCTCTATTTCTGAAGTAGGAATTGGAGACCGTGTCTCTTATAATCCAGCAGACCTTTATTATGAGAGAACTTTTCCCATTTGGGTAATAAGTCGATGAAATTAAACTTTCGAAGGAATTACACTTTTAAATTGTTGTCAGGTTTGTTTTTTTATGTACTGTTCATGGTTTATTTTGATAATGTGCCCCAGTCTCAAGTTTTGGCCGGCTGCACACTCGGAGGAAGTTGTAGTTATGAGTGGGGGCGCCACGAGTGTGCTCAGTTTGGCTATTTGTGCGAAAAAGGCTCTTCTGGCTATTATTCTTCATCAAAGTCCT
>CAZMKN010000035.1:2515-3733 GCA_964567095.1 uncultured Candidatus Saccharibacteria bacterium | reverse complement strand
TTTATGCAGCGCGTCGCTTTCCAGGCGAGCCGATTTAACCACTCTCGCATCCCTCCAAGGATTCACGTGTAAGAATAAGCTAGCAATAGGATTTTATCATAAGTGTTAAAATGCATACATGAAGGTAATTATTTTTGCTGGAGGAGCTGGTACCCGTTTATGGCCTCTTTCTCGAAAGAAGCTACCAAAACAATTCAAAAAAATATTTGGGGGAAAATCCACTCTGCAGCTAGCAGTTGAAAGAATTGAGAAAACATTTGGAATCCATAACATCTTCATAAGCACCAATGATAACTATATACCCTTGGTTAAAGAACAGATTCCCCAAATACCTACATCTAATATGATAGGCGAACCCGCTAAACGAAACTTAGCTGCTGCAATAGGCTACAATTTTATTCTCTTACGAAAAAAAGGTTATCAGGGTCCAGTAGCCATATTATGGGCAGATCACTTAATGAAAAACGTTCCCAGTTTTTTGGAAGTTTTGAAAAAAGGGGAAGCGTTGATAAACGAAAATCCCAACAGATTTATTTTAATAGGCGAGAAGCCTAGATATCCAGAAAACAACTTAGGATGGATTCATTTGGGAGATAAGAGGTCCGATAATTCCTATGAATTTATCGAGTGGATATATAGGCCCTCGGTAAAGAAATGCCTAGAAATATTTGAATCAGGTGAGTGGGTTTGGAACCCGGGTTATTTTGTTGTTGATTTAAATTATGTACTGAGACTTTATGAGGAATTAATGCCTAAGATGTATAAAAGTTTGGTAGAAATTTCGAAGTCAATAGGCACCATTGAGGAAAATAAGGTTTTGGGGAATATATATCCTATTTTAAAGTCCGTTAGTTTTGATAAAGCTATTTTGGAGAAACTGCCTCCAGAGAGAGCAGTAGTGCTTAAAACCAATATGGGTTGGGCAGATCCCGGAACACTGTACGCCCTAAAAGAAGCTTTGGTTGGTAGTAGCGGTAAAAACCTGTCTAGAGGTATAACTTATGAAAGAAATACTAAGGATTCCGTTGTTATTAACGAAGAGAAAAACAAACTGTTAGCTACTATTGGACTGGAGAATATGATTGTTGTTAATACCGAGGACGCCCTTCTGGTAGTCCATAAGGATGATGTTACACACATATCCGCTCTTATAGAAGAATTAGAAAAAGATAAGAGTCTAAAAAAGTTTATTTGAAATAAGTTAGCCTTTAATGGTGC
>CAZMKN010000035.1:0-2415 GCA_964567095.1 uncultured Candidatus Saccharibacteria bacterium | reverse complement strand
ATGGTGCCAACGCCTGGACTCGAACCAGGGACCTGGCGCTTATGAAACGCCCGCTCTAACCTCCTGAGCTACGTTGGCGCGTATTACCGTTAGGTTTATATCGCCTGAATAAAAGGGATTATACCAAGAAATCAGAGTGAGTAAATGATACTTTTAGGAAAACGCGAAAAATAAAAAGATGGTTGCGGGGCCTGGATTCGAACCAGGGCCTTCAGATTATGAGCCTGACGAGGTACCACTCCTCCACCCCGCGTTGAACAACCTAGATCCTACCAGACAAAGTAAAAACTGTCAAAAAACGACCTTAAATTTTTTATTTAAAAATTAACTCGATCCATTGTTGCAAGGGTGTTTTATGTTCCAGGAAGCTTTTCGCACGGTTCCTCGATAGTTTTCTCGTATTTATATCCTTTTCTTCCGGATATATGTATATTTCCTCATCAGGTTTCACAAGATTCAATTCCTCTCGTGCCGTTCTTTCTATATACTCCTGCGTTTTCTTATCATTAATTTCTTGGATCAGTTGTTCCCTCTCCTGTTCAAGAGATAAGACATCTTCTCTTATATCCTTTAGTCTCCTACCATTTTTCACTATTTTTCTCGTTGTAACCACCATATTTATCGAAGTAACTATAAGTAAGATGGTAAAACCGATGTATTTTATCTTAGTGGGGACATTCATTGCCTAAATTGTATGTGAAGGCTTGACGAAAGACAAGGTTAATGTTAGTCTATGGGGTAGGTTATTGAGGCGTTTTTTCGCCTTAGAATATTATTAAACTTTTATGAATTTAGAAGAAGCAAGACAACATTTTATCAAATATCTCGAGGATTTTGGAAGAGCTCCCTCTACTTTAATCGCTTATAGTAAGGATATAGAGCAGTTAGTCGATTTTATGCAGAAAAAAGGTATTTCTGATGTTGAGAAAGTGTCTCTAGGGGATTTGGAGGCTTTTATGGCCCGTTTTTTCGAAAAAGGCTACACAAATAAATCGGTCTCTCGTAAAACCAACTCTACAAAAACCTTTTTCGGTTTCTTAATTGAGAGAGGTTTTGTAAAGGATAATGTTTCCGAGTACCTAAAACATCCTGAAGTTAAAGCAACTAATCCAAGAATTCTATCTCGGCTTGAGTACAGAGCTCTTAGGGATGTTGCTAGAAACGATCCTAGAACCTACGCGCTGATAGAAGTTTTCTTGCAAACTGGTCTTTCTATTGCAGAAATAGCTGGAATACATATGGAGCACCTAAAAATGGATTCCACTCTAGGCAAGACCGACCTATACATTCCCGCTAGGGGTTCTAAAGATGAGAGGACAATCCCTTTGAATGAAGTCGCTGTTTCAGCTATTGAGTCCTATAAAGATTCTGCTCAGGGAAATAAAGAAAGTCCTTACCTTTTTATAACGCGCACAGGAAATCCGATGTTAGTAAGAAATATTCGTTCGACTCTGAACCGTTATTTTAAGAAGGCGGGAGTAGAAAATGTTACAGTTAACGACTTACGTCACACTTTTATAGCAGAGCAGTTAAAGAGCGGAGTTAATTTGGCTTATGTTTCTAAAATAGTAGGTCATAAGAGGGTCTCTACAACCGAAAGATACTTAGCATACTCTGGAGTTGAGAAATCCGGCCAAAAAACCGAGCTAGTGGTTTTATAATATTTCCATTAATTTTCTTTTCAGATCTGCGTGAGGTTGTCCTGTTGTAACATTGAAGAGATCTTCTCCGACCCTTAGTTTTTCTGGAATGTACATGTCTGAAGATGATGTGATGTTTACTTCGTAATCTTCTGTTGTTTCGACAACAAAGTTCCTGGAAATATCTCCTTGTTTGATAACCAGATCCCCCAATTCTGTTGGGAATCCCACATCCATTTCAGAATCTTTTAAACAAAGAACTATTGCTACAGTTGCCCATGAATTTCTGGTTTCCTCCGGAGATATATATTTCCCCGCTTCTTTTCTCAGCTTAAGCGCTTGGTTTCTCGTTCCTTTATAATTTTCGGTTTGGTTTAATTCTACGAGTGTCTTTATCAGTTGTCTCCTGATTTGGAATTTTCGTTCTTCTGATATAGGTCTGCGTTCTCTGGGATTGACTCTCCCTTCTGCGAGAGTTTCTGTGGGTCTTTTGGTTACTCCTTCATGATTTTTCCGTGGCGTAACCATGCTACCAAGTCCCACCATCTCTCTATTAAGGTCTCGGCCTAGATGATATACAGTCACTTGGATATTATAGCAAGCAATTTTGATTTGGTGGCAACTCACTTATTCGCGGTACGCCACTCGGTTAACTTTATCTGTCTGTTTGCGAAAGTGAGCAGAATATGGACTCGTAATAATGTAGCAAAATCGTCTCTTTCTTAACGAACAAAGTGAGTTTAGAGATACCTAGTCCCGGGGAACCAATGTACTC
>CAZMKN010000034.1:0-3735 GCA_964567095.1 uncultured Candidatus Saccharibacteria bacterium | reverse complement strand
CGTTGTACATAAGCCCTAACTTGCGAATAATCTCCTGCCTTTGGCAACAGAACATACTTTCCACCGAGAAGGTTAGTATCCAAGGGTGAGTACAACAAACCACCATCATTGGCCAAACTCCTGTCGTCCAAAACAATCGTGCGGACACCTGAAAAATCCAACTTCTGAGACAAAACATAAAACTCTTGAACGGTACCAAAATCGATGTTTGTAGAAACACTCTCCTTATAAAGCGAGTATAGCTCAGCCAATTTCTTTGGATTTACCAAAGTTCCCAGCGAAGTGGCTTTATCTTTCAAGGCCATTATCACCTTTTGCTGACGAGCAGAACGGGTAAAATCCGTATTTTCGCCGTTAGTGCCTTTCCTAGAGCGAACGAACTGAAGGGCTGTAACTCCATCCAAGGTTTGCTCACCGGCCTCAAAATGAACATGACTATATCTGCAAGGAAAAACCACCGAAAGAGGCTGGCCCTGCATCCTTTCAATCTCCTCCGGAGTTCTACCACAAACATTAGCCTCGTTACCTTCAACCGGGTAATTATAGTCGTCAAAAGCCTTATCAATATTCACTTTAACGCCCCCCAAAGTATCAATAGCATCCACAAATAAGTCAAAGTTGACTACCGCATAGTAATGCAAAGGAATACCTAAAACACCCTCGACCACTTCTTGTAGAGTCTCTTCCGGAGTATCGCTAGAATAATAAGCGTAGGCATAAACCTCGTTTATTTTACATTGACCACAAACATCGTGGGATACCCAAAGATCGCGCGGAACTGAAATTAGAACGATATTGTTGTCTAAGCGTCCGATGGACGCGACCAAGATAGTGTCGGCTCTCTCGGGAATATCTGCCAAGTCTGTGGATCTCCTATCGGAACCCAATAAAAGTATATTAGTACGCCCATCAGTTTCTTTTAAATCAACGCCAGTAACTGTAGCTATAACCGATATCGGATCGAAAAGAGCGCGGGCTTTATCGCTAAACACAAACAAGAAAGTCACGCCCAGCAGTAAAACGGGGAAAAACAGAAAAGCGATTTTCCAAGCAGACCTTTTGGGGGATTTCTTTTTCGATCTTTTTGTTTTTTTTGTCTTGAGATCAGGATAACGCATAGGTTTCTATTAGTTTTATAAAATGACCGGAATCCAAACTGGAATGGCCGACAAGAACTCCATCAAGTTTTGAGAGGTTAGCCAAATCATAGATATTATCTTTATTCACCGAACCACCATACAGTAAAACCGCATCTCTAGGCAAGGATTCTTTTATCTGGTCAACATTTTCTTCTATATCTTCCAAGGGCTTTTCGCTGTAGACCCCGCCCGAAGAGATATTCGTCGGATCTTCCCATGCTAAAATAGCGCCCTCCTTATAGAAAAATTTGGCTTGTTCAGGTGTAGTAAAACACACGACAGGAATTAATCCATGTTCCAGTGCAATATCCCTTTTCCGGATTACCAGAGCCGGATCCTCAGCACTCTCGCTGTGCCCAACGATTACATACTTGCAGTAATCCTTCAGTTGAAACGCACTTACTTCACCTGTGTGAGAACCTTTAGAATCTGCTGAAACATCTTGCGCCCCAACAAAAACTTTTTCCAACGAACCTAGCTTTTCCTTAACGTAAGGAATATTAATGAAAGAAGGTGCTACAACAACGTTAACATCTGAGGGCTTGTACCTTTCCGTAAAATCCGAAACCCAATTTTCAACGGCCGTTTGGGACATTTTCATCTTCCAATTTGCAATAACGTAATTCATTATTTTCTAAGTTCCTTGAGTAAATCTTTTACTAATCCTGGGATGCTTTCAAGCTCCTCATGAGTATAATCATACCCTAAAGAATTTAGACATGAAAAAACTATCCCTAAATCCGAGTAGATAGCGGAAGCATACTTGCAGGCCACCAAGCTGTGCACCAAAACATTACCCTCCGTTTCACCAACTTGTGACTCTTTACACCCCAAAGGACACCCGCTACAAGATGGATTATTTGCGGGCATAACAGATAAATCGTTTGATCTACCCAAAATTTCGTTGTAAAGGGAGTTGTAAACAGAACTATTTTTCAAATCTAGTGAAACTGTTGCGTTTACTACAAGACCTGCGAGATTCCTATTCTCAAAAAAGTGTGCTAACCTATTTTCCCGAGTGTAAAAATAATCATTCAAAACCAAAAACTGCCCATTGAACGCTAACTTTGCTGACCTACCCGGCAAACCAACTTCCGGGGAAAAATTTCTGGGAGTGAGAAAGTTAACTTCCGAAGGGTTAATTTCCAAAAACACAGGTTCCCGAGACTTTCCAAAGATCACGACAGCATCAAACCCAGCAAATCTTATCCGAGAAGATAAACAACCACCTAAATATAACTCTGTTAAACCTGTTGAGTAATCCAAAATACAAGTTTTGGAAACAAACGGGAAAGCGCCGTTCAAAGGACCCACCGAAAAGACTAAAGGAGACTTTTCTTTATTTAGGGAAATTATTTTTAAACCCAAAGCTAACCCTCCCAAAAAAGCGTGCAAATCCGGATAAGTTTTGATTTCAAAAGACCGAGTAATTAAATTTATGTAAAGTACTTTCCTACTCGAGAAGGTCATAATTCTCAACGTCCAAAACTTCGTACAAATCTTGAGGACAAATGTTTTTGATCTTTTCTACATCCAATGTGTTTACCTGTGGATCTAAAACTATCGAAAACCTACCATTTTCTTTAAAAATACGGATAAATGAGCCCTCTGGGCCCAACTTATTCATTTGCCGCTGAGCTTCATAAACACACATTTCGCAACCCAAGCATTTTTCAGGTAATACTGCTTTTAGTATTTTAGACATAATAATTTAGTGCCTCCAATCCGGGAAGTTTCCCCTTACTCAAGAAATCCAGCGAAGCGCCTCCTCCGGTAGAAACAAAATCGAAAGAATCCAACAGCCCAAGTTGATCTAGGCATGTTATTGTATCACCTCCTCCTACCACAGAGAAAGCCGATAGGCTAATTATCGATTGCGCCAAGGACTTACTTCCTTCAAAATAACCTTGATCATAGGCACCCATCGGACCTACCCAAACTATAAGAGAAGCTTTGGAAAGGATTTTGGCGTAGGCGGCGATTGTGCGTGGACCGACATCCAAACCATTTTCTATATGATCTATGGGATAGAAAACGTTTGTGGCTTCTGGATCCTCCAAACTTTTTTTTAGAGCTCCTCCAACCAAAACGTAATCGAAATACTTAGCTAAAGCGTAGATAGTCTCTTTTTTGGATTTTTTTGCGCCGCCTACCACAACTACAGAGGGCTTGTTCTTAGGATCGAAAACTCTCTCTAGTACTTTTAATTCTTCTTCTAAATGTAATCCGACGAAAGATGGCAGAAGTTTAGGCAATAAACTAATCGAGGCTGTGTCCCGATGACATGTGGCAAAACTTTCGTTAACATAAATATCCGCTTTTGTGGCAAGTTCTTGGGCAAATTTCGGATCTTTCTCATTTTCCCCAGGATTGAAGCGCAAATTTTCCAAAAGTTCGTAATTCCCCCTTCCCAAAACTGCATCAAAATAAGGCTTCAAGCGTTCTGTACTTAAAAAAGAATCTTCCTTACCTGCAGGTCTTCCGATATGACCCGCTATTACAGGCATAATTCCTTTACCCAAGAGAAATTTTAGTGTTGGAATTAGTACATCCAAACGAAAGGTCTCAAGGATTTTGCCCTCTTTATCCATGGAAA
>CAZMKN010000033.1:0-3968 GCA_964567095.1 uncultured Candidatus Saccharibacteria bacterium | reverse complement strand
GATCCCGCATACCTTAAGACATTAAAGATCGCTAACAATTTTGGTAAGGGCGTTGGGGAAGCTGTTTTAACAGAACCCATAAAAACACTTACAGATTATGGCAGGTATGTTGCTACGAAAGGCGTTGATTTTAAACCAGCCTCGTTTTCAGTCCATTTAGGACAAAATCTTCCACAATACTTTGAAGGCGTAAAACCACTTAAAGGTGTTAAATTTCAACCCGGAGCGGGGAAAATGAAAGTGCCTTTAACTAATATAAAAATTCCTGAGTTTGGTTTAAGTGAAAGCCCTATCGCCGAGACGGGAAAGCTGGCTTTGGGAGCATTAGAACCCGTATTTACAGCCGCCGGCTTAGCAAATCCCAAGGCACTTTTAACCTACGCAGGATTAACAGGTCTTTTAGGAGGTGGGGGGGAGATGCTTTCTGGAGGGGAGTTCTCCGAGGGAGCCATGAGTTCTTTAACGGAACGAGCTTCTTCCATAGCAACAGCCTCAGGATTTCTGTCCGCGACTAATGTTGCAACAAGTGGAATACCGTTACCTTATATAGTTAAGTTACCGCTTAGACAGGGTTTAGAGGTACTGCAGGGAATAGGTTATGATGATATTACAGGTTCTCAAACCACGGCCACTTCTATATTAATAGATGCCCTATCTCCTATAGGTATTGATATAGCCTCAGTATCTTTCAAGAAGTTAGCGGATAGTATAGCGAAAATGGATTTGCCGTTATTTAAAAAACTAGTTGGGGCGTTTAAGGGGAAAGATGCGGAATTGGACGAGAAGCTAGACACTATAGAGGTAATAATAAGAAAGAATAATGCTGGCAGGGATATAAATGCCGCCACAGGAAGATTTGTCGACAAAGCGGCAAAAGTAACAAGAGAGACTATAGAGAGGATTGGAGATCTACGAGAAAAAGCCGGTTTGGGAAGATATGGCGATGAAGGGGGCTTCATTGACCTTGGTGCCAAGGTAGGCGGGGAAGCGCGTACCCCCGATATAACAGATTCTGTAAAAGCACTGCGAGATAGTTTGAGTAAGACAGACTACTTTGGTAAAGCAAAAAGTGAGATTCTTTCTTATAAGAACTCTTTAGATAAGTCTGTGGATTTGGAGAATTTAGGTAGTAGGAAAGCAAAGTTATACGAGGAGGCCAAGAGCATAGGTTTAGAGGCTTGGAGAGCGCATGAGGCCGGCGACATGGAGTTAAGAAATAGTCTCAATGCTGAAAAGGCAGATATTTTACGGGAGGCGGAGGACGTAGTTAAATCTGTAGAAAAAGAGGTTGCGTCTTCTCCGATAAAAGAAATTGCTATAAAGACTAAAAAGTCTGTGGAGGCTATAGTCAAAAATGTTGCAACAAGTTTAAATACAAAATATCCGAGCCGAAAACAGGTAGCTGATTCTCCGGACATGGCAAAGGAGGCATTTGTAGGTGCTAGAGGCGAATTATATTCATTGGTTGATTCTGTGCAAAAGAAACTTACGGATGCTAATAGTACGGAGTCTTTTGTAAATGCCCTTAATGGTACTTCCCCAGAAACTAAAGAAATGGGCGACTTGATATCAAAGCATAAAGGTTTGTTGGATTCTCTAAGAACATTCTCAGAAAGTAAAATGGGATACATAGAGGATTATTTTCCGCATGAGACTAAGGTGATGGGCATAGAGGATGAAATAAATTTATTCGGCGATTCTCTTATATCTAGGCTTAATACCAAACTAGGACATACTAAAGGTAGAACTGGGGCTATGGATATAGATTACTCGAAAGAATACTCCTCTGTAATGAAAAACTATATTGACCAGATGCTTTATGCGAAATATGGAGATTTCATAGGTACTAAGAAAATAGAGCAAGAGATTTTAACACACGTTAGAGGTTTAATAGAAACAAAGTTTAGCGGGTTTGATTATGTCGGTAGATTAAATAAACTATCAGAAGGTACTAAAGAAGTAGAGACCCGCAAAATAACTGAGGCTGGAGTATTGTCAAAAGGCTATACCTTTAGAACAGCTAATGATGAGTTTTCTAAAATGTCTCCTAAGATACATACCGCTTTTACAGGAATTAGAGATAGTTATTTTGAATTTAATAAAACACGAGATTTACTAAAGGAGGATATTGCTAACAAAGATGTCAACAGTATAATAGATTTCTTTTTCTCGAAGTCTGGCTTCCCTGAAAGTAGCAAAGCGGCTTTTACAGATACCTCATCAAAATTAATAGATTCTATAGGTATAAATAGATATGTTGCTAATGTGTCCTATAAAATGCTTGTTAAACAACCTAAGCAGAACTTTTTAAATGTAATAAAGAATGTAGAATTTTCCAACCAAAGAACAAAAGACTATATAAATAGGTTTGTGGAAACAGAGCTTTCTTCTGTTAAATACACAGAAAATTTGTTCGATAAAATAAACAATATGCTGTCTCTTTCGCAGATAGCAGGAAACGTAAAGGTGGCTCTTTTGCAGGGAACAGAGGGCGTGGTATTACCAATACACTATGGTCTTGCAGATAGTATCAAAGGCCTTCTTATGTCTTTTACAGATAGAAAGAGATTAAACGACACATATGGGTTTAAAGAAGTTTCCCTTGATTACGATGTATCTCCCAGACTAGATACCGGAGAAACTCTTAAAAAGGTTCCAACTAAACTTAGAAAGATTTTGTTTAAACCTATCGCTATTATGGAAAACTGGAAAAACTCTGTATTTGCTGGTACAGCCGAAGCCTCTGGGATTAATAAGAAAAATCTTAGCGGTGATGAGTTGGTAAAATTTGTAAGAAGTGAGGTAACTGCTAAAGGACATATATCAACTAAATATAATACGCCTGAGATATTACAAAACGAGTCTATCTATAGATCGGTGTTTATGTACTCTCAATTCGCCTTTAAGGCAACATTCGAGACATATGATGCTGTCGCTAATAAAGAGTATTCTAAAGCTGCGGGATTGGTTTTTACAAGGGCTGCTATGGCGCTTTTAATTGGGAAGTTGGTAGGAACTCCCGTTAAGTGGGCATTAGAAGGACTTCTTCCTAGTTTTGGTCCTATTTTACAATTACCAGGCCAAATACTTGGGTACTTAATGGATGCTAAAGATGAGGACGATGATGTTAGGCAAAAGTATTATCTCAATAAAGCAGCAATGACGGTTGGAAAGAATTTAACTCCGGCGGGGGCCCAAATCCATAAATCTGGCTCGTATCTCTTTAATTTAGCTAGAGGATATACGACTACCCCTTCTGGCGAGTTTAAATTCCCAGTATCTAAGACCGTACCAAACATTGTTAAAGGAGTTGTGTTTGGGATGGGGGCTACTTCAGACAGTAAGGATTATTACGGCGGGGATACGCCAACTATAAGTGAAAATAGGCAGAAGTATATTCTGGCATCTGGTGATATAAAAGGTACTTACGATGAGGTAATGGGGTGGATGAAAAGTGCCAAGAATACTAACGATATAGCCGAGGGAATGGAAAAGTCTGGGGTTAATTCATTGGTGTTTGAAAAAGATTTTCTATATAAAAGTGACGACAATAAAGTAATGTCTATGAAGATACCTCCTAAACCTGCCGAAACCGATAAGGTCAATTATGCTAAGTGGGAAAAGGATGCATATGCAAAGAGTAAAACCATATTAGAGGTTACTTCCCTTAGTGAAGAAGATAAAAGTGCTGGTTTAGAGGCTCTTGGTGTTAATAGGGAGGGCGCAGATTATTACAGCATGGCTTCCGAGGAGAACTATTTAAAAGCCATTCATGTTAAGGAAACTGCACAAAACATATTATCTACTACAAAGGATAGGCAAAAGATGATACAGGCTTTGGTAGATATGAGGAGAGAGGTTGCTAATGAAATGATATTGACCTCCGGCGTAATAACAGAGTTGGTTAGTGCCGGTATTATTACAAAGGCTGAGGGAACAACTCTTAGAAAGGTAAAGTTTGATGATGT
>CAZMKN010000032.1:0-4250 GCA_964567095.1 uncultured Candidatus Saccharibacteria bacterium | reverse complement strand
TCTTTTTTGTACTCCTTGTTTGAAATTAAGAAGCCAAGAAAAGCCAGCGCAGAAATTAACAAGATGTTTTTCAGAAAGTTAATCACCTCTTTAAATTCTAACAGAAATAGCACTTATGGATTTACTAAATAAAAACGCTATTAAAAGAAAAACCACCGTAAATTACATATGCTTACGGTGGTTTAGACACCAAAAAAGACTCCGGTTAGTTACTGGCGCGCCGTCATCGAGATCTTGATGGTCAGCCCTTTAACGGACCCCACTGTTGTGACCGGCAATCCGTTGACAATTGAAATGTATTCATATCTCCTCGGCCAGTGCAACAAGGCCTCATGAGTGGTCTGAGAACTACTACTCAGGATGTCACTCAAGGTGGTTGGCGTACCCTCAATAGCACTTATATCAGGTACTACTGGCGGACCAAACTTTCTGGGATACTTGACTGTTAAAACAATGTCCCACTCGCCAAAGTGGTACTCCAACTTAACGGTTTTCCTACCCCTCATCACTGCCTCCTAGCTATGTCATTGACTGCGGGAACAGTGTAACATTAATTCAAGCAAATGTCATACTATGGGGTCTTGCCACAAGATATTGCGAACCTAGGAATTATGCCAGAGGAGCTGGCTCGGCTTCTCTGAAATAGATTATTCGGCGTACCTAAATTCCACTTATTAATTTATGTATAATATATTTGTGTCAGAATCTCCAAAACAATCTACGCATGATCAAGTAAACCAACCGGGACCAGAGGATAAGATATTCTTTTATCCAAAGGAGTTCTACGTCTTCGACAATTTTTCTTCATTTTCAGTGGAATATAACGGATATGTTTGGCCAACATCAGAACATGCCTACCAAGCAGCACAATTCAAAGGATACTCGGATAAGGTAATTAAAGAAATAAAAAAGTCTAGATCCGCCCACGATACTCAAAAAATTGCGGATAAACATAAGAAGTTAAGAAACCCTAAATGGTGTGAAATAAAAAAGGACATAATGAAAGATATTTTAAGATGCAAGGTGGAGCAACACCCGTATGTACTTAAAAAATTAATTGCATCTAAAGACAGAGAAATTATTGAAGACTCTTGGAGAGATGAAATATGGGGTTGGGGCCCTTATAAAGACGGTCAAAACCTACTTGGTAATTTGTGGATGGAAATTAGAGATGAATTTACAGAAAAACTCATAATAAAAGATACGCGCGCGCATTGTTATAACGGCAAATAACCGTGGGGTGGCTAATGGGACGATTCTCAAACCTCTATTTATGAACACCTTTCATGTTTGAATATTGGGGACGGTGATTCAGGTTAATTCGAATCAAATAGTAAAAGACATAGCAGCTTTTAAAAGTGTGTTGATTTTGTGAGGTATAATAAAAGACGTGGACGATAGTGTACAAACGGGCGTTAAACCAACAAAGATAGTAAAAAAAGATATCCCCTCTACAGATGTAGCTAAATACTATTTAGAAATTGAGTTCTTCAAATTGTTCAAAAACCCTTCAGAGGAAATGGCTACTGTCATAGTTAACACCATTCAAGCCCTGTCTGATAGTAAAATTTGGGCTCTCTTGGAGGCTATGTCCTTCACTTATCATATTAACGGAGTTTTCTATAAAATAAGCAAAAAAAACTATACATGGAATGAAGAGGTGTGGAACGTAAAGGACCTCATCCTTACAGGAATGGACTCTAAAGCCAACAAGGTGATTTTCTCTGAAGAAGTTAATGGTGATGCAATAAAATTTAAAGAATATCTTATCAATTATTTTAACAGCACTGATGGAAGTGACCCAGAAGGGTTGCTATCATATAGACCTACAAACAAAACTATTGTTTTCACTAAACTTATCATGACGGAGGGGGGCAACAATATAAAAATGTTAGATGGTTCCCATAGGCTCACAGAGATGCTTTTATCAGGAGTAGAGGAGGTAACGGCTTATGTTGGCCACCCCATCGACGAACAAGCAGAAAAGTATCCAAAAACAAGAATGGGTAACAGCACATTTATTATGTTAACAATAATGTATAAAAAGGGTGACTCAAAGGAAAGGGAAGCAGTACTCACACTTGTGAAACAGTTAATTAGAAATAGTATCGATGGAAGAGATGCTGTTCAGAAATTTTGGGTGGATAACCAAAGGGATGAGGAGATAAAAAAAGCGGGGATCGCAGTACTTGAAGGCGTTGAGTAGAAGTTTACTGACTGTTTTGGTTGAAAAAATGTGTGCTTGGGTATACTGAGGAGCCTTGTTACAACAACCAAGAATATTGGGGTCCCCTACTGGACGAAGTTCGAACCTGTTGTATTATTGCTTTTTAATAGTCCGAGGGTGGGTGAGTTTGTACCGAGCGGAATTTAGGAAATTTTAAAGTGAGTTTAGATGAACGACCACGGGCTAGTCAAAAATTCGTAAAACATATAAACAACTATTAGGGCAATAAAGACAATTTGTAATACAAATATCTTTTTATTGTTTAACTTAGTGGTGTATTTATTTAATAAAAAAACAATAATTACTGAGAGTATGTAAGAGGCAACCACAAATGTTCCATTAATCATTTTGATGGCTGATGAGGAGGCTACTACGCTCGGGCCGTAAGAAATAGACAGGGTATTTTTAAAAGGATTAATGAACAAGGCTGCTGCCAAAAATAGACACTGGGCAATAAACAAAGCAACAAGATGTAATAGCATCAGGTTGGTAATAGCATAACGAATACCCCGAGTACATAGCTGTTTCCTGGGGTGGCTAATGGGGGCTAATTTGAACCAAATCGTAAGAGAAATAGTTATCTTACAAAGAGTATTGTCTAGGATCTAGATGGGTATAACAATTTCTACACCTGAATCCAAAGGTTTCCTTCGATCGACATAATTGTCTTTTATACTACGTAGGCTTGCATTTACTTTTTTGAGAGGTGATATCCCTCCCTCGCTACCAAAGAATTTGACAGATAAATCAACAAGGGACTCTTTACCTGTTGTTGTGATGATAAACTCCTCCTTGAACTCGGTGGGGACTTTTTTTGTGAAATCAGGCTTTATTGGACGATTTTTAAGAAATACTTTGCTTCTATCTCTTACCTCAAAATGCAAATGAGGATTAGTATCAATACAAGTTGCGCCTGATAACGCTATTTCTTGTCCTTCTTTTATCCATTCCCCATATTCCACTTTAAATTTATCTAAATGTGCATACATATGCTGGATGTTTCCATACCTAATACCAATTGTTTTACCCATACCCCTATGAAAATCAACTCTGTAAACCCAGCCTGGTAGGGTGGCATATATCGGTTCTCCAACGGGCATATCAAAATCAAGCCCGGGATGACCACCACCAAAAACATAATATATATCGTCATTTATTTCGCCAAAGTCATAAGTTATTTTTTGTTTTTTATCAACTGGGTATTGCACAGTTCAATTATAACAAATGGATATGGTACAAAACTTAATGCCGGGTCAAATTACATATTAGGAGGTCTCTTAAAATGCTGTCGTTACAGTGTTGAAAAATGGGGCGGCTGATAACTGCTAATTTGAACCAAATTGTTAAGGAAATTAAGGTCTTTTCTGAATTACTGGTTGAAGTAAATCAATAAGCCTTGAGGTTTTCTAGTGAATCGGGAAGGTGATCAATACCACCGAATTCGGGGATCGGGATAGATTTAATTTGCTTTTTCGCATCATCTTGGACAAATGTGTATGTCATCTCTTTCTCACCACCTATACTCTCGCAGTCATCCTCAATTAAAATATCAGGTAAAATTCTTTCAGCTACATCCTTATATTCTTCATCATTCCTTCTAAATTCTAAATGCCCTTTTGGAAAATTGTACTTCTTCATTACTCCTTCAATAACATCAACCTCATCACGATCCTTACGAGAAGTTAAATATACAATTTTCGCACCTTCCGAATGCCATTTTGAAATTTTCTGTACAGCGTTTCCAACAGGAATATAGGTAGTGTAATTTTTGACAGCTGCATCCTTTTGCTCAACCTGTGCAACTCGCTCATATCTGGGTCTATTTTGACCAGAAGCGTGCATGATTATAGTTCCCTCGGTAAAAACCATTATTTTCACATTTACATTATACATTGGTTCGAATTGTCATTTGGGTATATCTGGAAACATCGATATAACAACCTCTAAAATTGGGGTGGCTAATGGGATTTGAACCCACAGTCCTCGCCTTCACAGGGCGATGCTTTAACCAATTAAGCTATAG
>CAZMKN010000031.1:0-4467 GCA_964567095.1 uncultured Candidatus Saccharibacteria bacterium | reverse complement strand
AGCCTCTTAATTTTAGCTATTTCATCCAGCACTTTCTGTCTTAAATCTTCGGGACCAGTAACTTCCAGTCTTGTTTCATTCAGGAAAAAGGTCGGTGTGGTTTTAACTTCAAAGGCTTCGGCGTCTTCAATATCCGCTTTAATAATGGGTTCAAAAACCTTTTCCTCCAGACTTCTTGCAAACTCCTCCGTCGACAACGAAAATTCCTTTGCCAAACTTAGGTAATTTTCTGTTTCCCACACGCTTATATTCGAAAAGTTTTCGTGTAATTTCTGTGAATATTCCCAAAACTTACCTTGCTCTCCAGCGATTTGTGCCGCCTGCGCCGCTGTTTTCGCATTTTCTGTTTGTGGAAAGTGCCTCAAGGCCACTTGCAAGTATTTGGTGTTTTCACTATAAAGTTCTTGTAAAACGTCTTGATAACCTGCATCCAATCGAGAAGAATAATCGGTAAAAACCACCAAACTAAAAGCCGCTTCAGGCGACCCCAAAACATAAGTATGGGCAGCGATCAGCTCAGAAGTATCTATGCTGGTTAGTTGTGAGGGAGCTGCTTCCCGTGTTTGCGATATCCCTATAATTATGAAGAAGATAATCAATAACACTAGTCCCGTTAATGCTATCGGTACGTTTCTTTTTAGAAAATCCACGTTTTATTTTACGGCGCGCATCTTAACTTGATTAATCGGTTCCTTGTTGTTTACTAATACTTCTATCACGTTTTTTGCTGCCATCGTGGCCATTTGTATTCTAGCCTCTCTCGTTGCACTTGCTATATGTGGTGTTAGAACGACATTCTCCAAATCCCTTAATTCCTGAGAAATTTTAGGTTCTTGCTCAAAGACATCTAATCCTGCTCCGGAGATCCGCTTTTCGCTTAGGGCTCTTATAAGTGAGCTTTCGTTTATTTTGTCTGTTATAACAGGAATAATTGCGTCCACATATTTTATAGCTTCTTTTAGTTCCTCTTTGGATAGGGGAGAGCTCTGTCGATAATCTAACTCAAGTTCAGAATGTTCTTTTAGCAATCTAATACCCGCGTCTGGGATTTGTCTTGTAATGAGTACTTTCATACTCTAATGTTAGCACACACGAAACGTACTAGGACAGTCCTGGATTTTGCCTGGCACCAAAGGATCGTTTTAATTTGCAGAGACCCATAGTCATCAAGATGCCCTCACACCGGGAAGAAGTCAGGACTGTCCTAACAAACCAAGCCCCGTCCTTGAACAGAATTCGGCTTACTTAACGCTTCCCAAAACAGCGGAAAAAATTTTCTCGTAAGAAGCGTTTTGCATGATATCGTATTTAGTATTGTTCATTTGAAACACGATCAATTTTCCGCCCCTTTTAGTAAAAGCGAAAGAGTCTATACGAGACCAAGCGGTGTTTCCAATGTGTTCCTTCTCAGGCGTTTTGGAAGTTTCGGGATACAGGTCACTAAATGATACTTTGTTTTCATCGAAACACATGAAAACCAGCGCAGATTTGACAATCTCTTCCGAATCGGCTTTAGGAGCATCGAATAAAACCATTTCTAAGGGTTTTTTGTTTAGTGGCAGTTTATTTTCAGAAATTTCCCACTCTGATGGATAAGAAAAAGTAACCCCACATTTTTCACTTTCATATTGGATGGTTTCCCCGATTTTTAATTCAGGTAGGTCGATGTTTGTGGTGTTACTGTTTTCCTTATTTCCGTTGGTACTGCCAAGAACCACGAAGAAAATTATTCCTAAGACGAGCACAATACCTATCGCACTCAATACCGTCGTTGCGGTTTTGCCTTTTATTTTCATGGGTTTATTCTAACACGGCGGGTATTTAAGGATGGAGCTTGATCAAGCTCCATCCTTCATCAGGCGCTATCCTTGACTTATCACTTTACTAGATTTTTAACGAGCTCCGCTATCGTTTAAATGATGTTATTCCTAGGGTCATACTGACCCAACTTTTTAATCCAATCTTAATTATTGCTTTATATAATTCAAGATGTATCTACGCTCCCCCCGTTCGGGGCCGGGAGTTGGTACTCGGAGTGATCTTGACAGCCGTCTTTAGAGTTCGATTTCCCACTTCTGGGACTAAGTATCTCTAACGCTCACACCGTTCGCTAAGAGCTACTTGAGCCCGTCCTGTCCACCATATAATTTTAATTGACTTTTTAGGTGTTTACTTGTACAGTTCACATAGTCAAGTCCTCATTTTTGATAGTCTTACTGTCAGTGATGGTGCAAGGAAGCCTTCGCGCAAGCGAGGGCTTTTTTGTTTGCTGTTTTTTCAAGCAAGCCCCGCTATTGATTATGGAAGATTTCATAGTAGTGGGAGCCTAAGCCCAAAAAAACTTCCAAAAAGAAACTTCTCCCCATTTTCTAATACAGTATAAAAATGGGGAAGGGTTTTAGACTGTTATAAAAGGGCTCTGAGCAAACCTTGTTAAAGATGCGCTATCTCGCCGAACATATATTAAATATGCTTTTATATCTAAGGACGCAACGAAATACTCGCCTAACGCTCGTCCTTACGCCGGCTCGTAAAACTTCCTTAAAGTTCTACGACGCAACGAAACCCAATATTATTGTTCGTATTACCCGGCGTATTATTCAGATTCGTATTGAACACGCCGGCATTGGTATTGTTATTCCAATTACCGCCCCGTAGGAACGCGTAGAGAGAAAATGTCCGATCCAAAACCACTTCTCTAATTTTACACAATTTTTTGTACAGTAAGCAAGTGATAGCCTATTTAATGTTGGAATTTTTCCAACCATATAGAATCCTAAAAACTTCTGCCAAGCGTTCTGATGCAACACCATACTTATGTCCGGAAAGAAAGTTTAGATCGTGTGAAAGACGTAAGTTGGTAGCATACATTTCCAGGGAAGCTTCTATTTCTTCCTGTAAATAACACCTCTCTTTCAAATCTTTTTTTACGTTGGCTCTTACTGTTAATCTAATTGCTTCCAAAAGAGAATTTTGTAGGCCCAGGCTTATCAAAAACCTTTCAGATTTTGGGAATTTTTTAATAAACTGATGTGTGTACAAATATAAATCGTATATTTTCTGGTACAACGTTAGTTTTTCAATCATAATCTTAGTTAAACCCTAGCTTAAAAAGACTATTTTGGGACTTACGCACAAAACGTTAGACCTTAGTAAGATAGGGTAGCCTTATATTACTTGAATGCGCGAACTTGCCGGAAAAATCTATTTTTGAATGCTGCAGAAATCCTAAATGGGAGTTTAGTGAATTGTCCAATCTTTCTTTCAGCTCGTTTATCTTTACTTTTTTACTTTCGTTTATTTCAGGAAAAAGTTCCATACCGAGTTCATTTTGTAGATCATTTATTTTTTTAGTTGCTTTTTTATACTTTTTAACATACCTTCTTAGAGTTTCTTTTCTCATTAAAATCTTATCTGAGAAAATTCTATATCCACAGAAGTCTATTCCAAAGGAGGTTCTCTGTATATAAACCTTTTTTGGGTGCAGGGTCAGTTGTAGGTTTTTGTTTGCAAATTCATCAACCTTATTTCGTATTTCTATTAGTTCTTCCTTGCTGTTAGATAAAACTAGAAAATCATCCATGTATCTAAACAATATAGGAAAATTGCTGTGTAGATACCTTTGATTTATAAAGTGGTCAAGTTCACTTAGATAAAGATTTGCAAACAACTGACTGGTAACATTGCCCAAGGGGAGTCCAGTGTCGGCGCTTTCTTCATAGCTGTCTATTATTCTTTCTAAAAGAGTAATTGTCTCGGTATCTTTTAATGTTTTCTTAATAATTTGTTTTAATGTTGTGTGATTAATGCTACTAAAATAATGACGCATGTCACATTTCAAAAAGAAGCTGTCGGTATCCAGTTTTTGTAGGGTTTTCTGTATGTCCTTGATTGCTTTGTGGGTTCCTCTGTCTTTGATGCAGGCGTACGTTGTGGGTATGAAGAACTTTTTCCTTATAGGAGGTTCTATAACTCTGAATATCGCTTGGTAAATTATTCTGTCTTCAAAGGAGGGCGCTGAAATCTTACGTATTTTGGGTTCTGTTACTATAAATCTCGTGTATTTTTTGGGTTTGAATTTGTGAGGATTTTCTAATCTTTTCTGTATTTTTATTAAATTGCGTTCTAAATTAAACTCAAATTTTTGTTGTCTTCCATTATTTCTTTTACCCCTTCTTATTTGTCTGTAGCTTGCGTAGAGGTTAGGGAAGGACATAATTTTTTGGTACGTTTTATCTGTTTTCATAAATTATTTTAAACGATCCTTCAAAACCTGTAGAGTTACTGTAAACTTAGTTTGAGGAAGATCCTTGACTAAATTTTTTGCGGTCCACCTTTGGTGGACAGATGCGCTTGCTTCGCAAGCTTTAGATACGCCCGTTGACAAAGCAACAGGCTGTAGATATTAATAACTAAGGACGCAACGAAATACTCGCCTAACGCTCGTCCTTACGCCGGCTCGTAAAA
>CAZMKN010000030.1:0-4881 GCA_964567095.1 uncultured Candidatus Saccharibacteria bacterium | reverse complement strand
GGGGTTAGAACCATGGTGGGAACTTCCGGAGGTGGTTTTGCTTTAATGTCAGAAACACTTAGTTTAGCTGTGCAAAGTGAGATTCCTTTAGTCTTTGTAGAAAGTCAGAGAATGTCCCCAGGATCTGGAGTTCCCACATATAATGCTCAAGGAGATCTTTCTTTTGTTTTGAATGTGGGACATGGTGATATCTTAAAGTTCGTTGCAGCTCCCGGAGATGCAAATGAAGCCTGTTTTTGGGCAGGTAAGCTTTTAAATTTAGCCTGGAAATATCAAACACCTGTAGTCTTGTTACTAGACAAAGAAATTTCCGAAAGCACATTTACTTTTAATAAAGAAACCTTAGATAATATAGAACCTGAGAAACCTTCTCTTTGGAACAAAGAGGGAAACTATCAAAGGTATAAAGAAACTAAAACAGGAGTATCCCCTCTTGCATTTCCGGGGCAAAAAAACGTAATTTGTAAAGCAAACAGCTATGAGCATGATGAATTTGGTATCACAGTAGAAAAAGAAGATGCTGTGGAGAATATGCAAAATAAGAGACTAAGAAAATTTAAGGAAATGAAAGCCGAAGTTAATAACTTAAATGCAGTAAATGTTTATGGGAATAAAAAAAGTAAGAAAGCTATTATTACTTGGGGGTCTTCGAAAGGGGCGGTGAAAGAAGCTTCTGAAAGATTAGGTGTTAAAATGGTGCAACCATTATTATTAGAGCCTTTCCCGCAGGAACAAATGAAAAAAGCTTTGCAAGGAATTGAGAGGATTGCACTAGTTGAAACAAATGCTTTGGGGCAATTGGGTAAAGTTTTAAGTTCTTATCAAATTAAAATAAACAAAAAAGTTTTAAAATACAATGCCCGACCATTTTTACCTTGCGAGATAGTAGAAGAATTAAGGGATTTTTAAATATATGCTAAATGAAAATATAAATTTAGATACATACGCAGAAAAAACGTGGTGTCCGGGTTGTAGTAACTTTGGAATTATAAGTGCGCTAAAAAATGTAATTACCTCGTTAATAAATGAAGGTACCAACAAAGAAGATATTGTA
Organism: uncultured Candidatus Saccharibacteria bacterium; assembly: GCA_964567095.1. Taxonomy (GTDB): domain Bacteria; phylum Patescibacteriota; class WWE3; order UBA101185; family UBA10185; genus WJKK01. Next base: position 3,827 of record CAZMKN010000030.1, on the reverse strand, counting down.
ATAGTAAGTGGAATTGGTTGCAGTTCCAAAATAATTGATTATTTAAATTTAAATACTTTCTCTTCTCTACATGGACGCCCTATTTCTTCAGCTCAGGGAATAAAAATAGGAAACCCTAATTTAAAGGTTATTGTTTGTGCTGGGGATGGTGGTACTTATAACGAAGGGATTTCTCATTTATTACACGCTGCTAAGAGAAATATTGATATTACTGTTTTGGTTCATAATAATAGAACATTTGCTTTAACAACAGGGCAATTTACAGCAACATCTCCCCAAAAATTTAAAGGTAAATCCACTCCAAAAGGGAGTGTAGAAAAACCTATAAATCCTTTAGAAATTGTTCTTGCAGCTAATGGAACCTTTGTCGCCAGAGGATACTCTATGAAACCAAAGCATTTAGAGAGTTTAATTTTAAAAGGAATAAAGCACCCAGGATTTTCATTTATAGATATACTTCAGCCTTGTGTTTCCTTTTTTGATACTAGTGATTTTTATAATGAGAAAATTTATGAATTAGATGAAAATAATTTAAGTTCGTATCAAGAGGCTTTAAATAAAATAAGAGAGTGGGATTATAATACTTCAAGCAATACCCCTATACCTATAGGGTTGTTTTATAAAGTTGATAAACCTACGTATTTACCAAAAAATCTAAAAGAGCTTAGTTTTTCTAATGAAAAGAAGGTTAATTTGTATAAATTTTTGAAAGAAAACCATTAAAAATGGCTTACAGAGTAAATAAGCAAAAATGTACCGGTTGTAAAGTATGTATAAATCAGTGTCCGGGAGCCACTAAAATAGAAGATGATGGTAAAGCGAAGGCTATTGATCAAGAGAAACTTGAAACGTGTGGTGGCGAAAAAGTATGCCCTTTTGGTGCGATAGAAAAGATTTCTGAATAAGGAAATATTACTATTTCTTCAATTTTTGCTAGAATTTAAAATTGTTCTGTGTAAATTCTTGCTGGAGGGCATCCGTTATCTAAAAGTATGTTTTTAGTGTCTTTAATCATAAACTTGCTACCGCAAAGATAAGCAGAGCAGTTGCTTGCATCCGGATAGTCATTTTTAACTAATTCATTAATAAAACCTGTATGCCCTTTCCATTCTTTATTTGGCTTTTCCACCGAAATCTTGAATTTGAAATTAGGATGTTTCTGAGTTAATTCACTAAAGTATTTTTCTAATATTATATTTTCATATTTATCTATGCCAAAGTATAAAGAAATATTTTTATTAAGATCCTCATCTTCTAACAAGGTTTTTATCATATATTTAAAGGGAGCAATACCACATCCGGTAGTTAAAAATAATAGGTTTTCAGCCCCATCATCTGGTTCTAGTTTTAAAGTCCCAAAAGGACCAATATATGTAATTTTATCCCTTGGTTTTAGTGCGTCAAAAAACTTGGAACCTGGACCGCCCGGTGTTGAGTCAACAAGCAAATTAAAGTGCTCATCATCTTTTTGATCCGCAATCGAATAGCAGTTTATTCTATTGCTGGATACTTTTACACTAATATACTGCCCAGGGTCAAATTTATAGGGAGTATTTAAATCTAGTTCGAAATAGCGAGTTTTTCCTGCAAGATGTTTCGCAGATAAAATAGTGGCGGTTTTAAATTTTGGACGTGGAACTTGTGATTTTTTAGTTTCTAAAAATACCTTAGTGTCTACAGCATAAACATTATTAAAGCTTACTATCACCGGATTTATTTCTATTTCAGCAATTTCTGGTGTTTCACCCATCAATTTACTCAGAAGGATAATTAGATCATATAATTTATCCAGCGCATAGGAAGGATCGCTTTCGCTTCCCTTCAAAAGTTTATAGATCTTGGAATTTTGTACCAACTCTTTGGTGGCATTTATATCCACCGGCAGTAAATGCAGATTTTTATCCGCGATCATTTCGGCCAATGAACCTCCTGCTCCAAAAAGAAGCACTGGTCCGAAAGTCGGATCTCTTTTTACACCCACAATTACTTCCACCCCGGAAACGACTTCTTTTTGAATTTGGAAGTGTACATTTTCTTTTATAGTAGAGTCTAGATACTCTACCTTCCTTTCTAATGTATCCCAAGCTTTTTCCAGGTCCTTGGGGTTTTTAATGCCTAAAATAACGCCCCCCACATCTTTTTTATGTATAAGTCCCGGGGAGGAAAGTTTTAAGACGACTGGATAGCCCGCTTTTTCAGCAAACTCTTTTCCTTCTTGCAAAGTTTCTGATCGTGTTGTTGGGGGCACGTTTATTCCCGTATTGGAAATTATTTCGCTAGCTTCTAGATTATCCAATGCTTTTTGGTTTTTTTCAATTGCATCTTTTAGAATTTTAGTTGCTTTTTCAGGTAAGATCAATTTGTTTAACACGTTTATATCTTGAATTTGCTGTGTGATTTTTTGTCTTTGCTTACTGAATTTCCACATTGCTCCAATGGCTGAAATTGCCCTTTCAGGATAGTTGAAGGAAGGGATCTTATACTCGTTAAGTTTTTGTATTCCTTCCGAGACCAACCTTCCTCCGATAAATGAGCAGAAAATGGGCTTTTGATATTTTTTTGACATTTGACCAATTATTTCCGCTGTTTCTTTCACCTGCGTAACGATTTGTGGAGTTAAAATGACTACCAAAGCGTCACATTGACCGCTTTTAAGGACTATTTCAATAGCTTTAGCGTAACGATTCGGGAGTGCGTCCCCCATTACGTCTACAGGATTTAATATTGTTGCTGCTCGAGGAAGAGCCTCAGCCAGCTTTTGTTTTGTTTGGTCATTGAATTTTGCTACCTCCAGTTCTTCTTTGATTATTGCGTCTGCACTAATTACTGCGGGTCCCCCCGCATTTGAAACCACTGCCACCTTAGGACCTTGCGGAATATCTTCCCATGAGAAAGCTTTAGCTACATCAAAAAAATCTTCAAGCGTATTACAACGAAGAACTCCCGCATCTTTTAAAGCCGTTTCTAAAACGTCATTTGATCCTGCAATTGCTCCTGTATGTGATTGCATTGCTGATGCCGCTGCCTCGCTTTTTCCGGGCTTGATAATAAATAAAGGATTTTTCTTTGTTATTTTTTCGGCAATTTCAATAAATTTTTCCCCGTTTGATATTGATTCTAAGTACATTCCAATAGGATCAACTTTTGCAGCTCCTTCCACTACTAATGTGTTAATTTCATTTTGGTTTTTATTGAAAAAGTAATCCAAAACGTCGACTTCGTTAATGTCAGTCTTGTTCCCAAGTGTTACAAATTCGCTAAAGCCTAAATTTTCGGAATCGCACCAATCGAAAAGGCTTGCAGCAATAGCTCCGGATTGGGATATAAACCGCAGATTACCGGATTGATCAGAAACATGGGCGAAGGTTGCATTAATGGGGCAGTTTTTATTGACAAATCCTAGACAATTTGGACCCAGTATGTTCATTTCATATTTTTTTGTAATTTCCGCTAACTGTTTTTCCAAATTGGCTCCTTCAAAACCTGTTTCTTTAAATCCAGCCGTTAAAATTACAAAATTTTTTATTCCTTTTTTGCCTGCACGTTCCATAACGTCTAAAACGATAAATTTAGGGATGGCAATTACAGCTAGATCAGGTATCTCGGGAAGGGCTATCACACTTTCGAAACATTTTATCTCGCCTATTTTTTCTGCGTTGGGATTAACTGCATAAACTTTTCCGGGAAATTTAGAGTCCAGAATATTTTGGAGTACTACCGCTCCTATTTTTTCGGGAGATCTAGAGGCACCAATCACAACAATGGATTGAGGACAAAATAAGGCAGTTAACTTATCGAGCATACCTTAAGTTTAGGTAATTTAAACT
>CAZMKN010000029.1:2250-5040 GCA_964567095.1 uncultured Candidatus Saccharibacteria bacterium | reverse complement strand
TCAAATCTCCAAAATAATGACCTAAAATAGTGCATAATCCCAACGCTAAATATCAACTCTTTTGGATTATCCTTTATTGCCTTTAATAAGGTCTTCAAGTCCTGCGGTTCCCACACCTCGTCTGTATCTACCAGTAAAGCATAGTTCATTCCAATATCATTACTTTTATCAATTAAGAAATTTCTTTGTTCTGTATCACTTACCCAAGTTCCCTCAAATAACTCCACCTTATTTTCTGGATCTTCGTTCTCCATAAAATGTTTTATTTTACCTTTTACATCGTCTATCGGATCGTAGCGTACTCCATTAGCCCCGACAGCCCATGACTTTGTGCCCCTTGCAATAAGTATTTTATCTACAAAAGGATAAACAGATCTCATAGAGTATTCAATAAAAGCTTCCCCATAAAATGCTGTGTAATTAGCTGATATTTTCATGCATCTTTCCACTTCTCAAAAATAGACTTGTCCGGCCAATTCTTCCACATCTCCTGAATCTTATCGCCAGCCTCCCATCCCCTATCAGTCTGCGAAGTTAGATGCTTGGCAAAACATGGTTCGGATACCACCGCCCGATAACCATTTTCCTTTATTCCCCAGCATAGTTCTACATCATCCAAATTTACTGGGATATTATAATCGTTTATGGGCTTATATGCGGCTGTCTTAAAACCCACTAAATATCCTACAAAATAGTCACAATCTCCGGATTCTACTACAGTAAAAGGAGGCTGGCCCCACGGATAATTAACAACGCACCCACGAGGGCCGCTAACCCCCACCGTTGGATCTTCTAGTTTATTAAGAATGGGCAAATACCAATTCTCCCCAACCATCGTGTCATTATCAAGCCAGAAGGTTATATCAGTCTTAACACGGCTCATCTGCTCATTTCTAGTTCTTGGACAGCCAACATTCTTCTTTTTAACAATTAAATCAACATTTGGGAAATAGTCTTTTACTAACTGAGATATTGGTTCTGTAGAACCGTTATCGGTAAATATGAAATCGAACGGAATATCTGTATATGACTTTAATCTTTTTAAAAAGCTCTCTGTTAACTCTAATTTATTCCACGCTAAACTTACTATTGTTATTTTATTCATAATACCTTTCTATAACGTAGCGTTCCTTGTCTAATATAAAATCTCTATGCCTCTTAAAGTACGCAGTAAATATAGACTTATCGCTTACATTCACATGTTGCACTAAAAAGTCATCTGGGTTAAATTCTTCCCCAGCCATTTCCAAAGCAGTACAAAGATTATAATGTAGATTTTCTTGTTTACCAACATAATCGACCTCCTCATTTTCTCTAACAACTGTATGATAATAGCCCTCTGGAAAATACTTCATAACATTGTCCATAAACTCCCCAAAATCATCGGCAGCACAATCTTTAGATAAAGCATTTCCATCATCCTTATATGTTGTCCACTCTTTACCAGCCAACTGCTTAAATCTAAAGTAGGACTTGTACCAAGACAACGGATTCCTTACAAAAGTAAATGAGAACTTATTTAGTTTTACTTTACTTCTTGGAATATGAATACCTGTTACATCGGCAGAAAAACCAAAGTCCAAATCCATTTTAATATAACTATCGGGGAAAGCCTTTTTTAGGCTCGCATCTACCCAAGTACCGCCAGTTTTTGGTATATGAAAAAATACGCTGTTAGAAAGTATTACTCCCATTATTCGTCTCTAACGTTTGGGTAGTTTCCTTTTACAAACTTATCCCAGCCGGAAGTATTTAATTGCAGTCCGTGGTGACCTATGTTTACGCACTTGGCTATGTTTGTATCGTCTATTAAAATCTTGTAACCCTCTTTTAAGGCTCTATAAGCAAACTCAGTATTATCGTAACCCATACCATCGTCAAAGAACTCATACCACCCATTAAGGTGCTTTATTATTTTCATGGGTACTGCACTATAATTCATTTCGAAGTCATAATAGTTATCAGTCTCTCGTACTCCCTGATACTTTACCCTTACGTTTCTCCAATGGAATTTAGTAAAGATATCCGTATCTCCATCCCACCAATCTTCCTTATTATCTTTGTTAGGTTCCTTTGCATCAAAACTTTCGTCCACCACAGCAATTAAAGCGTCTGGATTATGCCTATAAAGACCTACGATCGACTCTAAAGCATCCTCTGGTATAACTATAAAATCCTGTACAAAGACACACAACTCACCCTCGGAACTCTCCCACGCCTGATTGTTGGCCCTAACTAACCCATACTTACGCTTGTATTTGCCCATAACCTTATCACCACGAATATACTTAATGTTTAACCCATATTTCAAAGCGTATTTATCGGCTATACCTTGCCTATCCTCTTTGTAGTCATCCACAATTACCCACTCAAAATTCTTATATGTTTGCTGAGATAAATTATGGGCCATTAAGTTCCACCAACCCTCTCTTATGGTTACAGTTACAACAGAAACCAAAGGATCGGCAATCTTCTGCTTAAACACTCCATCCCACTTCTTAGCAATGTTTTTCCAATAATAAGATTTGGCAAACTTCTTGCCTTTGGCAACCTCCGCCTTCCACCTAACGTCATCACTCATAATAGATAAAAGCTCTTTCGAAAATGTGTCGAAAACAACAGGGTTCTTTATATCCCCGGATATTTTTACACCACTTTGAACAGTTTCCTTCATAGCAAAACTATCCATAGTAACAGGAACCACACCATCCTTTTGAGCATCCAAAGCCGTTATACAATTTATTTCCGGGAACTCTGTTGGATACGCCCAAATACCGCATTGTTTTCTGA
>CAZMKN010000029.1:0-2150 GCA_964567095.1 uncultured Candidatus Saccharibacteria bacterium | reverse complement strand
CCCCAGAAAAGTGTGTGTCGCTTAAATCCCATTTGAAATTATCTCCACTTTTTCATCCGAAATATCTTCTGCATACTCCCGATGAAATAAACTTTTTACCATGAGCTTGTCTATCTGATTAAGTTTTGATTTGTGAGAATTACCGTCGAACACATCGTGCAGATCTATTAACACTTTCTTGGCATTTACTCTATTAACCATGTTTGAACTTCTCCACTGTATAAAGATATTAAATCTATCTCTAGGATTAAACTTATACCAGGGAGCATAAAGAACCCCATTTATCTCTATTTCTTCTTTAGGATCTCCATAAACGGTTACTTTATATCCCAACTTTGTCCACTCCTCGGAAAGCCTTATAACAGCCGTTTCACTACCACCAATACCACCCTTCAAACTATTACCATCCCACTTTTCAAAATGCTCTCCGCCAAAATTAGCAAAATAACATATTTCGTTCTTTTTCCAGTTCTTAGGCTTCTTGTAAGTATTATAATATCTAACAGCAAATGGCAGCGTACTAATCTCTTTAGGTAATACCTCTATAAGTTTAGGTATCTCCCCTTCCCTTTGAATATCCCGCATATAGTTAAAAATACTGTGTACGTTAGCACAGGCAGCATCTAATTCTTTTTGATTAAAAAGGAAATCCTCATTAAACTGATTTTGTTCTGTTGGATTTACTGAATTCAGCAACCTAGCAGAATCCCATGCCTTCTTTACATTCCTCTCACCGAAATTGTAGTATTGTAACATTAACTCAGCGGACAAAGCCTTTGCCTCAAGTATATTTTTTATGCCGGAACCCTCCCCAACTTCTAAAGACATTCCAACACCCATCCAATGTTTCATGGCCCTAAAGTCTTTTAGGTTAAAATACGCCCTGGCCAAATACAAATAAGCTAAAGAAGATTTTGGGAACTCCTCTATTGCCTTAAATGCCCATTCCCTAGCACTCTTATGATCCTTTAACAATCCAAAACACTTACTAATAAGAAGATCGCAAGTTGCACGTTCCTCATCCCATCCAGACTTTAGAAGATATTCCTTTCCTAACTCTATACACTTTCTCAATATTTTCTCATCATCACTTTCAGCATATATTTTCATTAAGTAAAGGATAGTTCTAGGATCTGCTTCGCCTGACTCTCTTTCTTCCGCTAACTCCATTTCTAATAATCGCCTATTTCTGTCCATTCTAGCCAAAAGAGACTCAGCAGACATTCGCCTATCAGCACCTAAATGTAACCAAACAATCGGCCACTCCTTAGAATAAACTCTCTTGGAATACTTAAACACCTGTGGATCTACTGGTACTGGGGATTCGTGGATTCTTTTCTTCCACACTATTGATCCCGGGCGTATTAATCTCTCTCTATAGTGGGTTACCTCATTTTTTACAAATGTCTTTATCGAAGGTTTCCCATTAAACTCAGCACCATACCAATAATCGAAGAATACTGTATCAAAACCACTTTGTTTAGAAATACCCGCTATCTCAGACAACAACTCTGGATGAATAATAACATCGTCTGAATCCATCCACACGATATAATCTGTATCGCTGCTTACCTGTGAAAAATTGAAATTTCTTTGTGCTGAGAAATCATCGGCCCAATCCAAATGAGAGTGTTCTACTTTTCCTATACTTTCGCACCATCGCTTTGTAGCCTTAAATTTCTTGGCATTAGTCGTTATATAAACATGATCTACAAACTTAATTATAGAATCAACTGCTACCTTAACATTTTTTAGTTCGCTATCTCCCTTGGTAATAATACACAATGATAAAATCATACTTTATTAGCCATCTGAAACATTTCATACTTCTTAACTAACTTAAGAAAATCTTCTCTAGAATCCATCCTATACTTTGGGAACACTTTTCGCATCATTCTATAAATTGGAGTGGGTATGGAGGCAAGAGACCTTCCAGTCTGTTTACGCACTTGCTCCGAGGTTGACATTTCAGCATCCTTATATTCTTTTCTTGTTTTGGCCCAGGAGATAACCTGTTCGGGATATAAGTCCTCCCAAGCAGCAATAATAAACCTCATCATTTGCTCCCCCTGTTTAGAAAAAGGATCTGGTGGGCTTCCCATTTTTATATGGGCCTCAGATAAAATTCTTGATGCAGCAACGGCCTTGGG
>CAZMKN010000028.1:0-5078 GCA_964567095.1 uncultured Candidatus Saccharibacteria bacterium | reverse complement strand
TTACCTAAATAAGTTGAGATAGCAGGAAAAGAAATAACTAATATGGCAAAAATCACTGAGAGTAGTGAGAGTAAGTCTCGAAACAAAAATATGAGCTTTTTCCTGCTTTTTAGCAAACCATACAGTTTAAAAATTGAAAATCCCACTAAGAAAAGTAAAGATGTTACCTGAAATAAAGACATGCTATGAATTGTGTAATAAATCAGAGAAAACTTGATACCAGTTGCTCACTTTCTGTCCCTTGTTCAAAGAATATCTTGAGTACCTAGTAGGTACGGTAACTTCTATAATAGAAAAACCTCTTTCCACTCCCCCTAGAATAATTTCAGAAGAAACACTGTAACCAGCAGAAGTAAATTCTAAGGAAGTAAAAACCTCCTTTTTAAAAACCCGGAGTCCAGATTGAGTATCTTTAAACCACTTTCCGCATAATAACCAAATTAACACAGAAGCAAGTTTACTGATTAAAATGCGATTAATGGGAGCCTTTCCATAAAGAAATTGGCGCACTCCAAGAAGAATATCCGGGGAAAATTCATCGATAAAGCCAACGATCTTGAGCAAATCAGAAACTTCGTGCTGCCCATCCCCATCAAACGTTGCAACAAAAGAAAACTTTTCCCCATACAAAGAAACCCATTTCCTAGCTGTCTTTAAAGCACCACCAAGGCCCAAATTTATAGAATGAGAGAGAACAGTTGTACACTCTTTTCGAGCAATTTCAACGGAACCATCGGTACTTCCGTCATCAACAACTAAAATATTATTAAAACCATGTTTCGTAAGGGAACCTAAGACACTGCTTAAAACAGAGGCTTCATTATAAACAGGCACCACCACTAAAAAATCATCATAATTTTTCATAAAAGACTATTGATATAACACTTATTAAATACATAGCAAATGTTATAATACCACTGCAATGAGTATACTATTTTCGTCCTTCATACAGAAACCAAAAAAGACTAGGTTCGATGGAGAAGATAAAGACGAGCACATACTTTACGTTTTGAGAAGAAGTTTTATTACAAACCTTGGTTGGATATCTTTGGGAACTTTCATGATCTTGGTACCGTTCATACTGAATATCATGTACGCCAACGCAACAGCCAATGGCCTGCCCACCCTATCCACAAAACTCGCGTTCATTTTAAACCTTTTTTGGTACCTGCTAACATACGGGCTTATTTTTCAATGCTTCTTGAACTGGTTTTTTAACGTATACATAATCACAAATAAAAAAATAGTGGACATGGACTTTCACGGACTTCTTTCTAAAAACATTTCCGAAGCTCCCTTGAAAAACGTGGAAGATGTCACCTCAAACGTAACCGGCGCTCTAAGAGTCATTTTCAATTACGGGCATGTTTACATTCAAACATCTGCGGAAAAAAGAGAGTTTGACTTTGAAGACGTAGCAAATCCTTCAAAAGTAAGAGATCTGATATCTGATTTGGCAATGGAGGTAAGGCGTGGGCACTAACATACTGTTTTTTGAGGGGTTTGAGCTTATATTCACTTACGCGATCTTGTTTGCAGAAGCAGTATATACTCTCCTTGCTTTCATAACGGTTCGACAAGTGCGCTTAATGAACGCGAGCTTTGACACAGTAATTAAATCAATGTTTCTGTTTTTTGCGAGGTTACATTTCATGCTATCACTGGGTCTGCTTTTCCTATCTTTATTGACACTTCTCTAAAAAGGAACAAAAACACGTGCCTAAAAAACTGACCGCTAAAACACAACAAATCAAAGCTAAACTGGCCCCTACAGGAAAAGAGTTTGCAGATACTATACTTTATGCTCCGGAAGAAGAGGAAAAAGATTTAGAAAAAAGAAAAGGTAGTTTATATGGGATTTACAGCCTAAAAGATGAAACTCCCTATGAAACATCCCTTCTGACAAAGCTAATAACTGATACGCTAAAGCAGTCGTATTACCAATCGGAAAATGCGTCGCCAATACAGGCATTGGAAAAGGCAATAGTAGACACCAAAGAGAGAGTTCTTAAACTAAACGGAACCAAAGACGTACAGACTGTTCTAGACATTGTGGCGGCTGTTTTGTGGGGAAACGTATTTTACGTGGTAAAAAACGGCCAAGGAGAAGTTTATATCGTACGTGGGGGAAATTTCAAAAAGATAGAAACCGTGAAAGAGCACGGTTTTTCAGTTTCCACAGGGATTGTTAAAAAAGACGATGTAGTTATACTAACAACAGAAAACTTTGCCAAAAAATTCCCGCCAAAGAAATTACTGAAATTAAATCCGAAGGAGTTAGACGGCCTTGAACCAAATGAAGGCTGTTTGATGATTAAGTTCGACATGGAAGAAGCTGAATCAGCCGAAACAATTATAAATTTTGGGCTGGACACGAAAGGGAAAAATCCACTAAAAATGGGGGCGGACAAAGTGAAAAAAATACTTAGTAAAAGAGAAAAAAAGGGGCTAAAGATGGAAATTACTAATCTAAACTTCAAAAATAGGGACGGGCCAAATAAACATTTGAAATTTGCTGGTTTAGCGATAATTTTCTTGGCGTTTTTAGGAACTGTTTTTTGGACAATAAAGAGCAATAGAACGGCGAATAAAGTTGCGGAGGAACCTGTAGAGAGTGTTCAAGAGGAGCAGGTACAAGAAACGGCCGAAGTAACCCCTGAAGTAACTCCTGTAGGAGAGACCGAAGGAATTGAGGTCTTTTATGACCTAAAAATAGCGGATCCAAACGCAAACCCTGAATACATCGAGCTGATTGAAGACACAATTTATGTAGCGGATGTTTCCGGAACTCTGTATACCTCGGAGACTGAAACCGCAAAATTTGAGCGGTTACAGGGAACGAGCTGTGAAAACATAAAAGGGCTGGAAACATTGGAGGGTGCTTTGTACATCGCTGAGAGCACAGATTTTAGTGTCTATTCTCCTGAAAGTGAAAGTACCACAAGGTATCCGCTTGAAGTCCATGAGGTTTTCTTTCCTTACTTGGGGGCGATTTATCAGGTCGAAGAGGACAAAATATTAAAATACCCACTTAACAAGGAGCATCCGGAAGAAACAGAGGGAGCTCTGTGGGCCCAAACGGAAGAATTTCGGGATGTGAGGGACATGTCAATCTCCATAAGTATCTACATGCTAACAAACCAAGGAAACATTGTCAGATACACCAGTGGGGTAAAGGAAGGTTTCGAAATTTCAGGAATGGAAAAAGAACTAGAAAATCCGGTGACGCTAACAACAAAGTGGGACTTAGAAAATATGTACGTTGTGGACGCTGGAAATAATCGTATTGTTGTACTTACAAAGGAAGGAAAGTTTGTAAAAGAATTTGTGAATAACGCGTGGACCAATCTTAAGGATATAACTGTTAGTTCGGACGAGGCTCAGGCTTTCGTTTTGGATGGGTCTAAAGTCTATTTGGTAAAACTCTAAACCATGAAATTTAAAGACGCTTACTTAACGTAAAGGCTTCCACTTTCTTGGCCCCGGCTCTGTAAAGGGTTTGAGCCGCCTCCGTTAAAGTTGCTCCTGTTGTGCAGATGTCATCCACAAGTAAAAAGGTCTTCCCCGTAACATTTGGAATTACTCCAAAGGCTCCTCTCATGTTTTCCAGGCGCTCCTGCTTATTTAGACGATGTTGTGCTGTAGTATTTTTTTGTCTAATTAAAATAGAATTTTGGTTGGGGATTGCATACGCTTTCGAGACTACTTGAGCTATTACTTCCGCTTGATTAAACCCTCTGTATCTCTTTTTCGCCAAGCTTAAAGGTATAGGTAAAATGTAATCAGCTTTAAAACCTATGCCGCGCCTTAACATAGCCTCTATTACTACCTTGGATACCTCTTTTAAGACCGCAAACTGCTTTCTGGAGTATTTTGATTGTTTTATACACTCCCTAATACTTCTCTCATATACGAAATAGCAAAAGACGTCTAGAGAAGGGTGAGGCTTTTTTAATTTTAATGTGTAATTTCTGCGCAACTTCCTACAGGATGATAAACATCCCGAACAGAAAAGACTTCCGTAGTTTCCGCAGATTATACATTTAGGAGGAAATATTAAGGTTAGTAAGTTATCCATAAATTATCCACAATGTCTGAGACCCTGTAATAATGGGGTATTGCGCTGACGTCGCCTATAGTAGTTGGTTAAGCTCCCCATAGTATTTATACCTCTTTGTGTGAGTTTTTCAATAGGGAATATTCCAGTTAAACTAGAATATAGGTCTTTATTTATTGCTAAAGTGGGGTGAGAAGCGGTGTTGGTTTTAGAGGGATTACTGAGTAATACTCAATGAAGGATTCGCGGAAATTTCCTTGCAGGATTTTGGATTAAAGTTGTAGAAGGCTGCCGAGGCTACGGCAGAAGCGTTATCGCCACATAAACGAAGCTCCGGTTTGAAAAACGGAAGGGCGATATTTTTCGATTCCAACTCCAAGCGATGACGTAATCGCACGTTTGCCGATACACCTCCACCCAAAAGGATACTTTTTACTTTAAACTCCTTGGCCGCCCGAATTGTTTTTGCAACTAAAACATCTACTAACGCGGTTTCAAATTCGCAGGCCACCGCTTTCACAGGAAAGTCATTATTTTCCCAAAGGCGTTTTACAGCCGTTTTTAAGCCTGAAAAAGAGAAATCGTAGTTAGCAGCGTTTATTAAAGGACGGGGAAGGGTCCCTGCTAGTGTGTTTTCTGAACACTTTGAGGCTTTTTGCGAAAGTTCTACTCCCCCGAGATATTTTGCTAGTCCTAATATTCTGGCGGTTTTGTCAAAAGCTTCCCCCGCAGCATCATCTAAAGTACCTCCGAGATACTCTAAATTCCCATGGTTGTGCATTAAAACCAAATCCGTGTGACCTCCGCTTACCACCAAAACAAGTGCGGGGAATTCTATCTGTTCTGGGGGATAAGTCAGGTAGTTAGCGTAAAAGTGGGCTACAAGATGGTTGACTGGTACTAAAGGCTTTTCTAACGCCAAGGAAAGTGCTTTTGCGGCCGCTATCCCAACGATAAGCGAGCCTATTAAACCTGGGCCAACAGTTACAGCGATCGCATCAATTTCATTTTTTGGGGCCTG
>CAZMKN010000027.1:3856-5291 GCA_964567095.1 uncultured Candidatus Saccharibacteria bacterium | reverse complement strand
GTTGCTATTAAGTATATTATTATAAACAGTATTTTGGGCGTTACTCATGTGGATTTGATTGACGCCACACCTGTTCTTGATTTATGATTTTTGATTTAAATTTAGTGTTGAATAAATTTGCTCCAATGTCCCGTGTTTATGCTTTGGATCCTGGCGATATAAACTCTTTCAGGAACGTTGAATTGCTTGTAGGCATGTTGGGTAAGGCGCTGAATATTTTAGTCTTCTCAGCAGGAGCTATTTTTATTGCTTACTTGATTTTTGGCGCTTATAAGTTTGCAACTGCGCAAGGAGATCCTAAAGGAATAGCCGGCGCCAAACAATCTTTAACATATGCCGTAATTGGACTGTGTATCGTAATCGGTGTGTTTGCAATTAATTCTATTGTGGTGGGGATTCTTGGACTTGGCTCGTCAAATCCGGAGCTTAAGTCACCAGGAGGGATTTTTGGTTCCTTGAAAACTGGTATTAATGGCATAGTTTCTTGGATTGATGACAATACTCCCACAAGCTCCGGTCTTACATACTCGAGCTGTGTATCTTCTACTTGCACACCAGTTAAAAAGGATTGCATTATCGTTTGCGGAACTCTTGCGGGGTGTCTGGAGGGGTGTGAGTCAGCATTTATTACGTGTAAGGTTACCTGTGATGTCCTCTATCCACGTGCTACCGGCCCTAGGTGATTTAGAGGGTGTATTGTTCCAGCAAGTGACGCTCCTGCCGCTTGTGGCGGTCAGTGCCCATAACACTCACTTTTAACCTTGTCTCACCGAGTTGCTCCTTTATATTATGCAGTAAGAGTTTCCACCATTAGTTAGTTTGTAAATGTGACTCTGTTTCTCCCCAATCGCCAAATTCGGGAGGCATGTTTAAATACTCGTATTTAATTGGTTTTTCTAAGAGTTCCCCTTCCGTTCCTTTTGCTTTGAAGATCTCTATAATGTATCTGACCTTTGGTTCCCAAATTTCTTTATCAGGGATAATCCAAACTGTTTTTTTGTTTACAGGAGCTTTTATACGCGTATTCACATGAGGTGTTATTTTTACTTCGAGCGTTTTTAAATCAACGGGTTCGTTAAAAGTAAATTTTATGTATTGAGCATAATCAACCGTGCTAACCTCACCGTTTTCCGGGTCTATATTCACGAGCTTCAGCAACCCTTTTTTGTTTGGTTTCAAAGGATCTACCTTTCTTACAGACGGTTTCGGTGGCTCTGTAATTTCGGTTTCTTTTGAAATCAATAGGAATATAGCCAATATACCTAGTGATACTGCGAAACAAATTAGTAACGCCTTTTTCCTATTGTTTAAGTTCATTTGGTTATGTATATTATAAACATAAATAATCTTCGGGTTTGTAAGGCTGTCCATTTATCATTAGTTCTATATGAACATGCCCCGAACCCCCGCCAAAGTCATGCAGAGTGCTGATAGC
>CAZMKN010000027.1:0-3756 GCA_964567095.1 uncultured Candidatus Saccharibacteria bacterium | reverse complement strand
GTTCTATATGAACATGCCCCGAACCCCCGCCAAAGTCATGCAGAGTGCTGATAGCATCCCCCACAAGATAACAGTCCGTTCCGCAGCTTCCGTTACCATCGTATCTTCTCCTCGATGTGTGTACAAGTGCTAGTTTGTACTCATTTGTTTCATCTCCCGCTGCGAAAAAGGCTTTGTAGCCCCAGTTGCAGGTTGAGTTTGAACATGTATAGGCAGATGTTAGGCGCCACTCTTGTACATTTCCAATTTCTGGAAGATACACGGTCGTTCCGGCGACATTGCTAACATCCAGAGCGTAACCATAGTATTCTTGTTGTGGTGTTTTCATTGAGATTCGGCAAACATTGTTTCTGGAGGGATCTACGCGTGGATTTGGAGCACACGCTGCCGATGAAAAACTGGGTAAGCTACAAGTTCCTCCTGCAGGATACTGTATCCATGGAATGGTGTATCTACATGCTGGAGAATTACCGGCCCAATATAAATTGTCCCCATGATGGCATATGCTGTCTGGTCTAGGATCTCCTGCGTAGGATAAACAAGTCTTTACGCCCTCGATTGGACATGTCCCTACAACTTGAGGAGGGACAGGTCCCGGAGGACCTGGAATTACTCCTGCGCTCCCGATTCCCCCTACCTTGGCGTTGTTCTCTAGAGGAATTGCACTTAGTAAGGTGGTTACTATCAAAAATGGAATCACGGCCGCGATTGTAATCGCAGCGCTTATCTGTGCTAGAAATTTAACAACATTAGTTAGCGACTTATCTAGGAATTTACTTAGTTCTCCAAAATCCGCTTTTACTATACTCATCACGAACTTCTCACCAATATCTAGTGCAATCTTTATGGCCGCTTGCAAAAGTAGTTGCAAAGGTTTTAATAGAAAAGCCGCTCCTCCAGTAGCTATTCCCAAAGCATCCATTACTGCCTCAGAGACCGCCACAGATATAGCCATTTTCCATGAGACGAGCTTACCCGTTACCTTTCCTAGAAAGCTACCAAAAACTTTGTTTTGCAGCACACTCAGTTTTTGTACAAACTGCTGTAATTTGCCTCTATAAGCCTTTGTAATACCAATGCCGATATTTCTGATTTGACTGTTATCATATGCCGCCAGCCCTCTAACAACCTTCATCATGTCTTCTCCGCTTTCCCAATTTATGCCCAGTCTCTGCGCATTTTCCTTAGCCCACGCTTGGAATTTTAGTAATTTCTCCACGCTTAAATCATCAAAGGGAAGATTTAATCTGGCAAGCGTGCCTTTCATGCCCATTATGCCGTCCGCACCCATAAGTGCCGCCATTTTACCTGCATTGAAACTTTCACTTTTTATCAATTTGCTAAGGTTTTGCACAGCTCCAAAACGATTTCCTCCCTTAACTATGTGATTACCAAATCCTTTGATTTCAATACTGAACTTGTTTGCAAAGGCTCCCCCCTTTTTCTGGCTTTTATCTATCATCTTGTTCGCCCATTTAAAAAGGAAGAACTTTGGTTTTATGAGCTCTCCATTAGGGCCTACAATAGATCCCTCATCTACGACCAATCCAAAATAATGCATTTTGACCATGAGTTGTTTCACATAATAATCAGGAGTTAGTGCTCGGAGCCTGGGATTTATTTTTGCTGCCCACAGGAATTTAGAGTAAAAATTATCTTTGTACAAGACATCCATAAAATCATCCACAGCAAAGAATTGACGATCTTTTTCGAGGGTTGGAAGCACCATTCTATTTCGCCTTATGTATTGATACCCATTTTCATCCACGCCTCTTATTAGATCCTCTATTCTATCGTCTCCAGCTATTCCTGAAGCACTTCCTCTAGTGAACTCATCTCCCAAACTCCTGAGATAGGCTCTTTCTATGCTGTTGTATCTTCCTCCTGACCCTTGTCCTGCCAAATCGCTGGTAACTGCAGAGAGCCTCCTTACAAACAAACCATCACCTCTTATGCGGGTCGGATCCGAAATCGTTTTTTCTATTCGGTTTAGAGATCTTTCATATCTACGTATATGCGGTCCCAACCTTTGTGCTTCCTGCTTACTTAAAACAGAGTCAGTTCTACCAGTCATGAGTTGAATTTGGCCCCGTGATTTATCTACTTGTAATTGAAGATCCGCTATCGAACCTTCAAGACTTATGGGCCTTCCTTTTTTATCTACAGGATTTTCTTCTGCTGACAGTCCCCGAAGTCTTCCAATGGTTTTAATAATATCTTCGGAGGCCTTATCTACAGACTTTACATTTTGAGCTAGATCTATTTTTGATAGAAACGATAGGACAAATCTTTGGTCATCTCCTTCAAGTTTCTCAACATTATTAGCCAAAACCTTTCGAGTACCTGCAAAGGAGGTTCTAAGGACAATATCAAAATTTTTATCCCTAAAGTTTACTGTTCTAATATTTCCTTGGAAATCAACTATCTTTTCTGCAACTGCTCTTCCCTCTTTTTCATAGCCGTTGATATGGGTTAAGTCTAGAGGGTAGTTATCTACATTTCCATGATCTTCCACACCCGCCCTTCTTAAAGCTCTTCTTTTGGTGAGATCTCTGACCACGGTGTCTCCGCTAGTGAGATCTCTGACCGTGGTGTCTCCGTTTCCCTTTAGCCCAACAACATCTCCCCAAATATTTTTTCTTTTTCTGGCTTCAATATCGCTAAGAGAGGTTAATTCGCTGTAAGCTCCCTCAACTAACTTACTGGCCCATTTTTTCGGGTCTTTGGCTATGTCCGCAGGATTCAGATTTACAGCGAAACCAGCAGTTCCTGAAATTTCGCTAAACTCTTCCTCTATTTCCTCTTCGTCATAGGCAGCTAAATTACTAGCATCAATTGTTCCTCCATATATAGTAGCTTTAAGATTTGACTCAATCGCCTTAGTGAACCTTTCCGCAGTCCACTTAGGTATGTTACCAACAGCGATTTCCATTTCTTCTATGGATTGGGCAAGTACATTGAGATCATATGTAATAGGCGGTTGCGGTTTTCCTCCTCCCGGAGGGCGTGGAATTCTTTCTCCCGGGTAGTATCCCGTATATCCTATTGGTTTAGCCATCGTACTTTTATTTTAACTGTAAACGCGCCTTTTTTAAAGCTTTTTATTTGTTTGCTTGTCGAGGATTTTAGCTTGACATTAAGTTTATTCTGCATATACAATCTTAATTACGATGCACTCTAATGGCAAAAGGTTTGGGAAAAATTTAAGTGGCTTTTTAGTGGCTTTTTTCGTTATTCTTCTTGTTTTTGGAGAGGCTATTGCTCAATCCGATACAATGTTTGGCTCTAGTCTCGAAGATATTGAGGCTGCAGAAGAACTCACAGGTATTCAGCACATTACGCACATGATAACTGATAAAAATTATCGTGAGAATAGTTTGGTCAAAACAGCTATACACATAGGAATTACTGGTATTACAGCTATTCCTGCGGAAGGTGCTACAGGTAGAAATCCTGATACTCTTACGAATTGTGGTTTGATCGCCCGAGATTTAGATGAAAATGGTGTTTTGGTCAATAGCGACGTTCCTAACACCAAATTGTGGTTGGATAGTGTTGCTGAGTTTGATAATGATGAAAAAATAGCGGCAAAAAAAATAGCGCGTAGCGCCGCCAAACAAATTTCTGCTCTTGCTACTGATACGAAAATTGATCAGATATGTAACCTAAATAAAACGCCTTTGTCCGTTGCTTCTTCTGGAGGCTATGGTAGTGGGAGTTTACTTTCCATGTCTGTTCGCATGGATGAGGCTATCC
>CAZMKN010000026.1:0-5347 GCA_964567095.1 uncultured Candidatus Saccharibacteria bacterium | reverse complement strand
TCCCCCCCCAATAGACGCTTTCAGAATATTACTATCACAACCTTGAATGAAAAAGGTTACTTTTCTATAAAACTACTTATTGATTGAAAAGCGGATTACTTTGCTTAGGACAATCTTCTCGCCAAGCTTCGCAACCGTTTCATTTATCAGATCAGAGATTTTCTTTGAAGGATCTCTGATATATTCATCACTCAACAACTCATCTACACTCCCGTAGTCCTGGCTGGCGGCTTGCATAGCTATCTCATGTGCTAATTTCTTGAATTCGTCAGTTTTTGCAACGAAATCCGTTTCACATGAGAGCAAAATCAAGCTTCCTACTTTTCCGGTTGTGTGAATATAACTTTCAACTAAGCCGTCCTTGACGGTTCTTTCGGCGGATTTTTTGGCTGCCCTTGCCTTACCCTTTTCGACTAATAGTTTTTTAGCCTCCCCGAAATCACTACCCGATTCTTCCAACGCCTTTTTAACGTCCATTATGGACGCGCTCGTTTCTTCTCTTAACTTTTTTATATCTTGGAGATTTATAGTGGCCATACTTTTCCTTTTTTTTAATTTCTTAATTTTTAGTAACGATCCCTATTTTTATTTTACTTCACTGCGCTCTTTTATTCATTCCAAATGAAAGTTAATGGAATCTATTTTTTGGCTTTTGGCGTTTTTGCCTTTTTCGTAGGTTTCACTTTTTTCTCAGGAGCTTTCTTGTCGGTCTTTGGCAGTGTTTTATCCGCTTTTTTAGTCACTTTTTTGCTACTTTTGGTTTTCGTTTCTACTTCTGCTCCAGAGACTTTCTCTTGTTTTTCATTTTTGGTAACTTTCTCCGTCTCCGAAATCTTTCCACCGGCCTTCTCCACTTCCTTCGCTTTTTCTACCCCCTTCGCGAAATCAATGGAACCTTTTTCGATGGCAAGAGATAAAGTCCTCAAGATCAACGAAACAGATTTTATGGCATCGTCATTCCCCGGTATCGGATAAGCTACCCCTTCAGGATCGGTATCAGTATCAATCAAAGCCACAACCGGAATGTTTTTTATGTTCGCTTCATGAACCGCAGTTTTCTCTCTATGTCCATCAATTACTACTAAAACAGCGGGCAAGCCTTTTATGTCAGAAAGGCCCCCAACAGAATTTTCCAGTTTTTCGATTTCTCGATCTAGAAGTAAGCGTTCCTTTTTAGTATATTTTTCAAACTCACCTTCTTTTCTTTTCCGATCCATGTTTGCCAATTTGTCTATTTTATTTTTAATAACCGAATAATTTGTTATTGTGCCCCCCAACCAACGTTGGTTAACATACATAGCGCCACAGTAAGTAGCCTCAATCTTTATAAGATCCACAACTTGGCGTTTAGTCCCAACGAAAATGATCTGTTTTCCTTCTTTTGCTATGGTGTAAAGAAATTCCGCAGCAGACTGCAAACATTCATGGGTCTTTTCCAAATTAATAATGTGGATACCTTTACGGGACTCGTAAATGAAGGGCTCCATTCTTGGGTTCCAACGCCGTATTTGATGTCCTAAGTGAACATCAGCTTTAAATAGATCAGTTACCGAGGGTACTTTGATTTTTGACATAAAAAATCTCCTTTCATTTTTGTCTAAAGGAGGTCTGTACGAAAAATATTTATTAAACGACCTCCCTTTTAATTTTGAAACCTGCTTAACGACCAATAGCACTTGGCTTTGCACAGAATCTCACTTGAACCCTGCTTCCTTATTACTGCAGAGAGGGAAATTCAAGTAACTCAAATCAAAAGGAGAATAGCATGGAATTAAGTCATTTACAACATGCCCTATAACATGTCAAGAAAATTTCCTAACTACAAAAACTATCCTCAAAACTACAAAACAAGTATGATATTTATAAGAACTAAGATATGCAATTAAAAAACACTAAATCAAAAGAAGACAAATACCTTTTCAGGAAAGAATATCATAAAAGGCTGGAGCAAATTGTCGAGAAGAACTTCGGAATAGATGTGGTTTACTCAGAAAACTTCTCCTGGGGGTACACATCCACATCAACATATATAAAAGATGTAAATGACAATGAGTTTATTGCACGAATAAGCGACGCAACCTTAGAAAAGGAACGAGTTACAAAAAAGGATATCGAAATAAACTCCAAAATTAACCTTTCGGTGGAAACTAGAAAATACATCCCAAATAAAGAAGGTCACAAGATGACGTATATAAAGGAGGAAAAAGATTCACAAGGAAATATCCTAATGCAAGATAGGATGCTTACATTTTATCCATATTTACAAGGCATGCCGCCATTTGACATGACAAAAGAGATTTTTGAGCAAGCAGTAAAAATACTGCACGAAATACACCAGATAGACCCAAAAATTTTTAGTTGTAAGTTGCCGAGAGTTGAGGGCGCACAAAAAGGAGAGGAAAAGTTTTTGCATGGAGACATGACTCCCTCAAATATGCTTGTTTCCTACGATAAAATTGAAGCGATAGTCGACTTTGAACTTGCGTGTATAGGTCCGGCAGAATATGACATAGCCAGAGGTGCTGTCTTCTCATGGTTTAGAATGAAAACAGATCAAGGTCTTGGAAACTTATTAGAATTTGCCCAAAAGATTTATCCGGATGAATTGAATCAAGATTTGCTTAAAAAATACGCTATTGAGCACACAAAATCACATCTGGAAAATATTAAGGGGAATAAAGGACGTTACCAAAACATAAAGGATTACAGGAAAGAAAGGCGGTTCACACAAAAAATGTTACGACGGGCAAAAAGGGAACTCAGATCCTGGAAACAAGCTTAAAACTAAATTAAGACTTAAACTTTAGGGGTTGGTCCTGTTCAAATTCCAATCCTAGCTTCACCGCACTTTCCGCTTTTGCTAACTGGCGTCCTAAATCACAAGCCGCGCCTAAGTCACTAACCAACATATCCTTTAAAATAGTGGCAGAGAGGTCGCGGGCCGCTTTGTCCTTTGTGCCATCGATATAGTAAGAGTCAAGCTCTTTGCTTCCATCGGGGGAGTAAAAAACCACATTAATTTGAGGATCTTCAACTGTTATAACATAGTAACCTCTGGGGTCGTATTGGCATGTACGTTCGAGACTATCGTTTTCCTGCACTATAATTTTTGATTCTTCCCAGTTGAGCTCGTAAATTTCAGCGATATGCGAAATAGTTGTTAAGGTACCCAATTCCTTTCCGATTTTCTTAGCAATATCTTTTTGGAATGCTCTAAGTGCAAACGCGTTTAGAGGCCACGCACCGTAAACGTCGTTATTCCTAAATATTGCGGACATGTTGAGTCTCCCGCCAATTACCTGACCCAAAATCATCACCAAACAGGGTACGCGCCACTTTTGAGTTTGCCCCATTTCCTGAACAACAACGTCTTCCGGTGGAAAGTTATCAATTTCGGGCTTCCATAAAACCACTACGGCTCCCCTATCATGTTCAAACCTCTTTAGCTTTTCTACCATTATTTTAGCCTGATCTACACCACCTGAAGCAAAAATCCTTTCCCCATATGTATAAATCTCAGATTTTTCCTCGTTTTTATCAAAAAATCCTTTTATATAAAGATTCAACTGTTTTTTGTCGAAGTTAAAATAGTCGTACATTTGCGGCTTGTCTGGATCCTCTTTTTCTATAACCACACAAAGGTTTTCAACTTGCCCAACATCGCCATACATCCCCGGAATTTTGTGGCCAAAACGAGTTACAGTTTTCAAAACATCTAGCCATGCGTCGCCAACAAAGTCTCTACGGATTTTGAATACTGAACCATCCGATGGATAGGTTTCAGGCTCCGTTTTTTCCGGTTCAGGAAAGGTTATGGGCTTACAAAAGGGCTTGGTGTTTTGATTTGCGTTATGCACTTCGGATACTTTTTTTGTAACTTCCGAAAGGGCGGCCTTCCTAAGATCATAAAGTTTTACGTTTTTTCTAATTTTTTCGAGATACTCTAGTGGAATTTGGCTATGTATAAAGGCCTTCTCATCTCCTTTTATTTTCCAGGCCTTTAGGTTACCTCCTGAGTTCGGATCTTTCTCAAAACCTTTTTCAAAGAATTTCTTTAGCGCCTCCCCGCTTTCCTGACGATCTGCCCCGCACATGACAAGGTTTTGGATTTTTGGGTTGGCTAGGATATTTCGCAAAATATAGTTTATACCTTGTTTCGTATAAAGCTGCCCGCAAACTAAGTAAGTGCCCGGCTCTAGATTCTCTGCCACGTCCTCTTTGGGCATCCAAAGCGTAATAACACCTATTGTAGAGTTTGGGTTTTCTAGTATTAAACGATCTTTGAAGTATTTAGGCCAGTCTTCGGGAAAATTGGGGCTTTTTTCTTGAGTTCTATGGGGTTTTTTAGGAGTTTTTTTTGTAGCTTTTTCTGACCGAAGTATCTTGGACACAAAAGTATTCTAGCAGACAATAGCTCCAAGGAATGCTCTTGATTTAGGATTTTTCCGTTCTCAAAAGAAAACAGCTTGCCCTTGATTACGTAAATATCTTACGTTTCATGGACAAGCTGTCGATAACAAGACTTAGAGACATTAAAAGACGGCCTCTCCGTGCTCAGTCCTCCGTAGTTTGAACACCAAACACGGGAATCCACTTACCGTCAAGGCTGTACTTGTTTGGGCTCGAAAGCAATCGATATGTGTGACCAATCATGAGAGATCCCCCACCAATTACCGTAATAACAATAGAGTTTGAGATTCTCACAACACTCCCTGCTCTGACAGCCGAGGGCAACGAACAAACAACACCGCAATCCTCGGAACCTAATAGATACATCGTAGAAACCCTCCTAGGTTTTTTTGAAGCCACGAGAACATTTACGTAGGGTTCCTCACCGCAATGAGGACATCTATCTATATCATCTGCAGTAATAATACTGCCGCAGTTAATACAGACCAGTCCCAGCTTTTCCAGATCCTTAGTATCCTTTCTCGCACCCACGGCGCCCCCTAATTTCAACGATCAATACTCTAGGATATTAACAAATTTTCCGGAAGATATCAAAAATTGACTTACGGGCTCAAATAACCTATATTATTTCTAGGTTGGTTCCTTTAGAGAACGGAGAATGCAATGTGCGTTGATGATGTACTTAAGATTGTCACTTTGGAAGAGATGGGAGAGAATTTGAAATCTTTGGTGGTTGGTGAACAACGAGTGTATATTCTAGACAGGGCCCCATCGGTGCGCGATCTAATGGCGGTCGTTGCACGATCTTTCCGACCATCAAAAGGCTGGGGAATTACCCTTCACAAAAAAGGGCCAGGCGGTCGAGTTGTTGAGGCTTCATGCTGCCTCCCAAAGAATAGTGAAGCAAGCACTTAAAAAGTGGAAAATAGAGGCTCAG
>CAZMKN010000025.1:0-5664 GCA_964567095.1 uncultured Candidatus Saccharibacteria bacterium | reverse complement strand
AAACATGCTATAATCTGCAGGTTATGAAAGTGGAAACGAAAAAATTACCAAAATCAACACTACAATTAAATATTACTGTTCCCGTAAATAAAGTTAAAGAGGCCTACAATGAGTTTATTGAACTATCTGTTAAATCCGTTGAAATAAAGGGCTTTCGTAAAGGAAATGCTCCAAGGGATTTAGTGGAAAAAAGTTTAGATCCCGCAAAGGTAAACGGAGAAGTTGTAAATAAACTTCTAGAGAAATATTACATCCAAGCACTAAAAGAAAACAAAATAAATCCTTTATCGAACCCAAAAGTAGAAATAAAAAAATTTGGGCTGGAAGAGGATTTTGAGTTTGTTGCTACTGTCGCTGTACGGCCTGATGTAAAAATAGGGGACTACAAAAAGGTCCTAAAGGAAAAATTGGACGAAAGAAAAAAAGAATCTGAGAAATTGAAAGAAACGGCACTGAAAAAAGGAGATGATATAAAAAACATCCATAATCGTCTGCACACAAATGAGATTATTAAAATAATTGTAGATAGTGCGGAAATTGAGGTACCGGAATTACTGATAGAGGACGAGGTTAATAGAATGAGGGCTAGATTGATTAACCAAACGGAAACACTAAACATGACCATGGAGCAGTATTTGCTGGCACAGGCGAAAACCAGCGAGCAGTTGAACGCGGAATTTGAAAATAATGCCAAAGGAAGTTTAAAAGCGGAGTTTGCGCTGGCACAGGTAGTAAAAGATTCCGGAATTGAGGTTTCAGATGAAGAAATTGAGGAAACGGCGGCAGCTTCCGGAGATCCTGTGGCACTAGAAAACCTGAAAGATCCTGTGCATAAGTGGTATATAAAAAGTATTTTGGAAAAAAATAAGCTGTTGGCAGGTATAATGGAAGAGTTAGAAGGTAACGAAAAGCCAGAACAAAAGAAGGAAATACAAAATGACAAACAAAACGGAAAGGAGAAAAAATAAATGACTACAAATAATACATTAGTACCAATAGTTGTTGAGAAGGATCCCCATGGAAATGAGAGAGCTTATGATATTTATTCAAGACTGCTTAAGGATTTTATTGTTTTTGTAACAGGTCCTATTGACATGGGATTGGCAAATACTTTTATAGCGCAGTTACTTTATTTGGAAAGTGAGGATCCGGAAAGACAGATTAGCGTTTATATCAACTCTCCGGGCGGAGAGGCTTACGCCGGAAAGGCCATGTATGCTACCATGAAACACGTTAAAAACCCTGTTAGCACAATAAATGTTGGGTTGGCCGCTTCTGCGGCAGCAATGTTGTTAGCGGGAGGTAACAAAGGAAAAAGGTACGGTCTGCCGGGATCTTATACGATGATTCATCAGGTTTTGGGTGGAGTACAGGGACAAGCATCGGATGTTGAAATTACTGCAAAACACATGCTTAAATTACGGGAAGAATATGCACAAATAATTGCTAAAAGTTCCGGACAAAAGTTGGAAAAGGTAATGAATGATATAGACCGAGATAATTGGATGGATGCGGAACAGACGGTTGAATACGGTATAATCGACAAAGTCATGGATCCTAAGAAAAAGTAGGTTTTTTATCAACCGCATTCGTACAAGTTAGGAAATCTAAAAAGTTCTTTCGGAACTGTTTTAAGGGCTCTTAGCTCAGTTGGTTAGAGCGCTTCAGTGACATTGAAGAGGTCACAGGTTCAAATCCTGTAGAGCCCACCAGACATGTTCGTATTCGAACCTGTCTGGGCCAATGTAAATATGAGCGAATGCGAGTATTTCATTGCACCCGAAGGAAGTGTAAACACTTCCTGAGTGACTTAAACAAATGTTTCACATTCCGTTACACACGAAAACTTTGTATTCAAAGTTTGAGTAATCCTTGGGATTTTTTGATTAAGGACATTTAACTATACAGAAAAGGTTGTGTTCAAACTTTGAGCATTCTCTCCACGCAATAACTAAATAAAGAGTTTTGTTAAAGCTTGGTTTTAGTAAAAGGATATAAAAGGAAACCATGTTGTATATAAACACCCCCAATGGACGCAGAACAGTTATTCTCGTTCATAATCGACCTGTTAGAACAGGAACTCTGAGAGCAATCTTAAGACAGGTTGACGTAACAACAGAGGGGTTTCTTAAAAAACTAAATAAAGTATAGAAAATACTGAAGTTACACGGAGTATGTAATAAGACCTAATTTACACTAGATGAAAGTTACTGATCCATTATTCCGTATTTGGAATTGCAGACATGCGGGCGTTCGGCTTCTATTTTAAACTTAAAAGTAGTAATATTGAAACAGTTAAAAATAACAAATAAACTATGGAATATAAACACAAACTTCTAAGGGGTAAGAGATTATGGCTAATTCTCGTCGGCGTGCTTGGAATGTTTAGTGTTGCCTACATGCTCCTTTTTACTACTTCTCAGCCTGAACTTAAAGTCCGAGTATCTTCTAGTTCAGTACGAGTAATCGGAAACCCTGCCAATTACCAAAAATCAATTGGATCTACGGAAATTGCCGGCTCAAAAGAATTGTGTTGGATACCTCCAGAATGTAAGCAAATTGCTGGAAAAAGGGAAAAGGAGGGGTGGGGATCAATAGAATTAGATCGTTTAAGTGATATTGAAAAGAAGTGCCTTTTTGAGTGCCTTCCTTATCCAGATTCTCTTTGGGCAGGAGAACGCGAAATTGTCACATTTTCACTCACCGGTAATCAAATTACACAGTTAATTGCAACGTATCTTCCCAAAAACTATAAAGTCAATGATCCAATTGTGGATATTAGCGGAGGAATTCTTTATTTCCAAGGAGTGAGTAGCCATCCACTTCTTCCAGGTAAAATTACGGGCGAACTCCTACGCGAGAATCACCAATATAAGTTAAGAAGATTGCATGCAGGGCAAGTCCCCGTGCCCCAACGAATACAAACATCTCTTGAAAGGAATCTGGATTCGGCTATTATTGACTCGTTGGCAACCTACGGCGTTTCCTTAGCTAATATTAAAATGGAAAATGATAAGTTGATAGTCACCGTTGAAACATTAAAAGGACTAGTGGAAGTAAATAGAGATACTGTAATTATTAATTTTGAAATCCTTCCAATTCCCATTCCAACGAAACCCGAGGAAGATTATAGAATTCAGTAAGTGAAATTAGGTCAGTTGGAGAAAAAGAACCTGAACACCAACAGCCAAAAAGTAAAGTGGGGGGAGTATCCTAACCTTGCACCAAGAGGCTATCTAAACGATGCGAGAACAAAAACAATTATAGTTTATCACTGCGACTATTTGTAAACTTCCAATCATATGTGTATAATCATACACATGGTAGATAAAAGAGATGATTTCATTTATAAAACATCCAAACAAAAATACCTAAAACTCAAAGAACTATCTGCGGCATTGGAGTATGGAAAGGTAAAATCCGATAAAAGAATACAAGTAGTAATGCCGTCGTTTGTAGTCAACGCTCTGGATAAAGAGTTCCCAAATACGGACAGGAGCAGTATTCTAACAAGACTTGCGGTGGAAGCTTTACTAGCAAAAATAAAGTATGAGGAGTCAACGGAACTCTCTGATTGGAGAATGTCAGAGCAGGAAGACCTAGATACAATGTGGAATTATCTGGAAGAAAGGGAAAGTGAGTAATCTAATAAAAAACCCAAAATTTGGAGAAGTTTATTTGATTAGATTTCATCCGGCCTACGGGCAAAAGTTCAAAAAATATCGGCCGGGCGTGATACTAAGTACAAAAATAAGCGAACTAGATCCAAGATTTACACTAATTGCTCCTGTAACATCCAAAACAGAAAATCTAAAAAAAGAGGAGCTTTTACTACCGAGGCTTCCTTTTTTGAAAAAAGAATCTGCCCTTTTGATCTGGTATATGCGAACGGTAGATATAACAAGGCTAGAAACTAAATTAGGAGAACTTCCCAAAGATGCGAAAATAAAGCTAAAGAAAAAATTAAAAGCACTATTCACGAAGTAACATTTGATGGAATCTCGTTAAGGGAAAACAAAAAGGAAGCCTGGGATTAATCCCAACATATAACTCAACAACGAGTTAGATGTAAAGCTTCCTTTTACACAAACTGAGGCTAGTAGAGCCTCACATATATACTAGTACCAACGCAACGAGCTCTACCCAACATCTGAACATCGAAATCACGGGCTTTCAATTCCTCTACGAGAACAGGGGTTTGGTCGTGAATCTCTCCGCGAACCTCATTGGATGTCCATGGAGGTATCGGGGTGATCTTTATTACACAAGTTAACTCTCCTGTTCCTACCTCATCCTCAAAGGATGTGTTGAGAGAATACTGATCCTTCCACTTTGTGTAAGTATCGGAATTGTACAGCGCCGTCACAAACGGAATCTTCATACCAACCTCCTTGTCCTCTTATGAAAGTGAACTTAATGACCAAGAGCATTACACACACTACGGTAAAAGATCAATAGCAAGGGGAACCAATGTTGATAGCAAGCTTCCGCTAAGAAAGCTGCTCAGTGTGCAAGGAATCGTAAAACCTCTCATCAGAGACGGGAAACGACATCAATACTCGTAAGATCCCGTCGGGTGTATAAACCCTCAGGTCGGTTCCAGGATGCGCCTCTATGCGCATGCTTTCGCCGGAGGATACGATCTTGGGAGAGTGATTCCCGTTATGAGAATAGTTAAAGAAGACCTCGTAACTGTAAGGTTTGGGTAGGGTGATACGACCTCTGGGGGAAATCCAACAGGATCCAAAACCAAGCATAATATGAATTGATTTTTTGGGGGATTCCTCCTTGAAACTCCCCACGTCACCGGAAGAACTCCAACAAACTACCAAATTCTCTGACACGGGAGTAGCTCCTTTCGCTAAGATATCAATGTGCTTGGGTCGATACTAACATAATATTAAGGGGCTGTCCTTTGAAAGGGCTGTCCTTTATAATAGAGAGGTGAGAAACAAGAATAATAAGACAATAGGGATTGATGCTCGGTTTTGGGGAGAGGCGGGTCCGGGAAGGTACACAAAAGCACTCATCCAGCACCTAGAGAAAATAGATCACAAAAACAGTTACCTAATTTTCTTACGAAAAAAAGGATTTGAAGATTATCAGCCACAGGCAAAAAATTTCAAGAAAATACTGGCGCACTATAAGTGGTACTCTTTTGAGGAACAAACATTCTATTTACTAAAACTGCTAAACCAAAAATTGGATTTATATTATGTCCCTCACTTTAACGTTCCAATTTTTTACCCGGGAAAGCTTGTTACGGCAATTCCAGATATTATCATGCACAAATTCAGTACTAACAGAGCCACTACATTAACAAGCCCAAAATTTTTACTGAAGAAATTTGCGTATCACCTAGCAATGTTTACGGCGGTAACTAGGTCCAAAAAAATTATTGTTCCAACAAAAGTGGTGAAGGGAGACTTTCTAAATTTTTATCCATTTCTAAGTCCAGAGAAAATCGTGGTAGCACCGGAAGGAGTTGACCCAGACTTCACAAAGGACACAACTAAAGAATATGAGGAACAGGTCTTAGAAAAGCTTGGGGTTAAAGGAGATTTTTTGCTTTATGTTAGCAGTATGTATAGACACAAAAATGTGGAGAACTTAATTGACGCGTTCGCTATTTTAAAAAAGAAATATGGATATAAAGGACAACTA
>CAZMKN010000024.1:1593-6485 GCA_964567095.1 uncultured Candidatus Saccharibacteria bacterium | reverse complement strand
TTTGATCCAACCGGGCCCTACCTACATGTCGGGCACGCAATGGGTATTAGGGCTCTTAGACTCCTACAAAAGCTAGGTCACGAAGTAATCTTTCTAATAGGAGACTTCACTGCAAAGATAGGGGATCCTGACAAAGGAAAAACCAGAAACATATTGACTGACAAGCAGATAGAAGAAAACATGGGCGGGTGGAAAGAGCAGGCGGGGCAACTAATAGACTTTGACGGAGAAAATCCGGTTATGTTCGAGCGAAATCACAAGTGGTTATCTAGGTTAACTCTGGAAGAAATCCTGAAACTAATGTCTAATGTTACTGTACAACAGCTCCTTGAAAGGGATTTATTTGCCAAAAGAATAAACGAAAACACTCCAATCGGTCTTCATGAGTTTTTCTATCCACTAATGCAGGGATATGATGGGGTCGCAATGGAAGTCGATATGGAAATTGGAGGCGCTGATCAAACATTTAACATGCTTGTAGGCAGACGGCTTTCCAAAACCTATCTGAATAAAGAAAAGTTTGTCCGAACCAATAAAATGATGGAAGCTCCGGAAGGCAAGACCATGAACAAAACAAAAGGAAATGGCATAAACCTATCGGATAGTCCGGAAAATATGTACGGTAAAGCTATGTCATATCCTGACAAACTTATCACAAAAGGACTAGAACTCTTGACCGACATTCCAATGGACCAGACTGAAGAAATTGAAAGAGCCATTGAAAGCGGGGAAAATCCATTGGAATTTAAGAAACTAATGGCATTTGAGATTGTAAAAGTAATAAAAGGAGAAAAAGCTGCTGTGACGGCACAGCAACACTTCGAAAAGACTGTGCAGAAGCAAAAGCTACCTAATGAAATACCGGAAATAGAGTTTGGTGGAAAAGGCCCTCTGTACCAACTCCTCTCAGTAATGGCCCCAAAAATGTCAAAAACACACATCAGAAAAATTATTGAACAAGGAGGACTTATGATAAACAATGAAAAACGTACCGATCCAATGGAAGAAACTAAATTAAAATCCGGAGATATAATAAAGCTGGGAAAGAGAAGGTATGCAAAAGTTAAATGAAGCGCTGAAAAAATTTATCAGCAAAATAAAAGATCTCAAAAAGGGTGGGGAGGGCAAAAAGCGAAAGAAAATTCTAAAAAAGTTTAGAAGAACAATCAAGAAAGCGCTGAAAAAAGATAGGTTAGTTAAAATAATCATTGTGCTAGCAACATTAGCCATGCTTCTACCTCTATTTCTCCCATTCTTAGGATGAGACCACAATAAGCATCGTGCTTCACACATAAAAGTTTTTGCCTCCTTAATACCAGGACTATCCTAGGAGCTACACCCATTTATCCCCGGTCCTACAGCCAAAGATCTATATATTAAGAAGGACAGTCCTTGTTACCAAGCTCACAAATGCCCTTACTATAGATATAAGTGAAAAAGTGTAAAGGATAGTCCTTGAGTGTTATTCAAACTAGCATTTTAGGTATGGGGAGTTTCAAAGGACTGTCCTGGGTTCGTCCTTCTAAAGTTTAAACAGGTAGTTGAAACAAGTATAATACTGAATGGATGGTAAAACTAAATTCCAAAGTCACAGAAGTACCTCAAATAGGACCTAAAACCCAAAAACTGTTGGAAAAACTGGATATTATAACGGTCAGAGATTTGCTTCATCACTATCCATTCAGATATGAAGATAGGAGCAAAATAAAAACAATAGCCGAAGTAAAAAACGAAGCACAAAATATCCTAAATAAAAATGAAAAATACACGATAGAGGCAAAATTAGAAAAAATTGAAAACATCTTCACAAGAGGAAGGAAAAGGCTAACGAAAGCGATTGTTAAAGATGATTCTGGGGAAATAGATTTAATTTGGTTTAATATGACTTATTTAAAGAAAAGCCTTAGAGTAGGGGAGACTTACCTAATTAATGGAATGATCGGCAAAGTTGGTAAGAAAATCTCATTTGTAGTTCCGTTGGTGGAAAAAAAGGGAGATAAAAGTCTACATATGGGAAGGATCGTACCGATTTACCCACAAACCGGCGGGATTAACTCAAAATGGCTCAGAGCCAGGATTAACGACGTCTTAACCGATGCAAGACCAAAGAACGGGCTAGAGGAATTCCTACCTAAAGAAATCCAAGAAAAATATAAATTCCCCGATCTTATTGAAGCACTCATAAATATTCACTTCCCAAAGAATTTCTCATCACTGCAAAAGGCCAGAGCTCGTTTAGGATACAACGAATTATTTATCGAAATGATGCAAACTGAAATGCTTAAGTCTAGTTTGGTGGGAAAACAGAAGGCCGTTGAAATAAAACTAGATGAAAATATGGAAAAAGATCTAAAAAGATTTAGCTCCAACCTTCCCTTTGAACTAACAGCGGATCAGAAAAAAACCACTCAAGAAATCCTCAAAGATTTTAAAGAAAAAAAACCAATGAATCGCCTACTGGAAGGTGATGTAGGAACAGGAAAAACTATAGTTGCGGTAATAGCCTCTCTCGCAGTGGTAAAGAATAACTTAAACGTTTTGTACATGGCGCCAACCGAAATTCTTGCTAAGCAGCATTTCAAAACATTTCAAAAATTCTTAGCCAGCGAAAATGTAAAAATTCAACTTATAACTGGGGGAAACGGAAAAAAGGGCGTCAAAACTATCGAGGGGGAACACCCACAAATTACAATAGGGACACATGCGCTTATTTACAAAAAAGAAAAATATGAAAAGGTGGGGTTGGTGGTAATTGATGAACAACATCGGTTTGGGGTAGAGCAAAGAAAAAAACTTTTGGAATATAATGAGGACAAAACGTCTCCGCACTTGCTAACAATGACAGCAACGCCCATCCCAAGAACTCTAGCTTTGACAATATATGGGGATCTGGAAATTTCAACACTTGTGGAAAAGCCAAACAAGGGTAATAAGGTTACAACTAAGGTAGTCCCGAAAACTAAACGCCAAAAGATTTTTGAGTGGATAGCAAAAAAAGACGAGCCTACTTTTATTGTGTGTCCGTTTATTGAGGAAAGCGAGGTAGAGAATTTTTCTAGCGTAAGGGCGGCTAAAAAGGAATTTGAGATACTAAAAGGCGGCGTATTTAAAAACAAAAATTTGGGGATTTTACACGGAAGAATGGGTTCAGAAGAAAAAAACCAAGTGGTTAAAGACTTTGAGGATGGAAATATTGATATTTTGGTTTCCACACCGGTTATTGAGGTAGGAATCGATATTCCGAACGCAACTATTATAGTCATAGAGAGTGCTGAAAGGTATGGGCTGGCTTCATTGCATCAGTTGAGGGGGCGTGTGGGGCGGGGGGAAAAAGAGGGCTATTGTTTTGTTTTCACCAGTGAGGGGATTGATAGTAAAGGAAGAAGTAACTCTATGAAACGCCTAGCACACCTAGAAAAGCATAACAGTGGACTTAAATTGGCTGAAATTGATTTGAAACTAAGGGGCCCTGGAGAAATCTACGGAATCTCACAACACGGATTTTTGAACTTTAAAATTGCGAATCTGAATGACGTTAAATTTATAGAACAAGTTAAAACGGATGTCGTTGAATTAACACGAGAACTGAATAAACATCCGTCGCTAAAGGAAAAAATGGAAAATCGCATTAAAAACAGGTAAAATCACGTTGCCAAGCTATGTTAAATCTACGAGTTACTACAGGAACAGCAAAAAATAAAAGACTAAAGTGCCCTAAAATCCCCGATTTTAGAGCAGTACAAGAAATCGCCAAATCAGCTATTTTCTCTATATTGGGTGAAAGTGTTTTAGGTGCTACGTGTTTGGACTTATTTGCCGGTAGCGGAAACATGGGAATTGAGGCTTTAAGTAGGGGAGCTTCTTGGTGTGATTTTGTAGATGAAAATCCAAAATCGACACAAGCAATTGAGAAAAACTTACAAAATACGGATCTGGTAAAAAGGGCGGATGTCTATAAAGATGAGGCGGTTAAATTTGTGGGAAATTGCCCAAATTTTTACGATATAGTTTTTGTCGACCCTTTTTATGACGATGTTAAACATAAATTCCTAATGGAGATGTTGCAAGAAGCTATCTCTGATAACGGAATTGTGGTATTTCTCCACGGAGATAAAATGAATATGGAAAATTTAATTAAAAAGACCGATTTTAAAGTAGTGGAATCTAGAAAATATGGGAAAAGCTGTGTGGACTTTCTAATCAAGGCGCATCCTTGATTTTTTTTGGTTGACAAAACAAAATCCAAAGCTTATATTACTTCAGTTCTAACACATAACACGTTATAATAAAGGAAAATTATGCCAGTACCAAAGAGACGCCACAGCAAAAGGCGCCAAAAAATAAAAAGATATAATCACTACGTTCGCAAACTTAAAAACAAAGTTAAGCAAGTGATAAAAACCAAAGAGGGAGTGTACAAGCGCCCTCATGTAGAAGAAAAGATCAATATTTGAAACAAGAAGCTAAATTATGCCCACTAAAGTCAAAAGAGATACAAGACACTTGGCACGCAGGGTTGCTTTAGCAACGCTCTTCTGCTCAATGCATGGTAAAAATCAAACGGAAACTTGTGCAAAACTTTCAAAGGAGGCAATGGAATTAGATGAGAATGAATACGATCAAACACTGACAGAAGAGTTAATAAAAGGTACCTTAGAGCACAAAAAGACCATAGATCCAATAATCGAAGAATGTGCTCCACAATGGCCCCTAGACAAGATTTTCCGAATAGACTTAGTAATATTAGAAATTTCTATATTTGAACTGCTGATAAAGGGCAATACGCCTGAAAAAGTTGTAATTGACGAAGCAGTGGAACTTGCCAAGGAGTTTGGAAACGACACTTCAAGTTCCTTTGTAAATGGTGTGCTGGGCACTGTATTCGAAAGAAA
>CAZMKN010000024.1:0-1493 GCA_964567095.1 uncultured Candidatus Saccharibacteria bacterium | reverse complement strand
AATTCTCGGAATTGAGATAGAAGATAAGGAAATTTTTACCACTGCCTTTACACACAGATCTTATTTAAACGAACACCCAAAGTACACGTACCCATCAAATGAGCGACTAGAATTCCTTGGAGACGCTGTGTTGCAGTTAATATCCTCTAACTACCTCTATGAGAAGTATCCCAACCCGGAAGGAGATCTTACCAATTTTAGATCTGCCCTAGTGTGCACAAAATCTCTGGGGGAAGAAGCGGGAAGATTAGGTTACGGTGATTTCTTACTTCTAGCCCACGGGGAAGAAACCAACGGGGGGAGAGAAAGTGAGTATATTCTCGCAAACACGTTCGAGGCAGTTTTGGGTGCGATGTACCTTCAAGAGGGACTTGAGACCTGTCGAAGATTTATAACAAAGGAACTTTTATACAAAACCGACGAAATAGTTGAAAACAAAACCTACAAAGATGCGAAATCCGAATTTCAGGAGAAAGCTCAGGAAACACTCGGAGTAATACCACAATACAAAGTTCTGGATTCCTGGGGGCCAGATCATGATAAACAATTTAGGATTGGGGTTTACCTTTCAAGGGAAGAATATGGTATTGGTCAAGGCGGCAGTAAGCAAAAAGCGGAGCAAGAAGCAGCGTTAAATGGCCTGGATAAGCTAGACAAGCTTGAAACTGTTTGATAGAATCCCTTCGTATGTCAGTAACAATAAGATTAGCAAGAATAGGAAAAAAGAATGCGCCCGCCTACAAAATAGTCGTGGCAAACACACGAGATAAAAGAAATGGCAGGTTCTTAGATGTGTTAGGGTACTTCAATCCATCCGAAAGTATGGACGCCTATCGTATGGATAAGAAAAAGTACGATGAGTGGAAAAATAAAGGGGCCCTTTCAACAGATGCTATAGAAAAACTAATTGCTGGCACATACAAATATAAAGTTTACAATCCCAACGAGAAAGCCGAAGAAGCCGAAGCTGAGGGAGAAAAAGGAGAGGAAAATAAATAATGAAAGATTTTGTTCAATATTTAGTAGAAAATATCGCCAAACATCCGGAGGATGTAAGTGTTGTTGAGAAACAACTAGACGAAACATATATAAAGGAAGAAATTACGGTGAACCCCGACGACATGGGATTAATAATAGGTAGAGAAGGAAGAACTATCAGAAGCATCCGAGAGCTAGCAAAAGCAAAAGCTATCAAGGAGCGCGTCAAGGTAGATGTGGAACTTCTGGAACCTGAGGGTGGGAGAAGAAGCAGAAAAGAGAAAGTTGCGGAGAAAGCGGAGGTAGAGAAAGTTGCAGAGGTAGAGAAGGAAACAAATGATGTTGTGGACGAAACAGAGGCAGAAGTTAACGAGATGGCTGAGGAACTTATGGGCGATGTAGAGGAACTTGTTGTGGAAACAGAGGAAACAGAGGAAGAAAAAGAAGAAGAGGAAGAGAAATAGTAGCTAACCTGTTCTGAGAGTTAGGAAAACCCCGCTTACGCGGGGTTTTTT
>CAZMKN010000023.1:0-6660 GCA_964567095.1 uncultured Candidatus Saccharibacteria bacterium | reverse complement strand
TGTACTCAAGGGATGTTGTCCATGCGGGTGTGGCGGAAGTTTTTGTAAAACCCGGTTTAATTTTCCTTTCTTTGCCTATAACTGTACTAACACTAGGACTTTTTACTTTGATTATAGATACAGCTGTTCTTTTTATGGTTGCCTACATTGTCCCAGGATTTCGCATAGATACGTTTTTAACGGGACTGCTATTTGCTTTGGTGAATTCAGTGATCTCCTCTCTTTTTCATAGATTATTAAAGTAAAGAACCGTCTTTCTCCTACACATTCCCCTTGATTTATATATTAGGTAAAATATACATTTGATAGGAGAACTGTCCCCGAACCTGTGCTAAGATATTAAGCATAGTGTTACAAAGTTTTTCGAAAGGTTTCTATGATTAAAGTTTTAGATTTTTATGCGGATTGGTGTGCGCCTTGCAAGATTATGACGCCGGCTTTTGCGGAGTTAAAAGTGGAGTATGCAGGTAAAGCGGAGTTTGAAAGTATTGATGTAGAAGCTAATGGATCGCTGGCTTCTCAATACCGAGTTATGAGTATTCCAACATTTGTTATTCTTAAGGAAGGTCAAGAAGTATCTCGTAAAATTGGCGCAATGCCAAAGAGTTCTTTAGAAAGGTGGATCGACGAGAACCTATAAACCCCATGTCCCAAAAACCTGCCTCAAAAATCAAAATTGCAATCAATGGTTTTGGTAGAATCGGACGGGCTTCGTTAAAAATCCTTTTAGCAAAACCAGATGTAGAGGTTGTTGCAATTAATGATCTAACAAACCCTCGAATTTTATCCCACCTATTAAAATATGACAGTGCCTATGGGATTTACGACGGTGCTGTGAGCCTTATTGAAGACGAGAAGCCCGTTAGTTTAGAAGATTATCGGGGGGATAAAGATTTTTATACTCAAAAAGCTGGGGAAACTTATTTGGTGGTTGGGGACGCCAAAATTAAAATGCTATCAGAGCCCGAACCAGCAAAACTTCCTTGGGGAGATCTAAATGTTGATGTGGTTCTTGAATGTACCGGTCGGTTTGTAAAAGATGATAGTGCTAAAGCTCATTTGGAAGCAGGCGCAAAGAAAGTTGTTTTGTCTGCTCCTGCAAAAGGAGGTACGACAAAGACCTATTTGTTGGGAGTTAATGTGCAGGACTACGTCGGTGAAGATTTGATTTCTAACGCTTCGTGTACAACCAACTGTATTGCTCCTGTTACTCAAATAATGAAGGATACTTTTGGAATTGAAAAGTCTGTTATGACCACAATCCACGCTGTTACTTCAACTCAAAATATTGTAGATGGTCCTTCTACCGATATGCGACGTGCGCGAGCAGCCGACTACAACATGATCCCCACAACAACAGGAGCGGCTCTTGCCACAACTAAGGTCATTCCCGAATTAGAAGGTCTTTTCGATGGTTTAGCTGTTCGTGTTCCTGTTTTAATAGGATCGTTAGCCGATGTGACTTTTCTGTTGAAAAAATCAGCGACAGTGGAAGAAGTTAATGAAGCTTTTGTGGCAGCCTCTCAAACCGATAGATATAGAGGAATCGTGAAGGCGGTTTATACTCCATTAGTCTCCACGGATATAGTAGGGGACTCTCATTCGGCGATTGTGGATTTATCTATGACAAAAGTTGTGGATGGTAATTTGGTTAAGGTTTTGGCCTGGTATGACAATGAGCGGGGTTATAGTTGTAGATTAGCAGAGCTCGCAGTACTTATCTGCCAGAAACCTGAAAATCCCGATACAGCCTTCTCAATAATTTAATCATTACAGCTTCCTGTACTCCTCCAGAATTTTCCTTTCTTTTCTGGACAGTCTCTGAGGGATTTTAACACGTACCTCCACAATTACATCTCCTCTTCCGGAACCCCTTAATCTTGGTATTCCTTTCCCCCGTAACCTAAACTGAGTTTTTGGTTGTGTGCCCTGTGGGATTTTCAAATTGGCTTTACCAACTCCTGATTTTTTATCTAAATCTACAACAGGAACATCCACAGTGTCCCCTAGAGCAGCCTGAGCAAAATCAATTTCAATAGCGGTACCTAAATTATCCCCAACCCGCTGAAATTCCCTTGGAGTTTGAACCCCAAAGGAAATATAAAGATCTCCGGAGGGCAACTCATTAGGTCCTGGCATTCCCTTTTCAGCGAATTTTATCTCAGTCCCGTCCCTAATACCTTGTGGAATCTTCACCTTCAGTTTTCCGCTTTCAATATTGATTTCACGTTCCGCGCCGTGTACGGCATCTGCAAAATCAACCCGCATTTCGTAGTATAAATTCTTTCCTTTTCTAGGACGCCTTCTTCCCCCAAATCCCCTGAACCCAAACATTTCTTCGAAAATGTCGAAAGGATCGATATTACCAAAACCCCCATTTCCCGAAGTAGTGTAGGTGTAGGAAGACGGGCCGTTCTGGCGAAACCCCTGACCGCCGCCTGCGCCAGGACCAAAACCCGCACCTACAGTTCCAAATTGATCAAACATTCGCCTTTTTTGCGGGTCACTTAAAATTTGATAGGCTTCGTTAATTTCCTTGAAGCGCTTTTCCGCTTGAGCCTTATCATTTTTGTCCACCATATCCGGATGATGCTCTTTAGCAAGCTTTTTGTATGCTCTTTTTATTTCTTCTTGGGATGCGTCTTTCGAAACTCCCAAAATATTGTAGTAACTTTTATTTGCCATACTCTAGTTATTTTAAACTACAAAGCCCCTCAGCGGAGGGGCTTTGCCGATTATTTCTTATTCTTTATATATTACTCTTTATCGCCGTCTACAACCTCTCCTTCAACAGGTTTTTCTCCGTCGTCCTCACCTTTTTTGTCGTCTCCACTTCCTTCGGATGTTCCTGTAGCTTCGGGTTGTTGGTCTTTATACAAATGCTCTCCGATTTTCTGCAAGCTCGCTGAAAGTTCTTGGGTTTTTGCTTCTAAATCCTCTTTACTAGCAGTTTGCATAATGTCCTTTACGGCTTTAACCTTTCCTTCAATATCTTCTCTCACATCCTTTGGAACTTTATCCCCAGCCTCTCTTAACGATTTTTCCGCTGTATAGCAAAGAGTGTCCGCCATATTTCTGGCCTTAATTAGCTCCTCCTTCTTTCTATCTTCTTCTTTTTTAACCTCAGCATCCTTTACCATTTTTTCTACTTCTTCGTCGGAAAGACCCGTGCCTCCTTGAATTGTAATTTTTTGCTCTTTACCTGTTCCTTTATCTTTTGCTGAAACATTAAGAATTCCGTTCGCATCAATGTCAAAGGTTACTTCAATTTGAGGCATTCCTCTTGGAGAGGGTGCTATTCCGTCTAGTATAAAACGGCCCAATGATTTGTTATCTATAGCCATCTTACGTTCGCCTTGCACAACATGAATTTCAACACTCGTTTGGTTGTCCGCGGCCGTGCTAAATGTTTGCGAAGCGGAAGTTGGAATGGTAGTA
Source organism: uncultured Candidatus Saccharibacteria bacterium (assembly GCA_964567095.1). GTDB lineage: Bacteria > Patescibacteriota > WWE3 > UBA101185 > UBA10185 > WJKK01. The sequence goes on along the minus strand of CAZMKN010000023.1, from coordinate 3,222 downwards.
TTTCGCTCTATTAGTGGCGTTCCAATCCCTCCCAATGTTTCGATTCCTAAAGTTAGGGGAGTTACATCCAAAAGCAAAACGTCCTTAACGTCACCCGATAGCACTCCTCCTTGAATTGCCGCTCCAACAGCCACAACTTCATCCGGATTTACTCCTTGATGAGGCTTTTTGCCAAGAAATTCTTGAACTACTTCAATTACTTTTGGCATTCTCGTCATCCCCCCTACCATTATCACTTCGGAAATATCAGATTTTTTGAGTCCGGCGTCCTTTAGGGCAGCTTTCATCGGAGGAATTGTTCGGTTTATTAGATCTTCTGTGATTTGCTCCAATTTTGCTCTGCTTAATTTTAGGTTTAAATGCCTGGGGCCAGATTGATTGGCAGTTATAAACGGAATATTTATCTCAGTTTCCATTGTGGATGAGAGTTCTATTTTTGCTTTTTCTCCCGCATCTTTTAATCTTTGCATTGCCTGCCTATCTTTGGATAGGTCTAAGCCTTCCTCTTTCTTAAATTCTTCTAGCATCCAGTTTATGATTTTTCGATCCCAATCATCTCCTCCCAGATATGTATCGCCATTTGTTGCTTTGACTTCAAAAACTCCATCCCCAATTTCTAAAATGGAAATGTCGTAAGTTCCTCCCCCAAGGTCATAAACCGCTATTGTTTGGTTTTCCTTTTTATCCATTCCATATGCTAAAGCAGCAGCTGTAGGTTCATTTATTATTCTTTGCACATTAAACCCAGCGATTTTTCCGGCCTCTTTGGTTGCCGATCTTTGTGAATCGTTAAAATAAGCTGGTACTGTAATTACTGCGTCTGTCACTCTATCTCCTAAATAAGTTTCAGCATCTTTTTTTAGTTTCGCTAGGATTTTTGCTGAAATTTCTTGTGGCGTGTAAGTTTTTCCTTCAATCTCAACGCATGCCAGACCGTTTTTACCTTCAACTGTGGTATAAGGATAATCCTTCTGTATTTCTTTAACTTCAGGATCAGAATACTTTCTTCCCATCAATCTTTTGATACTGAAAATTGTATTTTTAGGATTTACCACTTGCTGCCTTTTAGCTGGTATTCCCACCAAATTTGATTCTGGGGCGACAACTGATGGGGTAGTGTGCCCTCCCTCCGCATTTACAATGACTTTGGGCTGTCCGCCCTCCATTACTGACATACAACTATTTGTTGTACCTAAGTCTATTCCTATTATTTTTGACATTTCTTTCTCCTTTTAATTTATCCGTAACTTTTTAATATTTATTTTTCATTTTTCTTCTGTTTTAGATAAACCGTTTGGAGGTGTATCTTCAACATCTGTTTCGTCTTTTCCTACAATAACCTTAACTGGCCTGATCAATCTGTCTTTAAATTTGTATCCGTTTTGCAAAACCTCTAAGACTTTTCCGGGCTGTCCATCCTTTGTCTCAATTGCCTCCATCATATTTTCATCAAAATCTTCCCCATCCGCTTTTATCTTTTCCACCCCGCTTGCTTTTAAGATTTCCTCAAATTGAGAGATAATCATTTTTAGTCCCGCATCCTCTGAGTGTTTTTCAACCATTTTTAAATTCTCGTAAACCGGAATTAACTCGGCGATTAGTACGTAGTTCGAGAATTTAATTGCCACGTCATTTTCCTTTAGTGTTCGCCTTTGGAGGTTTTTATAATCGGCTAATGCTCTTTTCCAATTGCTTTCCAAACTGCTTATTTTTTCCATAAGCTCTTCTATGGTAGGCACACTCATGTCCTTTTGTTTTAAATCTTTTTCATCCATATTTATTGGGTTAATTCTTCTATTAAATTTTTTGTGTACTTTAGTGAAGGAATTACCTTCTCGTACTCCATTCGTGCCGGACCTAGTATAGCTACATACCCCGATTTTCGAGGTGTTTTGTACTTTGTAGCCGCAAGGCAACACTGCCTGAGATTCTCATTTGGAAGGTCATCTCCTATTAAGCAGTAAATCTCCTGATCTTTTGCGTATACTGCCTTGCTTAAGATATTGTTTAATAGTTCATAGTGATCTGCCAGATAAAGGGCGGATTTCGCCACTTCTATATCCCAAAATTCTTTTTCGTCTAGCACATTTACTGCTCCAGAGTATATTAAAAACCCGTCAGTTGTCGTTGCTAGGGCTAGCTGTTTTGTAAATTCGGCAAGAGAGCTTACAATTTCTCTCAAAAACTTGTGAAATTCATAACGGGAGGGCCACACTTGTTGTTTTATAGACACCTCCTGTAATACTGGTATTTCATTTTCTTTCAAGATCTCTTGTAGGAAGAACCTGTATGCCATTGAAGTTGGTATTCTTCCAGAGGAAGTATGTAACATTTCCAGAAACCCCATTTCAATAAGCTCGGCCATCTCATTTCTTACTGTTGCAGCCGAACAATCCAGTTTATATTTTTTAACAAGATATGTGGAGCCCACTGGTTTAGGGCTTTCCATGTATTCCTGAAGTATGTATTCAAGCAGTTGTGCTTGTCTGGTACTAAGCATATTATCAGTATGATATCACGAGTGATAAGAATGTCAAGATATAGAGGTATGTTTTTTAGACTGAGTTGATTCCTGTTGGAGGTCTGTGCCAAAAAAAGAAACCCCTAGAGAATAGACTTCACCCTCTAAGGGTTTGCTTGACGGGGTTTAGATCCTTTCGTAGACAAGCTCTAGTCCTAGCGGTACTTCCCCAGTCACTCCCAATTCCTTTCGGGCGTCCTCGAAATGAGGACTGTCGAGGCTTGGGCAAGCCGTGATGGCGACGATTCTGCCCCTTTTTCCCTTTTTGACAAGGGCCAGAACTCCGTTGTGAGCCGCTCCATCGGGTACTCCGTTCCAACGAAGCGTCGACAGATCGCTCGCCTTTAGTGTGCGAGGATGTCTGTTGATCAGGGCGCTGAGTATCTTCAATTTCCGTTCCCCCAAGTTTTCTCTTGGATTCCACCAGATACCTATGGGTATCAACTCCCCACCAATGTGCCAAGGTCTCTTCAGAGCAATGTCTATCCACCTACACTCTATATCCGACATTTCGAATCTCCCTTTTTGCTTAGATTAACAACGAGCCAAAACGTGCGGAAATTCTATCACTATAAGACTAAGAAGTCCAGGGTTAAAGAACCGTCCTTGATTAAGGAGCATCCTCAAAAATTAAGAAGACAGAATTTTTCTAAAAGCTTCTTGTGGAACGTCCACTTTTCCAATTCGTTTCAATCTTTCCT
>CAZMKN010000022.1:0-6680 GCA_964567095.1 uncultured Candidatus Saccharibacteria bacterium | reverse complement strand
ACTAATCCATAAAACACATTTTACAAATATATTTAATAATTAACAGTGATAAAATATAATTCAATTAATGTATAGAGAATCTCAAAAACCTGATCCCGATACGGGACCAGAATCAATGGAAAAACTAGCCGCAGAAACCACTTCTGAAAAGGAATCGGTGTACGAAAAATTTAGGGCTCTAACTGGAGTAGAGCCATTGGAAACTACTGAAACGCAGCGGTTAGGAGAAAAGATGTATATAATAGCTGGAGAATTTACAGATATTTTCGCTTCAAATGGCCTAATAACGGAACAAGAAGCTCAAGAGGTAAAACAAAGATGGAAAGAGGCGGTATTTCTAGACAGAGATGATATGTACAGGGTTATGGATTTTATGACAGTGCCCTATAAAAAAGCCTCGTCGGATTTAAAAAATAGAAAGGAAAAAAGCCCCGCAGAAATAGAGTTAACAAGCAAACTAGATCGAATCACCCAAAACCTGTACAACTCCGTAGATGGAACCTCTGCAATGGTATACAGACCGCAATTAGAACAACTTTTACTTAACAGTAGAAATCTTCCAAAGGAACTTATAGAAAATCCTGGAGAATATCTACTGGTAAATACCAGAAGCTTTGAGAGAAGCGAAACAGTTGATAGAGAAATGAGAATAGTGGCTTTGGAAGAAACTTGCCATATGTTGAGTCATCTGAAAGATTATGAAATACACAGCAAGTGGTTAGAGGAAACAATGGCAAGAATTATTGCAGTGAATATCCCCGGCGGGCACGTCGAAGTACCGGAAGAACTAGAAGAAGTTAAAAAATTCTTAAGATATCAAGATTACAAAGACTTATTTTCGTGTGTTTCGACGCTGTCGGAGGTGCCTGAAGAAACAATGATAAAAATATTCCTAGGAACAGAACCTTCTAATAGCGAAAATGTAAAGAAAGTGAGGGAAGCTGCAAAAAAGATTGATCTGCTCGGAGAACTAGTAGATCAAGGAATCTCGCTTGGGAAACTTCGGGAAGCTCAAGAAAACCAGTAACAAACAGATCAGAACTGACAGAAACCGAAAAAAGCGCCTTCTATCAGCAAATTCTCAGGAAAAACTATATAATATCTGCCATGAGAATTCTCGTAGTTGAAGACGAACCTAAAATAGCGAATTCATTGAAGCAAGGCCTAGAACAGGAAGGTTTCGCTGTAGATGTAACGTACTCCGGAAGGGAAGGCTATGACATGGCCTCAGTAGATCCTTACGATCTGATTTTACTTGACCGAATGCTCCCGGAAATGGACGGAATGGAGGTATGTAAAAAACTGAAAGAAAAAGGAAATTACACTCCGATTCTTATGCTAACCGCAAAAAGTGAGCTTAAAAACAAAATCGAGGGGCTTAATTGCGGGGCAGACGATTACCTTACAAAACCTTTTGCATTTACAGAACTCCTGGCAAGAATAAAAGCGTTGCTTAGAAGACCAAACAATTTAATACCAAATATACTAAGGTGTGGGGATTTAAGTGTTGACACGATTTCGTACACGGTAAAAAGAGGGGATCGGGAAATAGAGCTTTCGAAAACGGAGTTTTCTCTACTCGAGTATTTGCTGAGAAATAAAGGAATTGTGTTATCAAAGGAGAAAATAATCCAACATGTGTGGGATTACGACGCAGATGTGTTACCTAATACGGTAGAGGTATATATGGGATACCTAAGAAATAAAATAGAAAAACCGTTTAAAAATTCACCAAAACTTCTGAAAACCGTTAGGGGATTTGGCTACAAAATCGAGGAATCCCAGAAATAATATGTTCAAAAGAGCAAGAGCTAAGCTAACTGCCTACTACATTTTAATTTTGATGGCGATCATGCTCGTTGTAAGCGCTTTTATCTACAAGGGAGTTATAGTAACAACAGAAAAAGCCTTAGCAATGCATGAACGGAGAATTGAAATGGGATTACAAAAATATAGAAATAGAGACTCTTTAAAACTTCCGGTCGGATTTCAAAAACCAATAACTGAAGATACTGTAAAAGAGATTAGATCAGAAATACTTACTCTCCTTGGAGTAGTAAACGGAACAATACTTGTTATTACGGGGGGTTTAAGCTACATGCTTGCCGGAATAACATTAAAACCTATTCAAAAAATGATGAGTAAACAGGAAAGATTCATATCAGATGCTTCTCACGAATTAAAAACTCCTCTAACGGCGATGAAAGCTTCCTTAGAAGTAAACTTAAGAAATAAAAAACTTAACTTAAATAAAACAAAAGAAATAATCAATGAGACAATCCAAGACATAGATAATTTAACTTCTCTAACAAACTTTTTATTAAAAGAAAGCAGGTATCAACTAGTGAACGTGGAAAAATCTGACAAAATCAACTTAAGTGCTTTAGTTAAAGGTGTGGTTGGAAAAATGAAAGCTTCGGCAGACGAAAGGAAAATAAGTATATCCTTAGATGTAGCAAAAAAAATCACGATTAACGGAAACGGACAAGCTCTAAAAGAACTAATCACAATACTTTTGGACAACGCAATAAAGTTTAACAAGAAAAATGGATTGATTGAAATCCATGTAGAAGAAAAAAACTCAGAAGTGGTTTTAAAAATTGTTGATAATGGTCACGGTATAAACGAGAAAGATCTTCCTTATATTTTCGACCGCTTCTACAAATCCGAAAAATCAAGATCAAAAAAAGAAAATGATGGGTTTGGTTTAGGTCTTTCAATTGCCCAGGAGATAGTAAATGCACATAACGGAACAATAGAAGCAATGAGCGAAACTACAAACAAACCAACGACCACTTTTACAGTAAAACTTCCCAAAGATAGGTAGATTTTCTAAGGTTTATCTCAGTTTAAATTTCTAGAATCTATACAGAAATTAAATAAAGGAGGTGAAACAATAATGAATAAGAAAACTATTTTATCTATAGCCGCTTTAACTTTAGCTCTTAGTGGTGGATTTGTGGGCATAAACAAAGTTTACGCAGATGAAACCACAGAAAAGTTTAGACCAATGTTACAAAGAATAGCTGAAAGATTTGGTTTAGATCAAACTGAAATCGAAACTTTCATGATTGAGCATAGAGAAACAATACGAGAAGAAAAAAGGCAGGGCATGGAAGCAAGGATAAATCAAGCCGCAGAAGAGGGACAACTAACTGAGAGCCAGAAAAATTCTCTTCTAGCAAAAATGGGTGAAATTTGTGATGGTACGGGGGAGCGCAAAGGCGAATTAAGAGAATGGGCAGAGGAAAACGGAATAAATCTCCGGGAACTAAACATTGGGCAATTTGGTCTTGGAAATGGTTCGAGAGGCATAGGAAGGTCTCCTCAAATCTAAGAGTGTAGAAAAAATATGATCGTAGAAACGGACTCTCGGAATAAAAACCGGGAGTTTGTTTTTTTACCTATCCCGAAAGTAAAAAATCCGAGAGTAAGTGGTTAAATTCTTCAGGATGGCTTTCCTGTGCGAAATGGTCGGCTCCTTGTACTATCGATAATTTTGAACCTCTTATTTTCCGTGATAGTAGTTTCCCGATTTTTAAAGGTAAAATCTTATCTTCAGACCCCCACACAATCAAAGTGGGGGTAATTATTCCGGAAGCTTCTGCAGATAAATCCTGGCCGACAATAACACTTTTGATCCTTCGTTTATACAAATTTTGCTCTATCTCTAAGCGAAAGATTTTGTAAAAATAACTCTTCACTTGTAGAAAAGTTTTATCATCCAAGAATCTGAACAAAACTTTTATGGTTCTTGCAAAAAACGTCATAACACGGGCTTTTATAGACTTTTTCTCCAAACCCGCCGCAGCTACTAAAATGAGTTTATCCAAAACAGAACCATATTTCGCAGCATAAACAATAGCCACACGACCACCAAAACTCTTACCAATCAAAATAAATTTTCCTAGGTTAAGAGATTTACGGAAACTCTCCAGAAAATCTGCGTATTTGTACACATCCCATACATCGGTCGGTTTTTCACTTACTCCAAAACCGGGAAAATCAAGGGCAATACAATCATAATATTTTGCTAGTTCAGCAATATTATCTTTCCAAGACAAACTGGAGCCTCCCCAACCATTTAAAAATAAAATAGTACCTTTTGGATCTTCAGTAAAACACTCACGAATATATTTAATCTCCAAGGAATCTACTTTACAGATAGTGTAATTCTCCACTCCTACCATTTTTTATTTAAATATCCTTGCGGATCAAAACCTTCTTGTCTAGTAGATAAAGCTTTGTGATAAAGGATATATCCCCGCGCATCAACGAACGCTTCTCCAAAACCAGCCGCTTTCAAAAAACGAGCGGGTACATTGAGTTTATCCCTATTTTCCTGGGTATCTAAAACAATGGTTCTGTCAGAGGAAAATACTTTTTCGAGTAAGGTTTTAAAACCTTCGGGATCTTCGTCTGCGAAATCCAAGGACTCTACAAATAACCAAGGAACACTGCCGTCGGTTGTCTCAAACCAACTCCAAAGCCTACCTCCGCCTGAAGTCTCTCCTTGGAAGAAGATCTTTCGCGCATTGTGCGTACATAAGATAATCCGTTTTTCCGCAGGCTCAAAACTTTCGTAAGACTGCCGCACAAACGAGCTATCAACACCAATTTGATCAGCTAGCAAACTACCAACTGTATACATCTCAGCCGTACGCAAGGTAGGGGGCAAAAGATCATTTTCGAGACCCTCTGGAACAAAAACCTCAAAAGTATCCCAATTTGCGGGTCTTTCTAAACCTAATTCTTTCAAAACCCTGCCGTTCACGAAACCTTTCCCGAAAGATGGCTTGATCTGCTCTTTCGAATAAAAAATTTCTTGTTTACTCTCAAACATACCTGGATTTAGATGTGTATCATAGATATTGGTCAAAAAGGAAATGTTCGGAGGCAATAATCTCGAAAGTTCTCCAACATGCGTTTTCTCATAAGCAGAGTACTCCATTACTACAAAAGAAGTATCTTCTTCAACACGATTAATGTAATGGCACATAACAGACACTGGAGTCAACCTTTTCGAGTAAAACCTAGTGACATTTCTTCCCGAACAGCGAAGCATGTGCTCTAGAAAAGCTACGGTGGTTGTTTTACCTACAGAGCCCGTCACGCCAACAATGTAGGGATTGCTTCTTTCTCTTGCAACCTCATAAAGAGACCTAGCCAAATTGTTTAAAGATTTAACTTTAATGTATTCCCCGTTACCCACAGGCGTGCCTTCCTCAACAGCTAAATACCACTCTAAATCACGCGCCACTCCCTCCGCAACGGGACGCCGGTCGAAACCTTTATCCCAACCACCCTCGCCTTTGGAATATGTAGCCATGTACAAGTTTGATTCCAAATCTTTAGGTCTTTGTGGTACGCTCACTATATCTACCCAATCATGTTCCGGATTATCTTTAATATTGGTACCTTCGAATTCTTCTCCAACGATGGATCTAATTTCCTCATTATTAAAGCGCATATATAGTATGTCAATTGTACTATAAATAGAATAAATTTGACCAAATCGCACACAAAGCATAAAACACTAGTTTTCTCGGTGATATACTCTTTTTATGGCTTACTACGTATATTTAGTGGAATGTTCAGACAACACCTATTATTGTGGATATACTATCAACCTAGAAAGGCGTATTAACGAACATAATGACTCTATTAAAGGGGCGAAATACACTTCCGGAAGAAGACCTGTTACTTTGAAATACTACGAAGCGTATGAAAACTTGTCAGAGGCATTAAAAAGGGAACACGAGATAAAACAGTTACCAAGAAAAGAGAAGGGAAAGCTTAATTTAAAATAAAATGGAAAATTTTTGGACAAAACTAAATAAGCCTTTTACCGCGCTAGCTCCCATGGAAGACGTAACTGATTTTGTGTTTAGAGAAATACTTGCCGAAATAACTCGGCCGGATGTATTCTTCACCGAATTTACTAACGTGACAGGATTGATATCAGAAGGAAAAGAGTTTGTGGAAAGAAGACTAAAATACAGTGAGAAACAAAGGCCGGTTGTAGCCCAAATATGGGGAAGTGAGCCAAAAGATTATCATGAGGCTGCGAAATATATCTCGTCCCTAGGATTTGATGGAATAGATATAAACATGGGATGTCCTCAAAAAAAGGTTGTAAAAACCAAAGGAGGGGCAGCATTAATAAAGTACCCAGAACTTGCAAAAGAAATAATTGAGGCTACAAAAGAAGGGGCTCCAAACCTTCCAATAAGCGTAAAAACCAGAATAGGGTACGTCACTATAAAAACGGAGGAATGGACAAGACACCTTCTAAATCAAGATTTGGCGGCACTAACTATCCACGGGAGAACAAGAAAACAGATGTCAAAAGGAAGGGCTAACTGGGAAGAAATAAAGAAATCCGTGGAAATTAGAGACGAAATAGCACCCAACACACTAATCGTTGGGAACGGAGATGTAGAAAATTACCAACAAACTAAAGAAAAAGTAAAAGAGTATGGAGTAGACGGCGTAATGATCGGTAGGGGCATTTTCACAAATCCTTGGGCATTTGAAAAAGAGGCTAAAGAACACACAAAAGAAGAATACCTCAGCCTATTACTAAAACACACAAAACTTTTCAAGGCAACTTGGGAAGAAAAGAAAAACTTTGCCATCATGAAAAAGTTCTTCAAAATATACGTAAGAAATTTCGACGG
>CAZMKN010000021.1:0-7073 GCA_964567095.1 uncultured Candidatus Saccharibacteria bacterium | reverse complement strand
ACCCATGACAAAGAAAGAACTTGAAATCCAGTTAGAAATATCTTTAAAGTTGCTAAAAGAGGATCTTGCTCAAATTAGGACAGGCAGGGTAACCTCCGCAATTTTAGACTCTGTGAAAGTCGAGGCTTACGATTCCAAAATGTCTCTTCAGGAGATAGGCTCGGTAACTTCGTTAAACGCCTCTACACTTGTCATTGTTCCGTGGGATAAAAGCTTACTTCAGAATATTTCCAAAGCTATACAGGAAAGCGGTATTCAAGTTACCCCTATTGTAGAAGGGGATCTGGTGCGCCTATCTTTTCCCGGGTTAACTGAGGAGCGTAGAAAAGAATTTGCACGAGTAGTTTCCGACAAAGCGGAGGAGTGTAGTCAAAGAATTCGCCGAATTCGCCAAGACGCAATGAAAGACGTTGATAAAATGTTTTCTGATAAGGAGATTGGGGAAGATGAGAGGTTTCAAATAAAGGAGGGTTTAGAAGAGGCCGTCAAAAGATCCAATGAGAATGTAGATAGCGTGGGGGATAAAAAGATACAGGAGATAATGACTGTCTAATAACTTTTTGATGATTTCACTTATAGTTTTTATTTTAATACTCTCTATCTTGGTTTTAATACATGAATTTGGCCACTTTATTGCGGCCAAAAAGATGGGGATTTATGTAGAAGAGTTTGGTCTGGGCATTCCTCCTAGAATATTTGGTAAGAGAATAGGGGAAACAATTTATTCTATTAATCTTTTACCTTTTGGAGGTTTTGTGCGCCTTAGGGGAGAAGATGTTCTTGAAAATCCTACCGAACAATTTCCTGATCCTAGAAGTTTTGCGTCTAAAACTCCGTTACAACGCTTGATAGTTTTACTGGCAGGGGTTTTCATGAACGTTATTTTTGGGGTAGTACTTTTTTATGTTTTTCTGGTTGCAAATGGGTTTAGATCTTTTCACATTCCCCTAATTTTTGATTATGATTTTGCTTTTGGTAATGTACAAGGGATCGATACTGTGGTTTTTGGCCTAAGTGAGGAGTCTCCATTGAAGAATGAAATGGAATTGGGGGAGGCCATAACCTCCATTGGGAATATTCCGGTTACCTCAGTAGAGGATGTCAAAAGTGTTGTGGCCCAGACTCAATCCAATGGAGAAAAGGAAGTTACTCTGATAATAAAAACCCTAAGTCCAGAGGAAAAAACCCGAGAGATCAGGGTTATTCCTTATAAAGACGACGAGAATGTATATCTTTTGGGGGTTTATCTTGGAAGGTCTGTGCAAATAAGTTATACCACTCCCAAACAGAAAATCTTTTCCGGATTGTTGCACAGCTACAATATACTTTCCTATTCGATATCCGGATTTGGCCAATTGATAGGTTTGTCTGTGGAGCAGGGGAGTGCCGAACTTTTATCTGAGAGTGTTACCGGTCCCATAGGAATTTATTCTGTTGTTGATAACATCCTGGCTTATGCGAACAGAGTAGTAATTTTGAGCCTGATAGATTTTACAGCTTTAATTTCTTTGAGTTTAGCTTTGGTTAATGTTTTGCCCTTGCCCGCCCTGGACGGTGGCCGTATTACCTTTGTTTTTATTGAGTCTATTCGAGGAAAGCGCATTAATCCAAAATTGGAGGCATTAGTTCATAAGGTTGGAATACTCGTTTTAATGTCACTTTTGCTTTTAGTCAGTACGCGGGATATTTATCGATTGTTTTCCTAGTAGATCGTTCTCCATAATCTTTCAAAATGTTCCCTCAGCTAAGCTAACTTGTTCAGGCCGCGCTTAGGTTTCAACTGCAGGTAGAAAAGCCCCTCTGCAATTTGCAACTTTTTCTTTTAGAATATATACTGCCACTGATCGTGGGATGTCTAGTTATTTAAATTGATTTGGAGGTGTTTGTTCTTGCCAAAAATAAAAGTACGAAAAAATGAATCATTTGATCATGCATTGCGAAGATTTATCACAGAAGTGAACAAAACGGGCGTTTTAAAAGAAACCCGCTTAAGGGAAAGATATGTCAAACAAAGTCAAATACGCCGAGAGAAGAGTAAAGAAAAAGCAAGGAATATTAAAAGTGATCAAAGAAAGAGATATAGATAATGTATGTAAAGGAACTTCAAAAAAAAGTATTTGAGTATCAGAAAGCCGGGGATAAGGATCGAGTTTCGGTTTTGAGGTATTTATTGTCCCAGATAAAAAATAAGGAGATAGAGATGCGCGTAGATGGTTGTACGCCGAGTAAAGAGGACATCGTCCAGATTATCAGAAAGCAGATTAAGCAACGCCAGCAATCCGCAGATTTATATCGACAGGGAAAAAGAGAGGAGTTGGCTGAAAAAGAGGAACATGAAAAAGAACTTCTCGCCGAAATTCTTGAATATGTCGAAAATTTCTAATCTCAGAGACTTCAAAAAAGTTACGATCTCCGTTTCTTTAGTTGATGATGCTCAAATTCGTACTCTAAACAAAAAGTATTTGGATCGTGACCGTACGACAGATGTACTTTCTTTCAACCTGGATGCTCCTGTTGGAGATGAGACCTATAATTTGGGGGACATTATTGTTAATGTTGACCAGGCAGAGAGACAGGCTTCTGAGTTTGGTAATGACTTAGAACACGAGTTGGCGGAACTTACCGAGCACGGAGTTTTGCATTTACTAGGAGTTCATCACGAGGAGGGTGATCGCTAGTTCATGAAATTGGTGGTAGGCCTCGGAAATACGGGGATAAGATATAAAAAAACCCGCCACAACTTGGGTTTTATTCTATTGAATGAGTATGCAAAGGAGCATAATCTTTCTTGGAAAAAAGATAGAAAGGCTAGGGCTCTAATTATTCGCCATGAACATGAAGATATAATCTTTGTAAAGCCACAAACTTTTATGAATAGTTCCGGAATATCAGTTTCCTATTTTATGAACTATTATGATTTAGGTTTAGATGATTTATTGGTTGTTCACGATGATGTTGATCTGGATTTTTTGCAGACAAAGCTTCAAAAAGGTGCCGGTCCTGCAGGACACAAGGGAGTCGGGGATATAGTTGTTTCCGTAAAATCGAAGGATTTTTGGAGGTTTAGAGTGGGCGTCGGTCGTCCGCATAATGCTCAAATGACCACGGAGGATTTTGTTTTAGCGACTTTTTCGAAGCAGGAACTGAAAGAAATTAAAAACATATCTTTACCAATTAGTGGATAATAAATTTTGCCGGTGTTAGTTTAAAGAGTAGGCTGTCTATTTCGCCTCAGCTTTGTTTTGTGAAGTAAAAAAAGTCGCTTTAATCTATGTTTTATTTAAAATACCGCCCACAAAAATTTAGTGAGCTCATTCATCCCAATGAAATTGCAGATGCCTTGGCCACCCAAGTAAAAAAGCATAAGCTCTCACACGCTTACCTATTCGTTGGATCTCGTGGAACTGGTAAAACGACAACAGCTCGCTTACTTGCAAAAGTAGCAAACTGTACAAATATTTTACCCAATGGAGATCCTTGTGATGAGTGTGAAAATTGTTTGGCGATAAAAAATGGAAGCTTTATTGACCTAATAGAAATAGACGCGGCAAGTAATCGTGGGATAGATGACATTCGAAATTTGCGGGATCGAATTAGTTTGTCACCGTCTCAAGGAACCAAGAAAGTTTACATTATCGATGAGGTTCATATGCTAACTAAGGAGGCCTTTAATGCTTTATTAAAGACCCTAGAAGAGCCTCCCAAGCACGCTTTATTCGTTTTATGTACTACGGAGCCTCATAAGGTTTTAGATACTATAAAGTCACGTTGTCAAGTGTTTAATTTTAAGCGCGCTACAATCCCCCAGATTATTTCAAAACTACAAACGATTGTTCAAGAGGAGGGTTTGGATGTTAGTGAGGAAGACTTGAAAAATATTGCTAGGGCATCCTTTGGAGGTTATAGAGATGCCGAAACTATGTTACAGCAGATCTCCGAGGGCAATCTGGACTCTTCTAATTTGGTTGGTTCCTCTTCTGTCGGGGAGCTTCACGATTTCGTTGAGTCCCTTCTGGATTTACAGTCCGCAGAGGCCCTGGATTTTTTGGAGCAAAAATATTCTTTGGGTGTGGATATGCAGGTTTGGGCTTACTCTCTTTTGGATTATCTAAAGGGGCTTTTATTTATAAAAATGGGGATTTCCAGTAAGTCTTTTTATGTTACGGATGAGTTGGAAGAGAAAATGGAAGCCCAATCAAAGCGCTTTGCAGTTTCGGATTTAGTTTTCTGCACTAAGAAGTTTTTGGATGCTCGAAATCAGATAGCCGAATCAAACATTACAACACTTCCTTTGGAACTCACAGTTGCTGAGATCTGTGAGAGGTGGGGGAGTAACCCCGGTGTTAAAGAGGAGACCTCGGACTTTGGTGGAAATGGGGCAGAGTCTAAGTTAGATCCGGAGAAAAAAGCATCAAAAAAGACCTCTGAACCAAAAGCATCTACAAAGTCTCGGGATTGGCCGAAAAAGGGTATGGACACTGGAAACCCCGGAAAGAAAAAAGTAAAGAACAAAAAAGAGGAAAAACTTAACAAAAGAGCAGAGAAGAAAGGTGGGGCGGATAGTGAAAGTCTTGTGGAGGAAGCTCCGTCGGTTAATTTAAGTGTCCAAGAAATAACAAAAAAGTGGCGTAGTGTGCTTAGAATTTCCACAAAACATAATCATTCCACAAGAGCGCTACTGAAATCGGCAAAAGTGGCAGGCATTAAGGGGAAAGCCCTCCTTTTAGAGGTTCCGTTTGCTTTCCATAAAGATCGTTTGGAGTCCTCGAGAAACCTAAAAATTGTGGAAACTGTGTTGAAGGAGGTTTTTGGGCTTCCGCTAACCATTTCTTGCAGAGTCAAGGAAGGAACAAAAGTCTCCAAGAATAAGGAGACGGGAGATCTGACGGATTTTAATGTTATGATCCCAAGCATGCAAAATTCCGGTAAAATAACTTTAGATGATTCCCTTTTGGAAGTTCTTGATGGGGGATTGCCGAACATTTAGAGTTCATAATTTGGTAGAATTTAGGGATGGTTTTTCCAGACGTAATTAACGATTTAATAGATTATTTTGAGCGCCTTCCGGGTGTGGGTTCAAAGACTGCGCAGAGGTTGGTTTTTTACTTACTTAATTTTCCGGATAGAGAGCTGAAGGATTTTGGTAATTTGCTTTCGGAACTAAAGGATCGTACTCAGTTATGCAAGGTCTGCAAGAATGTTTCGGAGAACGATGTTTGCAAGATCTGCTCCGATGATAGACGGGATCACAGGCAAATTTTGGTTGTTACAACTCCTATGGATGTAGTAGCCCTGGAAAAAACCGACTATAGAGGTGTTTATCATGTTTTACACGGGGTAATTGATCCTCTGAGTTATATAGGTCCGGATGATATTTATTTGAATAGTTTAATTACTAGGTTGGGGGATTTGTTTTCTGATATCTCAACTGATGATGGTGTTGCTACTGAGCACGTGGAGGTTATTTTGGCGACTAACGCTACCATGGAGGGAGAATCCACAGCCCATTATATTCAGGATTTGATTCGTGAGAAAGGGTTTGGTGAGGATAAGGTGAAGATTACACGTATTGGTAGGGGGCTGCCCGTTGGCGGCGATATTGAGTATGCAGATGATAATACCTTGTCCAGGGCGTTAACCGGCCGAAGCCCGGTTTAGTGAGAACCATCCTTTAAGCGAAAGCCTTCCTTGTAGAAGTACCGTCCAGAATTTTTGTGCTAAAATTAGGGCATGGAACTTGAACTGTACAATTCCCTTACGCGCAAAATTGAGGAGTTTGCTCCCATAAATCCAAATCTTGTAACCATGTACACTTGCGGCCCTACAGTTTATAACTATGTGACCATAGGAAATTATCGTACCTACAACTTTGCGGACATTTTGTACCGCGCACTTCAATACAAAAAGTACGATGTTAAGCACGTTATGAATTTAACAGATGTGGGACATTTAACGGGTGATAACGAGGGGGATGCAGATGTTGGGGAAGACAGGTTGGAAAAAGCGGCTGAAAAGGAGGGTAAGAGTGCTACAGAAATAGCCGATTTTTATATCGAGGACTTTTTGGAGGGCTCTCGATCACTAAATTTACTCAAACCGTATAAATTCACCAGAGCAACAGAGTATATTCAGCAACAAATTGATCTAGTCAGGACTTTGGAAAGGGAGGGCTATGCTTATAAAATAACCGACGGTATTTACTTTGATACAAGTAAATTCAAGGATTATGGTGTGTTGTCGGGATTACGTCCGGGGGAAATAAAAGAAGGGGCTCGAGTTGCTATAAACAAAGAGAAAAAGAATCCGACGGATTTCGCTCTTTGGAAGTTTTCTCCAAAAGACTCGACAAGGTGGCAAGAGTGGGATTCGCCTTGGGGAAAGGGGTTCCCGGGATGGCACTTGGAGTGTTCAGCCATGTGTATGGCGGAGCTAGGGGAAACTGTAGATCTCCACTTGGGAGGAGAAGACCTAAAAATGATTCATCACCAAAACGAAATTGCTCAAAGTGAGGCTGCAACCGGCAAAAAGTTTGTTAATTATTGGATGCACGGAGCCTTTCTAAAAGTCGATAACGGTAGAATGAGTAAAAGTTTAGGTAACGCTTATACGTTGGATGATATAAAAGCCAAAGGTTTTACTCCTTTAGACTTGAGATATTTTTATTTGAGCGCTCATTATAGATCTGCGTTGAATTTTACGTGGGAGGCGTTGGCTGCTTCGCAAGTTGCCCTAAAACGCCTTCATAATACTTTGAGCGGGTATAAAGAGGTCGGGGGAAACTTATCCTCAGATTTTATTTACAAGTTTGAGGAGGCTGTATTAAATGATTTAAATATGCCAAAGGCCGTTTCCGTTATGTGGGATTTGATTAAAACCGATCTTCCTGAAGGTGACAAAGTGCAAACACTTATCCATTTTGACCAAGTTTTTGGGTTGGATTTGCAGGATTATGTTGGGTATGAGATTCCTCAGGATATTATTGATTTGGCAACGACCAGAGAGCAGTATCGCAAGAGTGGGATTTGGGATAAAGCGGATATGATTAGGCGCCAAATAGAGGGTAGGGGCTTTGA
>CAZMKN010000020.1:5874-7664 GCA_964567095.1 uncultured Candidatus Saccharibacteria bacterium | reverse complement strand
GATAGTAAGATTGATCTTTGACCTTCCTCAATACCCTTCCCTTTGTACTCGTTTTCAACCCTAACCCCTTTTATTCTAGGGTCCGAATTCTCTATACCATAAATTACATCCCCCATCTCGAAGTCATCAGGTACTAAAAGAGAGATGTCAAAAGTACTAACATTTGTGTGTTCTCTAATAATCACCTTTCTTGTTCTCTTTGCTTTGGCTATTTTACCTATATATAGTGTAAAGCTGTTGCGGTCCAAATGTCCTAGTTTTTCATCTGATTGATATATTTCGGCCGTCCGAGAATCCGTCTCGCTATAATGAGTACTCTTTATGCCCAATTCCTCGAATAGGGTTGCCAAACCAACCTTTAGTGCCTTTTGAACTTCTTCTTTACTTCCCTTTCCGACTTGTATTGCAGTTAATCTTTTTTCCTCTTTGTAATCTTCGTTTTCCTTAAAATAAACCCTTCCGAGCTCAAACAGTAATCCTTCCATTTCTCTTTTTTTATACTCTTCAGCAATGATCCCCAGAGTTTGTTTAATATCTGTCCTCAAGGCACTTTGTTCTTTTGATAAGGCGTTTTCTAACTTAATTTGATTCTTAATACTGCCGTCAGCAGGAACTAGTGGGTTTGTAATATACTCATCTGCCCCTATATAAACTAGCGCGCGTCTCAACTCATCTTTTATCTTAAAATCTTCTGAGGTTATGTTCTTCGGAGGTGCTTGCGGTAACATCGCCGTTTTAATGTTGTTGTAATTGCTGATCCTTAGAAAGTCAGCAACAATATCATCTTCTACCAAAACATCTGTTCTAAAGTACGGTACTTTGATGCTCAACCCACCAGCCTTCCCCTCCAACTCCTCATATCCTAGCCTTTCGAGTATTTCCGTTACTCTTCTAGTATCCGGCTCTTTTCCCGATAGCATTTTAACTCGTGAATATCTTAGATCCATTATTTTATCCTCGGCTTTTTGTGGGTACCAATCCTGGTTCTCGTAATATTCCCCACCAGCAAGATCCAAAATCAACCGCACTGCTCTTTGGATTGCAACTTCGGTTAATTGTTTCGCCAAAAACTTCTCAGATCTCAAAACTGTCTCGTTTCTTATTCCTAACTTTCGTGATGTGTGCCGTATATTTGCTTGGTTGTAGTTACCCGCATCTAAAAGGATATTTTTCGTTTTGGCCGTTATGCCTGTTTTTTTACCGCCAACTATTCCCCCTAGCGTTATTGGTTCATCGTTCTGAGTAAGAATAAACATCTCGGAATCTAAATTTATTTCAGTACCATCCAGCGTTGTCAAAGTTTCCCCATCTCTAGCGTTTCTAATCACAATCTCCTTTTTTTCAAAGATGTCTAAGTCTTGAGCATGCAGGGGCTGTCCATACTCCACCATTACATAGTTGGTTATATCCACTATGTTATTGATTGGAGTAATTCCATACTCCTCAAGCCTTTGTTTTAGCCATTTCGGAGAGTCCCCCACTTTTACGTTTTTAATAACTTTTGTTGTGAATCTGGTTACTAGATCGGAACATTCTACCTTTATGGGTACAGTATCTCCTCTTTTCGGAGTTTTTCCCTTTTCCTCTAGCCCTTCAGGAAGTTTTAGCTCTGTATTCTCCATTGCCGCAAAATCTCTCGCACATCCTAAAATAGAAAGCCAGTCCGCCCTATCCATTCTGTGTTCAAGATCTAGTATTTTATTACCGTATTCACTAGTTATAACGGGCCTATCTAGCAATAAACCCAACGCCGTGAATGTTTCCGCAATTTCTTCAGCAGATTTATTAGT
>CAZMKN010000020.1:0-5774 GCA_964567095.1 uncultured Candidatus Saccharibacteria bacterium | reverse complement strand
TTTAGTACTCAAAAACCTCTCCATATAACTTTCTAATATCGTCAATTCCGTATTTTTGCAGAACTAACCTATCCAACCCCATTCCAAAAGCATATCCCGTGTATACTTCAGGATCAATCCCACACATTTTTAAGGTGTTGTAGTGAATCATGCCGGAACCTAAAATTTCTATCCACCCCCTATACTTACAAACCGCACACCCTACTCCCCCACAAAACGTACATTTCATATCTGTTCCCATGCCTGGAGAAACTTCTGGGTAATATTTGTACCTAAACCTTAGTTCTACACCTTCTCCAAACAAAAACTGATGAAATTTTTCCAGAATCCCCTTCAAGTGCTCGATTGTTACGCCTTTGTCTACCACAACTCCTTGATATTGATGGAAAAAAGCTGTGTTTGTGCGGCTTAAGGTCTCGTTTCTGAAGGATTTTCCTGCCATAACAGCTCGTATCGGTGGTTTTTGTTCTGTAAGTAGTCTTGCCTCAATGGAAGAGGTGTGCGTCCTTAGCATAACGTCAGGGCTTTTAATAAATAAAGTGTCTTGGAGATCGGTTGCTGGATGATCTTTAGGCAGGTTCAATTTCCTGAAGTTATACTCCGCAGTTTCGATTTCAGGCCCTTCTACAATAGAAAACCCATAATAGGTAAAAAACTTGTTCGTTTCTTGAATAAATGCGTTTGTTGGGTGGATATGTCCTGTTTTCTTTGCCGGGCGAGGTAATGTGAGGTCAATAGTTTCGTCTTTACTGCCCATGATTTCCTCTTTTTGTTTTCCTTCTATTCTATCTTTCAACTCCTTTTGTAGCTGGTTTACTTTAGTTCCGTATTTTTTCTTTCCCTCAATGGGCAGCCCCGCCAACCTTTTTAGCA
This sequence comes from uncultured Candidatus Saccharibacteria bacterium, assembly GCA_964567095.1. GTDB lineage: Bacteria > Patescibacteriota > WWE3 > UBA101185 > UBA10185 > WJKK01. The sequence continues at coordinate 4,901 of CAZMKN010000020.1, read as the reverse complement.
AATTTGTAACCAGCCCGTTCTTTTTTGAGAAGTACTTTAGATAAAGTGCGTCCAGGTCCTGCGCTTTATTTATCTCTTCGTTGAATTGTTCTTGAAGTGCTCTGATTTCTTTTTCCATCCAGGGTTTTAGCCAAAAACTATACTTAATACTTTCTAAGGCCTTCCCATTCTACTATTTTTTCGCTCTTTATTTAAGATCTTTGAGATTTTACTTTGAATAGTTTATTTCTTGGCCTCTTCAACAACTGATTTAAATCCTTCAGGATCTATAATTGCCAGTTGAGAAAGCATTTTTCGGTTTATTGTTATATTTTTCTTTTTCAAAAGAGCAATAAATCTACTGTAGCTGATATCAAAAGTAGTCAGAGCAGCGGTGATCCTTTGAATCCAAAGTCTTCTAAAGTCTCGCTTTCTTTCCTTTCTTCCATGGAAAGCATGTTCTCCTGCCCGCATTACAGCCTCATTAGCTCGCTTAAATAGCGTGCTTCTGCTCATTCTGTAACCTTTTGCAGCTTTCAATATTTTTCTATGTCTTTGATGGGCTCTTGGACCTCCCTTTACTCTAGTCATAGCTTAATACCCCTTCCTCCCTTGCCAAGTAATTTTCTAAGCCTGTTTTTTACGGCACTATTTTTAATTTCCTTGTATCCCTTTTTTCGATTTTTCTTGTTCGCGGAGTATTTTCTTTTAAGATGTCCATTGTTTCCGTGACCTACCATTACTTTACCAGTACCGCTTATTTTAATCCTCTTTTTTAATGTTTTTTTAGTTTTTAATTTTGGCATCGTAAATTCCCTTTCTATTTCTTAACAAACGTCGCAAATATTTTCTTCCCTATTTTTTTCGGCTCTTTTTCTAGCTTCGACACTTCTTTGAGCTCCTGTTCCATTATCTTTATCTTTCCAAAAGCGTTTTCGGGATGTGCGGCTTCCCTTCCACGCATTCTTACTGTAACTTTTACCTTATCTCCCCTTTCAAGAAACTCTCGGCTTCTGTTTATTTTGATTAATAAATCCCCCTCGTCTATTGAGGGGCTAAATCTAATTTCTTTTACTTCACTCCTTTTTGATCCTGCCTTTGCCTGTTGAGATTTTTTACTCTGTTCGTACAGGAATTTCTTGAAGTCCAATATCTTTGCGACAGGAGGATTTGCATCCTTAGATATTAGTACCAAGTCCATGTTCCTTTTCATGGCTTCCTCTAGAGCCTCTTTCTTGCTTATTACTCCTAAATTTTCCCCGTTTCCGACTATTACTCGAAGTTTATCAGCATCTATTTTATGGTTTAGTTTATAGTACTTAGATATAGTTTTTTTTACCTCCAAAACGTTGGTTAATTTACCATAGTTGTAAGTCTTTGGTCAAATATTTCTGAATTATTATATCGGTGAATTCCTTTATTGGTAGTGATCCCTTATTTTCTCCCGATCTAAGTCTCACACTTACCGATTGATTTTTTTCTTCCTTATCCCCCACTATAAGCATGTAAGGGATTTTTTGCATCTGTGCCTCTCTAATTTTTGCCTGCATTGTGTTATCAGATATATCAGCTTCTACCCTAAGGTCTTTTTCCATTAGTTTTTTTGCAATTTCCAGAGCATACTCGTTGTTTTTGTCACTTACCGGAATTACTTGTGCTTGGATAGGTGCCAACCAGACTGGAAAGGCCCCTTTGTAGTGTTCTATAAGGAATGCAAAAAATCGTTCAAACGATCCTATTAACGCTCTATGTATTACAAACGGATGTGCTTTGTTACCCTTTTCATCAATATAGTAGATACCGAATCTTTCAGGAAGATTGAAGTCTATTTGAATTGTTGAAATACTGTCTTCTTTTCCGTAGACGTTGATCGCCTGTACATCTATTTTTGGACCGTAGAAAACAGCCTTACCAACCGCTCTTTCGTATTCTAATCCACGTTTTTGTAATACTGACTCCAATTCTTTTTCTGCCTGTTTCCACCCTTCCCTACTTCCACAAAACGTATATTTTTCTGCTTTCGGATCCGATAAGGATAACCTAAATTTGTATTTTTCAAATCCGACGTCTTTGTAAAATGTGTGCAACAAGTCAATCACTTTTTCCAACTCTTTTTGTAACTGTTTCGGAGTGCAGAAAATATGAGCATCGTTTTGAGTAAATCCCCTAACTCTTTGAAGCCCGTGTAATTCCCCCGATTTCTCATAACGGTAAACGGTTCCGAATTCCCCCATTTTAATGGGTAAATTCCTGTAGCTCTTAATTCCAAGTTTATAAACCATCATTCCTGCCGGACAGTTCATTGGTTTAAGGTAGTAGGATTCATCCTCGATTTGCATTGGAGCATACATTGAATCTTTGTAAAAATCTAAGTGGCCGGAAGTTTTAAATAGTATTTCCTTGCTAATGTGTGGCGTTAGTATGTGTTTGTAACCATGTTTTCGCTCTAGCTTAAGCATATAATCCTCAAGTTCTCTTCTTATTGCATATCCGTTCGGTAGCCACACAGGAAGCCCTTTACCTATTTCCGGAATTATTGCAAAAAGGCCTAACTGCTTACCTAGTTTTCTGTGATTATACTTTTCCGCTTCTTCCAGATTTTTCAGATGTTCTTTTAATTCCTTGGATGTTGGAAATGCTGTTCCATAAATTCTCTGTAGCATTTTGTTGTTCTCATCCCCTTTGTAATAGGCTCCGGCCACACTTAAAAGTTTAAATGCTTTTATTTCTTTGGTGTTTTTTACATGAGGCCCTTTGCAGAGGTCTATATCGTAATACTCATCTTTTGGAGTCCCGATTTCATAAATTTCTGGATTTTCTCCCGCTTTCTCGATTTCCTTAATTGTGTTTAGTTTATATTGGTTATCTGCGAATAATTCGGCAGCATCTTTTATCGTGATTTCCTTTCCTGTTACGGGGAGTCGGGCGTCAATAATTTTTTGCATTTCCGCTTCGATTTTTGGAAAATCATCCGGCGAGATACTTTGTCTTTCTAAGTCAAAATCCATGTAAAATCCAGTTTCGATTGGAGGTCCCATAACTTTTCTTAAATTCGGATACAGCTTTTGCATTGCTGTGTGCAGCACATGTTCAGCAGAATGTCTTAATGCTTCTAGATCTTTTTGTTTGTTCATATTAATTTCTCCTTCTATTCTAATCTAAAATGGGGTTTTATTAAATACCCAGGACAGTCCTGCCGACTCCCACACTTATAGCTGTTGTTGTGGCTTTTAGTAGTTTTTTCCTAGGACTGTCCTCGCCGTTTTTTCCAACTTTTGCTTTACGGGTGGTTAAAGGTAGCATTTTTCGCAGGACTGTCCTGTTCTTCTCAGAATTTTAGAGTTTCTTTGTCAATTTGAGTGCTTTCTTTTCTCATAAGTCCGGTTTTTTCAGCGGCAAAAAATACCACACCAACAGTAATGGAATATATCAAGTAGATTATCGTGTTGATACCCTGCATTGCCAAGAAAACAAAGACTGCCATCAAAACATTAATTATCTGCTTGTAAGGTTCTATCGCTTTTTTCACTTGTAGTGTGATCTCATCCCCTATGTTTTGCTCCAAGGATGTGTAGTCAAGAAGTCCGGAGATACTGGAGTTTTGCCCACCTAATTTATTTCGTAAAATTTCCGTTACCTTGTTAGTAGTAGCTTGTTCAACTGTATCTGTAATTTCTTGAGCACTATCTCGTGGATTTAAGATCACAATACAAGCGGCAACTATGGAAATTCCCAGCAACAACCCTTTTATAGCGGGCCTTAAGAATACCGAAGGGATGTTTTTCGCAAGCATTTGCTCCAGGTTAATCGACTTTTCTATGAAAAAGCTTAGGACCAAAAATAAAACTGCTGAAAAAACCAGGGCATTTGTTGGTTCAAGCTTAAATAAATTTAGATACACTCCGATAGTTATGGGAAGGGGCACGATTGCAAACTGACTCCACTCATTCCAGGCGGGAGAAGAAATGCTCACGGTGTAAGTCAGCGCCAGCATAAGCAAACATATTGTAGATAACGAAGTGGGATTTAACGAAAAGTATCCTTCGGTTTCAAAATAACTTATAAAGGCCTTAGTTAAGAAGAAGCTTTCGACAAAAATCGCGGATGTTATTATTAGGGTTTTTATGTAGGCAGATTTTTTTGTCACTGGATTTATTATACTATCACAGGAATATTATTTGCACGCAAAACACTATCACTTATTTTCTAAGGTTTTGCTACTACAATAAGTCTTTTTATGGTTGTTCCGGGGGGCCAGCAAGTTATTAAGGTTACTTTACTCTCTGTTGAGCGTTCCATGTACTTAATATCGCCGGGCTCTACAATGGATTTTTCTGTTACTTTATATCGATAGAGCGTGTTTTCATATGCCACAACTACATCATCGCCCGTTACAAGCTTGCTGAGAAGATAAAAAACGGCATTATATCGATTGGCGTTGTAAAAGTTATCGGAAGAGTGTGCGAAAAGCACTGTATTGCCTTCTGAGCCGGGTAATGTTGTATCTTTTACATGGGCTATTCCTTTGATTAGGGCTTTTTGGTATTTTTTGGGGTCAAACGGATCTATTTGCGGAATTATTGCCATATTTACACCAATTTTTGGGATTACTATGCCGAATTCTTTATCTACCGGTACGATAGTTTTCGCTTTTTCTTTCTCTTTATCTGTTGTTTTGGGAGTTGTTAGCGCTACTTTTTGTTGTCTCTGTCCCCTAACTGTGCGGATTAAATATTCGGCCTCAGACTTTATTACCGGGTAGTATTGGATTAGAGCGAGTGCTACTCCAATAAGCAGAATAAGAAGAAGAGCTTTTTTGATTCCACTAGTCGAGGGGATACGCATTTTTATCTTTTTTTCTTGCTTGAGCGATTACAAAGCCGACAATTAATCCCGCCAAGAATAACCAAAACCAAGGGAAC
>CAZMKN010000019.1:4996-9565 GCA_964567095.1 uncultured Candidatus Saccharibacteria bacterium | reverse complement strand
GGAATAAGGTTAGGAACGCCAGCAGTAACATCATTGGGATTAAAAGAAAATGATATGGAAAGAATTGGCTGCTGGATAGCTGAAATATCTGAGATAACAAGGAAATATCAAGAAAACGCTGGGCCACTAGACAAAAAAATGCGCCTACAAATAAAGGCACTTCTAAACAAAGATAGTCGAATAGCCAATATTGCAAAAGAAGTAAAGGATTTTGTCAACCTATTTTTCTATTAAAAGAGAAATTGCGGATCCCGCCGCCGCAACAAGAAACACCCATCTCCATGTACCCGTCAGTAAAATACAAACGCACACCAAACCTAGTATCGCGGCTCTAGAGGCGTGTATAATTAACTCCCGGTAAACCAAGAAGTCTGAAATACTTCCAGATTTTGATGCCTTCTCATAAACTTTTGTCATAAAAGGAGTGTTATAAGCCGGAGAATTTATCGTTGTTCCTATATTATTCAGATACAGGTGTGAGGGCTTGACAATAAACGAGCGTGTTACACCCAGGACAGAATTTATTAAAACTCCTACCGAGTGTATTTTCATACTTCCCTTTAAGTCCAAATTTCTACCAACAACCAGTAAAAGTGATGTTGCAAAAATTCCGGACAATGTATTTAGCGTTCCTATTTCCACAAAACTCTTCAAGCCAAAGTAAAGTACCAAGGACCAAAAGATACCCGAAATAACGTCTGATCCGACTTTTCCGAAAAAGGCCACGTTTGTTATCAGATACTGTTTGTTAAATAGGAAATTTTTAAATACATCCTTTATTTTATGCTCCCTATGAGGGCCTTCTGTTACATACAATAAGATTGGTAACGAAGACGCAAGTAAAATGATGATGGCCAATCCATACAAAAACGAAAAACCGAGTTGGGTAATGATTAAACCTCCCAGCAAAGGCCCCAGGGAAGCCACCAAACCGCCGTAGAAACCCCTTTTTCCTACTTCCGTACCATACTTACTATCCCCATCATCAGCTCTTTTTACAAAAAATATATGGTAAGGAATCCAATAGAGAGTTGCTTCTACGCCGCCTACCATAGCGGCAACAATAATCAAATAGAAATTTCTTTCAGCCAGCATTAGCAAAAACAAGTGGACTATCAATAGGACTACCCCGAAAAATAAACTTTTTTTGAGTTTTAATTTAGAGAATAGTTTTTCCTCAAAAAGGACTGTCGTTAAAACTAAAAAGACAGATATCAGAGCAGAATATAGACAAATCCAGATGATTCCATTCAACACATAATGAGAATGGAAAATTTTGTTACCGGCGGTTACGTTAAATAAATATATAGGGATGTAGATACCTATAAGCGAAAGAGCTAAATTATATAGAGAATTGCTAGCATAAAGCGCGGAGGACTCTTCAATCTTAATTTTCCGGAAATTTAAAAGGTTTTTTATTTTTTGGGCAAGAGGTATCATTTTTTGTATTTCGATGGTTTGTGAACTTAGTTACTTTTATTGTATAACTTAATTTTTTCCTTAAATACTTAGCTAGGTTTATAATACTATCTTTTTCAGTACCTCATATACGCTATTTAGTAAGTATACTGACAATTTTATTTGGTACGTAAATAAAACGTTGAATCTCCATACCTTCTAAGTATTTTTGCACTTTTTCTTTTTCCAAAACCGCTTTTTTGGCTTCGATTTCTGACGCATTTCTCTTCAGATATATCTCATCCCTAATTTTTCCATTAATCTGAATCCCGATGGAAAACCCTTCTTTTTTAGCAAGCTCTTCATTGAACTCCGGCCACTTTTGCAAATGTATGCTTGTCTCGTTATCCCATTTTGTATAGCCACCTAATTTTTGCCACAGATCTTCTGCTAGGAAAGGCATAAAAGGCGCGATAATCTTTAAGAAACCTTTCCAAATCTCAAGATCTATTTCCTCAACCTTTCTAAGTTCGCTTACAAATATCATTATTTCACTAATAGCGGTGTTCATTTTCAGGTTCTGAATCATTTCGGTTACATTTTTTGTAAAGCGGTTATACTTTTTGTTTAGCTTTTCTGAAATGCTGTCCTTAGGTTCTTTAGTTACTTTATCTTGTAGACCATAAATAGTGGTAGCCAATCTATAAGTTGCTTTAATTCCGTTGTCGTTCCAAGGGTATGTGTCTGTATAAGGTCCAATAAAGCAAATAAAAGCTCTTAGGGCATCTGCCCCATATTTTTCCACTATATTCATTGGGGACATAACGTTTCCTTTGGATTTCGACATTTTTGTACCGTCTAAACCTAGAAGTAGTCCGCCATTCATTCGCCATTTGTACGGTTCCCTCGTGGGAACTAGTTTTTGATCATAAAAGAATTTGTGCCAAAATCTGGAGTACAGGAGATGCATTGTCGTATGTTCCGCACCGCCAAAGTAATTATCGACTGGCAACCAATATTTCATTTTTTCGTAGTCTGCAAAAGCTTCACTGTTTTTAGGATCTATGTATCTTATGTAATACCAACAGGACCCTGCCCAATTTGGCATTGTGTTTGTTTCCCTCTTCGCGGAGTTTCCATTTTTATCGGTTGTTTGTACCCACTCTTTATTTCTCGATAATGGGGAAGTGCCATCTGCAGACGGCTTATACTCGGGAACTTCCGGAAGCTTTAATGGCAAGTTTTCTGAAACTCCTTTTGCGTCCGATGTTGCACAAATCGGCTCTATTTTTCCGTTCTCCGTATGAATTAATGGAATGGGTTCGCCCCAATAACGTTGCCTTGAAAAAATCCAATCTCTTAGTTTGTAGGTTGTTTCCTTTTTACCCTTATTTTTAAACCCCAACTCCTTGATTATCTCTTCAGATGCTTCGTCGCTCCCCAAGTTATTGAATTTGCCTGAGTTAATTAGGACACCTTTTTCTTCATAAGCTTCTTTCAATGGTTTGGCAATCATCCCGTCTTTTGGTTTAATTACTTGGATAATCTCCAGGTCATATTTTTTTGCAAAATCAAAGTCTCTTTGATCGTGCGCCGGAACACCCATAACCGCCCCCGTGCCGTAGTCAGTTAAGACATAATCTGCTACAAAAACTGGGATTTCTCTTTCTATATCAGTAAACGGACTCTTAGCTACTATCCCTTCAAATTGAACACCTGTTTTTTCTTCTTGCGACTGTTTTTCCAAATCAGATTTGTTGGATGCTTTTCTTAAGTATTCTTTTATCTCTTTTTTGTTTTTTGAAACATCTGTTAGCGTTTTTACCAACGGATGTTCTGGGGCCAAAACCAAGAAAGTAGCTCCAAAAAGTGTATCGGGGCGCGTTGTAAAAACTTCGACACTATGGTTTTCAATTTCAAACTCTACTGAAGCTCCTTCTTTCCTGCCTATCCAATTGATTTGGGCTTTCTTTATAGCCTCGGGAAAATCTGTCTCTTCTAAACCATCAATTAACTTGTCAGCATATTTCGTGATTTTTAGTACCCACTGTTTTAACATTCTCTTTTCTACAGGATGCTCTCCACGTTCAGAAATTTTATTTTCTTCTTTGTCTGTTAGAACCTCCTCATCCGAAAGAACTGTTCTCAACTTTTCACACCACCAAATAGGCATTTCCCTTAACTCGGCTAATCCCTCCTCCCAAAATTTTAGAAAGAGCCACTGAGTCCATTTATAGTAAGTAGGATCTGTTGTGTTAATCTCCCTAGTCCAATCAATCCCGTAACCCATTTTTTTGAAGGAAATTTTATAGTTTTTTATAGCCTCTTTAGTCGTTTCCGCAGGATGTATTCCTGTTTCTACGGCATAGTTTTCCGCTGGAAGCCCGAAAGCGTCCCACCCCATCGGGAATAAAACATTGTAACCACTCATTCTCAAAAATCTGGCATAGACATCGGGTACTGTGTAACGCATCATGTGACCCGCATGTAAAGCCTTTCCAGACGGGTATGGAAATTCTGCGAGAATGTATTTCTTCGGTCTATCAGAAAAATCTATAGCTTCATAAAGATTGTTCTCATACCACTTTTTAGCCCAAGCGCCTTCTATTTCCTTAGGGTAATACTTTTTCGTAGCCGTCATAGAGACATTTTAGCATAATTACTGGATGGTTCTCTGAGGGTTCTGCTCCCTAATACTTGCCTTTGGCCTCTTTTTTTAATAGAATGTCTAAGTTATGGCAACAAAAAAAGGAAATAGGGTATTAATGGGTCTTGAGTGTGAGGAAACCGGAGCTCGCATATATATAACTCAAAAAAATAGAGTAAATACTAGTGAAAAGCTAAGGCTAAAGAAATATAATCCTATGCTAAAAAGGCATTCTTGGTTCACAGAAGTTAAAAAGCTGAAGTAATGGCCTCAAAAAATCCAACTAATAAAAAAGAAAATGAATATTTTCAGATCGCCCTTGTATCTTTTTTAATATTAGCGTCCTTAATTTACTTTGGTAATTTTTGGTTAAAGGCTTTAAAAAAGGAGCAAACAACAGAAAGTGTTTTATCTGCGCAAGAAGTTTCAACTTCAGACACCGCCCAAACTCCCTCGGCTATAGTATCAAATAAAACCGAGAAACCCGTGGTGGAGCTTTTTGTCATGAGTTTTTGCCCCTATGG
>CAZMKN010000019.1:0-4896 GCA_964567095.1 uncultured Candidatus Saccharibacteria bacterium | reverse complement strand
CATCCGATGCATCCTGTAACTAAAAGACGAACAAGCCTTAAATAGGGTGTAAAGTCTAATTTCATGGTAGAATTGTACTCGTGTCAAAACTATATGTTGTTTCTACACCTATAGGAAATCTTCAGGATATTACTCTGAGAGCCTTAGAAGTACTAAAGAACGTGGACTTAATCTTATCTGAAGATACAAGGGAAACCGCAAAGATTTTAAGCAAGTGGGACATAAAAACTACACAAATTTCCTACAGGGATCAGAACCACAAAAAAGTAATATCTCATATAAAAGATCTGTTGAAATCCGGCAAGAATTTATGCCTTGTCAGCGATAGTGGGACCCCCCTAATTTCAGACCCTGGTTTTAAACTTGTTCAAGAGCTAAAGAAAAATCGCGTGCCAATAATTTCTATTCCGGGACCTTCTGCAGTTATAGCGGCTCTCTCAGTAAGTGGTTTACCTACAGATAATTTCTCATTTATAGGATTTTTACCAAAAAAGCTAAATCAAAGAAAATCGATTCTACAAGAGTTCGGGAAACTTCCTACCACTATAGTAATTTACGAGTCACCCTACAGAGTGCGAGAACTCCTCAATGAAATATATCAAGAGTTGGGCAACAGAACTGTCTGCTTGGCAAAAGACTTAACTAAAATGTATGAAGAAGTAAGAACTGCGCCACTCGAAAACTTCATTAAGAATCCTGAAGAGACGAAAGAAAAAGGAGAGTATGTGGTCCTTGTAGCAAAGGAAAATTACTCATTGGATAAAAAATAAGGTAAAATACAAAGCCAACGTTATGGAAGATCTGGAATTACGAAAAGAAGAGAAGCGCTTAAATAGCGCAGTAAAAGTTCTCAAGCGAGCAAAAGGCCAAATGGAGAAGAGTGTTGGGTCTTTGGGCAGAGAAACAGTTCACAAGTTAGAAGAACTTCGTAAGAATCGGGAAACGGATGCTTTAGATTTTTTTATGTATCTTGAGCAAATACATGAAAAACACCAGGCCTTTAACCTAAAGGATAAATTCAAGAGAATCGAAGAACTTAGTCAATCCCTAGACGCTCCTTACTTCGCCCGTATAGATCTAAAAAACAAGTCTGAGGGCACTGCCAAGAAAATTTACATAGGCAAATTTGGATATTCAGATAAAGATATGGATGAACCGTTAATTACAGACTGGAGATCAAAAATTGGCTCAGTTTACTACCACTTCAGGTACCCACAAAAGAACGTAAAATATGAAACTCCAGAAGGAACAAAGATAAGAGATCTGACTTTAAAAAGGACTTTTGATATATCGGAAGGGGCGTTAAATAAATACTACAACAACGATATACACCTTGATGAAAATGAAATAATAGCGGAAAAAATAGAGGGAAGGACTGGAGGCGTTCTCGAAGATATTGTAGAAACAATTCAGGAATCGCAATTGGACATTATTGAAGAAGATCCAAGATCGCCCTGTATAGTTCAGGGATGTGTCGGAAGTGGAAAAAGTACAGTCGCAATCCACAAGCTTTCACATATATTTTTCAATTACCCCAAATTAATCAACCCCACTAAATCCATTTTAATTGCAAAAAAACAAGTTCTAGTAAGTTACTTAGCCACACTATTTCCGAAGCTTGGAATTTTCGACATAAACTACAAAACTTTGGGCGAGCTAATCTATAATTTTGTGTTCAGAGAAAACGTAAAAATCAAGACCGATTTTTCGTTGGTGGCCAAAGAAGAGATTATGTCATTGGGGGCCCTTGAAAAAGCTAGAGATAAAATAGAGAAGGTTGAGAGAGATTATGCCAAAAAACTAGACGCGGTTTTTGAGGGGACTTTAAAAGCTTATGGAGGCTATACATATGATCCGGATATCACTCCTTACGAAAATATAAAGTATGTAATAAAGGAGCTTACAGAAGAACTGGGATCCCAAACGGAGTTGCTCAAAGAAAGGCCAAATTCCACAAGAACTTGGCTTTACAATCTAAATATTGACTCACTGAAAAAAATTCTAAAAAAGTTGAGGGAGCTAACTGAGGACTTGAGAGGTAAAACATTCAGAAATTTAATAAAAGAGTCCGAAATCAACCCTAAAACTAAACTAGACTATGCCTCTACGCTTTTCTATATCTACCATTACGCAAAAATAATAGGGTTTAGCAAAACACAAAGATATCAATATTGTGTTGTGGATGAGGGGCAAGATTTCAGTCCTCTAGAATACGCTGTTTTGGATCAATTCGTACTTCATAAGAGATTTTGTGTTCTAGGAGACTTAAATCAAAGTTATACAACTTCGGGATTGCAAAACTGGGAGGAACTAAAAAAAGTTCTTCAAATAACAGACGCTAAAGAGTTTAGGTTAGATACAAACTATAGGAGTACAAAACCCATAATAGTCCTCGCAAATAAAATACTAGAGCCGTTTACCGACAACTATCTTCCCAAATCAATAAATAGAAAGGGGGAAGAACCCAAGATTTTCGAGTCGGAAAATATGAAAGAGCTAACTAACCAAATAAGGCTCGAGCTAAAACAAGATCTTGAGGATCTAAAAAAGAGTGTCGGGATAATTTGTTATGATAAAAAGTACCTAAACTTAATGACCGAGGTTTTAGAAGAACTTCCTATAGATAGAGATCGAAAAGTTATTTTGACCGGTAATAAGAGAATTGACTATAAACCGCGGAATATCTACCTAACCGAATTTGAAAACTGCAAAGGCTTGGAATTTGCTAAAGTATATATAGTGGGTAGGAATCCTTTAAAAAATGAAAATTTTGAAGAAGCGAAGAAATCTTTTATCGGTATAACACGGGCAATGGACAAATTATCTTTATATTATTTAAAGGACTAAATGAAAAAAGTTTTTAGCACTGTAAAAGGAAATATTCTGCCTATATTGTTGGGCTTTGCAACACTTTGGTTACGATTAATAGGCTTGGGTTACTCTGACTATCAGGGGGATGAGATTAAGGCTCTTTTTCTTCCAGATCCTACTCAACCCATATCGAATTTCCTACTAACACAACGAAAAGGGCCGATTCAATTTCTCGTGACATTTATCCTAAAAATTTTCGACCCAACGTACTCTAGTAGGTTTTTTATGAGGCTGCCCTTTGCCATCGCAGGAATTTTGACGGTTTACTTTTTTTATAGACTCGTAGAGATGCACTTTTCCAAAAGGGCCGCCTTTTTTGGGGCATTTTTTCTTGCAACAAATGGATTCTTCGTAGCCTTCTCGCGAATAATTCAGTACCAGGCATTTGTGATTTTCTTTATGGTGCTATCTTTGTACTTTTTTACGCTGTCGTCTAAAAAAGAAGGTTGGAAAATTAAAGGACTTTATCTTGGGTTTATTTCGTGGGCACTTTCATGCCTTTCACACTACGACGGAATCTTTATTGCTCCATTCGTCTTTTACACAATTTATAAGTGGGTAAAAACTTACAACATTAAAACTATTAAGGAATTCTTAAGGTTTTTTTCATTACCCGGATTAATCTCCGCCCTCCTTCTAGCCTCTTTTTATATACCGTTTGTTCTAGAAATTTCTAAATCTACTCTAAGTTATTGGCAGGGGAGGATTACGAGTACCGGGGGAAAGATCTCGAGCTCAAAATACCTTTTCACGGTTTATCAACCAATATATGTTATTCATATTTATTCGATACTAGTTGTCCTAGGAACCGCGAGTATTTTTTTAAAAGTAATTAACTATGTTAAACAAAAAAACTTTGAGGAAACGCTTTTATATATTGGCATAGGGTTTTGGTTTATTGTGCCGTTTATTTTCCTCGAGGTTTTCGTAGATATTCCCGGAACGCATGTCTACACTTATTTGATAAGCACCTTTCTAGTTTTGGGGTTGGGAATCGATTTTATTTACAAATATTTCGTTAAAGTTCTAGGTAAATTTGCCTTTGCCAAGTTCTTATTTTGGCTTGGAACAATGATTATATTTTCATTTATATTTTTGCAATCGAACCAAATTTTCGTAGAGCACCAAACGGAATATCCTTGGGAAAGTGAGAAATTCCTAGCCTGGGAACTCACACAGCCAACACCCGCCTTCCATTTAAGTATGTTCGGTTTCCCTTATTACAGACATTGGAATGAAATAGGAGATTTTATCGAATATTCTGAAAACAACGGATACTACTCAACAAACGAGAGAAAAAGCATAGCAAGATATCACATTAGCCTTGAGAAAGATACAAAAGAGGCCGGCTACTTCATCTACATAAAAAACCCTCAGAGCTTCACAAATAACATAATTTATGAAAAAGCGAATTACTGGGCAAAAAACTATCAAGAGATTTTAAGTTTCTATAAAAACGGTAAATCAGTCGCGAAAATTTACAGCATGCCAAAGGGAAGTCTGGAGGAAATTCAAGCACAAGGGTATTAAAATGCAAGTTGCCACGATGAAAGAAATAATGTTGATAGTTAGTTTTCCGGGATCAAGTATTCCGCTCTTTTTGGTTCTTATATTGTCCGCCGGAACTTACCTTATATTCAAAGGCAGGATTAACGACGCCCTGTTCTTACTTTTAACACCGATCAGTTACTTATATTCCGTGTTGTTGAAAGCTTCGTTTAAAACGCAACGCCCAGAAAATGCGCCAAATTTAAAATTACGTTTTCCTGCCGACGTTTATGGGTTTCCAAGCTCTCACACAGTTATTTATACCGTACTCTTCGGATATCTTTTATATCTGACATACAGTAATTCGCAGAACGCGAATTTATTTATTTGGCTAATTCGGTTAGTATGTTGTATTTTTATTCTTTTGGTAGGCCCATCAAGAGTCTACTTAGGTTTTCATTCCGTGAAGGATGTAATTGGCGGGTATTTTTTTGGGACTTTGTTTTTAACGGCTTTTATATTCCTAAAAACCTATAA
>CAZMKN010000018.1:0-9752 GCA_964567095.1 uncultured Candidatus Saccharibacteria bacterium | reverse complement strand
CCCACCTCATCAACATTAACTAAACCAACATCTAGCTCAAAAATCTTCTCGTTGGAAGAATCTTTATTGAGAATCACTTTATCCTTTATTAAAGAAACAAAATTTGCGTGCTCTGGTAAAACATCGAATTCTCCAACGGAATTTATCGAGCTCAAGGACTTAACAGACCCGCTGAACATTACACTACGCCTATCCCGAATAGTTACTTTTAAAGTCTCACTTTGCGGTTTCCCAGTACCTGCAGTAGTATTAGGCACTTTATCATTCCTTAGGAAGAGTATCCAAACCGGCTATATATAAAAATTTATCGGCGGAAACAGTGTCGTGTCGACCTTCCAGTATATCTTTCATATCCGAAACGGTAGTCTCTGAAGGAACATAGACACCCTCCTTGCCAACTTGCTTGGACGTAACATAGAAATTCTGCGTCATATAGTTTTTCACCTTTTGTGCCCGCTGGTACTTAGTACGATCCTCCTCACTCAACTCTGACTCCCCTACTAAAGATACTATTCTTTCCAAGGACTCAGCATCCTTTAATAAACTTCTCGCCTGTAGCGCTATCTTATAATGAAGAGTTGTAACCGTTCCTGGGCTCAAAGCGCTAGAATCGGATGCTAAAATATCCACAGCCGGAAAACGGCCCTCTTGATAAATATCTCTAGACAACACTATCTCCGAATCCAGGTACCTGAAAACGGCCTGAACAGCGCTATCCAAAATATCGTCCGCCGGAACATAAATCGCCTCTATACTTGTTACATGCGCCTCTTGAGTCGAAATTAGACGTTCATGTAAGTTAGCCAATTGGGAGGTAAGGTCAGGCTGATAACCATCCTGTGAAGGGATGGACTTCATTAATAAAGAAATTTCATTGCCTGCCTGCGCGAATCTGAACATATTATCCACAAAAAACAGAACATTTTTCCGCTGTACGTCCCTAAAATATTCGGCCAGAGCAACTCCAGCATGAGCCGCCAAAAATCTCATAGAGGAACTTTCACCCATTGTCCCATATACGAGCGCCGTGCTATCCAATACACCAGTTTCTCCCAACTCTGCATATAATTCCTGTCCTTCTCGTGTTCTTTCACCAACTCCGGCAAACACGGACACGGTATTTTCCTTATTCTTATTCAGTATATTATGTAATATTTCAGTCAATAGGACAGTCTTTCCTACTCCGGCACCGCCAAATAAACCTATTTTACCTTCACTAATCAAAGGCGCGAATAAATCCAAAACTTTAATACCTGTTTCCAATAAAGTGTGGCTACCGGATATCTTTTCATAATCCGGCGTTTTTCCATATATTCTGACGTGCTCTCCCGTATCAATGGGGCCTTTGGCATCTCGTGCAACACCCAGGCCGTTCATAACCCTACCTAAAACGGCATTTCCCACCGGTATTTCAATTGAGCCCTCAGTACACACTACAGAAGCCCCTCTAAAATAACTTTGCAGATCAGACAAAGCCAAACAGTACAAACGGTTTTTACTCGAAGAGTCGAAAACTAATAATTTAGCCTCGGGATTTGATTTCAAAACCAAAAGCTCATCAATTCCCGGCTTGTAATCACTTAGAAACTCAACCTCTACTACCTCCCGACTTATTGAAACTATCGTTCCGGTTTTTGTAAGATCAAGATCTTTTTCAAAATTAAGATTTTTCTCAGAACTTTCCGGCATATCTTTTCCTCTTTCCTCCGCTATATTAGCAACCATACAATACTCCTGCCAAAACTGTATTTTTATCTTTATTAGCTTTCCGATGCTTCAACAAGGACCTCTCCAATTTCAGTTTTTTCAAGTTGTGTAAGGCGTTACTCGCAGCCATGTCCAAACTCACCATCCTGGAGGTGTATTTACTCAGAGCTGACTCATATAAAGCGTGCTCAAAAAGAGAAGACTTGATTTCTTTTTCAAAAAACTCAAAAACCTCCTCTAAAGAAGGCTCGAAAATACAGCGAATTTGGCGCATATCTTGAAGGGTTTCCATTGTTACAGCATCTCCGGATATACCCGATTGTTGCGGAACTTGTTCCAAAACATCCTTAAATTTTCCATGAAATAATATGACATTTTCATAAACACTTAGGTCCTCCATAATTTTCGAGACTTCTTCCGGATCGGGATCACCATCCGATAAATCGTAGTACTGAAAATTTCTCTTGGGGAATCTTTGGGGAAACCACAGTTTTCCTAACTTGCCTAAAATCGCTAGGTCAACGGTACTATCTATATATTTTGCGAAATATTCGAAAACTTTAAGAATAATATCACCATACAGTCCTGTATTTGCCGAAGCAAAAACCAAAACAGTCTTTCCATTTTTCTTTGTAAAATTCATTTTGTTTATATATCTCGACTGATCTTCCTCCTCCGTAACTCCTTGAGACTCTAATAGTTTTTTAATGGTGTCGTCGTATGACAGTTTTACTCTAGCAAAAATTGAGGAAACACCGTGCAGAAACTCTCTATTTCGTAAAACATAATCTTTTACCTTTCTCATTCTGAGCGCTGCTACCTCTTGGTATGTTTGAGCCACTGTCTTGAATATGTCTAATTGTTCTATTCTTCTATCGACGTTTATCATATATTTATACCTATTAAATCTTTGATTGTGTCACTTTTACCTGTTACATTAGATAAAAGAGCATTGAAGTCCGGGCTCTCTCCTATAAGTTTATCTACGTACTGTCTAAAATCTGAGTCTTTTTCATACATATCCGATAATTTCTTGGCTAGGAATTCAAAATTAGCTGTCTGCTTTTCTGCGAGCAACCCTCCCCAAACCAGCGCAAATAAAAAATACTGGACGTTTAGTGGATATATTCGTTGCGGGGGCTGATTAAAGAAAGCCGTAACTTTCTTGCCGGTCTCTAAACTTTCCCTTATCCCCTCGCTCAATTCCGCTCCAAAGTGAACAAAGCGCTCATGCTTTCTTAACAAACTCAAAAACCCGGATAGCTCCCGATGAAGGCTTTGGTGCAACATCGATTGTACTTGTCTCCCAACACGCGTTACAGATAAAAAAGTATTAACAGCGGGACGCTTCCCCTGATCAAACATAGAGGAATCGAAAAAGATATGCCCGTCAGTCATTGACATCAAATTGGTCTGTATATATCCTGAAATATCTCCTTCGACAGTCTCTGCCACCGGAAGACAAGTTATGGAATTTGCTACATCTCCAACTTTAAAATTACCGGCACGTTCAAATAGTCCGGAGTGAGCAAAAAACATGTCTCCAGGATAAGATTCTCTACCAGGAAAACTACCTCCTATTAATGACAATTCGCGATAATACTTAGCGTGTGAGGACATGTCATCCAAAACAAGTAGAACGTCGCGACCTTTATCTCTAAAATACTCGGCAAAAGCCATAGCTGTGTAAGGTGTCAAATAAACTTTTCCGGGAGAATCCGAAGAAGAACTGCCAATCAGTATAAAGGATTTACCCAAATGGGCTTTCTTACTAAAGTTCAAAACATCTAAAATGGCCTCTCGATTTTTTCCTATACCCGCATAAATACAAACGGAACCTTCTTTAATTTGAGACGCCATAGTTTGCTTTAAAAACTCAGTCTTTCCGGACTTTTTATCACCCAAAACTAGCTCTCTCTGTCCCTTCCCTAAAGGAACCATTAAATCAACGATCGAAACGCCTGTGATTAAGGGTGCGGATATCTTTTCGTGGTCCATAAAATCAGGGGCAGCCTTAAATACATGCATCAATGACCGAGACTCTTCTGAAGCAAAATTGCCGGAGGTGGGTGTTGGGGGGGAGGGAGAGGCACCGAAGGTAGATCCGGCAGTAAGTGCAGAACGGGGATCGCTAGATGCATCCCCTTTAAACAACGGCTTTCCGGCCGAATCAAAAACACCTCCGAGAGAGCTATCTGAAACGTATACTTGAAAGGGCAATTTCGTGCGGGCAACCTTTACCCCTATTCGAAGATCGCGATCCTTTTCCAAAAGCAAAACTCTAACCAAGCTTTCACCGAGAGACATTACTAAGCCCAAACTACTATCGGAAAACATTACTACTTCCCCAATGAAAACTTGGGGCAATCCGGAAATTCCCACCAAGGAGGAATTCATTGTCTCTACAAAACCGACCTCATTATTCTCCCTTAAATAAGTTGAAAAATCTTTACCTAAGTACATAAGACGATTCCTTTTCTAAAAAGTCACTTAATTTTGCTTTCAACGAAAGATCCGAGTACATACCTCTCCAAAGAACAACCAAACCGCCCAAAATGGAGGGTTCTACCTCCCTATCTAAAAGGAATGGGCAGTTTGTCACATTTTCTCCTAACCAATTAAAGAGCTGTTCCCAAAACTTTGGAGAAAAATCTGAGCGGGAAACCTTCACGGTAAGAGTTTCTAAGTTTAATAGGTCTTCCTTCAAACCCTTTAGACCGGTTTCGGAGGAGGAAATATTGGTAGTGTCTGCTCCATTATTTTCCAAGTACCTCTGGATGAGAAGCCCTCTACCAGAGGTGTTCGCGAAAGTGTTGGCAGCGTAAAGCTCCTTCTGCAAACCCTGAATTTCTCTGATAAATGGTTCCAAATCTACTTTATATTTTACTAATTCGTTTAGGTTAGCTACTCTAATCATGCTGTTTAAAAATCCCTTCTTTTTTAGCCTCTTCAAGAACTTTAAAAACATAATCACCGCTATCTTCAACATTAAGCGACTTTCCTATTATCGCCTTAGCCACCCTTTGAACTACTTCCAGCACTTCCCTATCCAAGGAATCTTTTCTTTCCTGTTTGTAGAGATTTAGTTCCTCAGAAATCTTGCGCTGCGACTCCTCAAGGGAGTTTTTCAGGCTTTCGCGAAAGGAAACGAGCTCTTTCGACATAGCTTCTTTGAAATCGCCGGATATTTCTCTCAAAGATCCCATGTTTTCCTTTGAAGCCTCTAATAACACCTTCCTACTTACTTTGTGCAAGTTTTCCGCGGAGTCACTCAGAAACTCTTCCGTCTCATCAGCCACTTCTTGGGCTTTAGTATCAAGTTTAGATGACATATCTTTCCCTAATAGATTGGCATCACCTAAAATCTTCCCCGCCCTGCTGTTAGCATCTTGAATAATTCCAAAGGATTGTCGTTTTGCCTCCTCTAATACCTCCGAGGCGTCATCATACTCCTCCTCCTTTTTATCCTCTAATGAGGAAGCTTTGGAGAGCAGTTTCACAAAGTAGCTACTTAGGCCAAAGAAAAGTAAAAATAGGATAGCGAATGCCAAAATGCCCAAAGGAATGAAGTAATTGGATAAAAGATATCCGGGGAAAAAGATTTTTAGTGTGGGCAGTGACATGTTAGTATTTTACCTTTCTTTTATTAAAATCATAGTACTAAAACTAAATATGAAAGAACTATGCCGATTATCATTATGCCAAAAGTGAAAATAAAGTTGAAAACAACGGCAGATTTAATGTCGCGGCTTGCCAAAGGATTGCGGCCAAGAGCCTCTACACTTTTTCCTGAGATCTTTCCAAAGGATGAAAATCCCACTACAAAGCTAGCGATAACTACCATGGCGGAGATTAAATAGCGGAAGGTGGTTAAGGGGCTTAATACCGGAGCCATGGCACCAGTTTTTAGGAAATTTAATAGGTTTTTTTGAGAACGGCTCGGAACGTATGCGGTTTTAATATCCAAATGAGCCATAACTGTACCTAATACCTCAGGATCATCGCTGGAATAAGCTTCTAAGGCCGTTCCTAAAACATACCCGTTAACATCTGCTTTTTCGGCGGCTCCTTTTACTGATGAGGAGGTTAAAAAATCACCTATTTCTATGTTGCCATTTACTGAACTTACCTTTACATAAGCCTCTCCGGATGAGACTACTTTTACAGAATTACTTTCTTCCAATGTTTTGTCTATCATAGAGATCGCCGGATCTTCCACTACTACGCCATACATATTTTCATGGTAGCTTTTTTGTGCAAAGGTATACTCCCCTTCTTCTATTACAATAAGATCTCCGGTTGAAGTTGTATCTCTTTCGAATGGGATGGTTACGGCAATTCTGGATGATTGGGCAAAGACCTTGGATGGATGAAGGGCTGGGAGAAGGACTGTATGGCACAAAATAAAGAAAAGTGTGAATATAGTAGTGATAGTAAAAGCGATAAGTGGTAGTGAAAGTAATAGTGAGGATAAAGGTAAAAGTGAGGCTGTATGTAAACGTAAAAAGGGAGGATCTTCGAATTTCCTTTTCCTGGCACTCCCAGCACCCTCAGCATTGGTATTTATGCTATTTAACTTGCTGTTCAAAGAGATGGGCAGATGCATGCGCTAAGTATATTATATTTGCTCTCACTGAACAAGGCTTGTCCTTTGAGAGAACAATTCTCGGAGAGGGCAGTCCCCATTTAAAAGATTGCCATGTGCTCTACTAACAGCAAGTGAGAGGGTTTTGTTTATAGTTGGTAGACTTTCTAGATCAAGGATTAGTTTGAGGACAGTCCTGGGTTTTGCCTAGCACCAAAGGATTGCTCTAATTTATAGAGACTCATAGAATTGAAGATGCTTTTACATCGGGAAGAAGTCAGGACAGTCCTGGGTTCTCCCAAGGATGGGGCTTTTTGTTTTCTATTCTAATTGGAACAACAGGAAGTTTCGTTTCCTTACATTTACGGTATTTCTCACAATCTCCGATAATTCCCAGCAACATAATTTCTAGTTTAACTGGATTTTTGCCTCTTTGTTTCTCCAACATTCCTTGCTATAAATTATTTGGGTCCGGGCCCAGTGCTGGTGCACAGAGCGGCATTGACATCCACTCGTTAGGAGTTCGATTCTCCTTGGGTCCACCAAGAAGTACGTGCTTGACAAAAAGAAGTATGCAAATTATAATACGTTTGTCAATGCCGCTTAGACCTGCATAAAGGTTACGAGTGGATCAAATAAGCCCTCATTATTATGAGGGCTTATTTGTACTTTTTATTGTCAGCCGCCGCTAGCACTAAATTTCTCACTTCGTATGGAATAACAAAATACTAGATACCCACGTATTTGACTGTATAAGTTGAGAAACATATTGGACGCACCCAGATTGGAGAATATCAAGGCGGTTCTTGATCTAAGGTTGGTCCTTGATCTGAGATCTGAGGACAGTCCTGAAATTCAAGGATGGAGCTTGATAAAGGATAAAGCTTGGCCGAGGTCTATCCTTTCTTCAATCTTTCTTCAGCCCTTCTTCAAATTGTACTCTTTATGCTCTTAGAGGCCATTCCTAAAACGTAGTAAAATTCCACGGAAATAACGGAGAAATCGTGGAAAACACTTGACTCTATTCCCACACTTCCCTATTATAAATGTAACCTTGTTATTCCTCTTATGAACAGGTTTTGACAAGGCTTTGAAAAGGTTTAAAAAATGCCCGAATCTGTCCAAGGAAAAACATTAGAATTAACTGTTACTAAAGCCGCAAAACTTATCGGTGTATCCGCCTCCACACTCAGACGCTACGAAGAACAGGGCAAAATAACTTCCAAAAGACTAGATAACGGCTATAGAAAATTCCTAAGAGAAGATGTTTTAAACCTTAAAAGAGAACTTGAAGAAGAAAGACAATCAAAAGAACCTGAAAAAGTAACTACTCCTAAAATAATAGCTCAGTCCCCCACTCTAAATCTAAATAAGAAAAATCTCAACAAAGAATTTCAACAAATAAAACAGCCCATTATTGTCAAAACCCCTCAAGATCCCAAGCACATCACAGAAAAAAACATATTCGGTCAAAACCTCGCACTAAAGCATGGACTAAACAAAAGAGTAAGTGGTTTACTCGCCGGAATATCCATAATTTCATCAATCGCTGTACTCGGACTAGTTTTCTTAATGGCTCCCCAAGCCACAAGAAACCAAATAACAGAAAGCGGAAAGCAGGTTTTGGCAGTAGTAACATCGAAAATCGCGCCAAATAGACACCAATATGATCCAAATATCGCCGAATCTAAAGAAAGCGAAAGTAGTACCAAACAATTCCTTGGCGTGGTACTAGGTAAAAGAGTGACAAAACCCGACTTTGAACTGGAAATCAACGTGCCAACCACGATAAAAAACGACTTATCAGTAGAAGGGGGCATAACTGCTAATACACTTTCTGTACTTGGCGGAGGACTAGAAACTAAAAACCAAAATATAGACACTGGAACAGGGACAGTAACAGCCGGAAACCTTACACTTACAACTCCCGGAGGACTTAATAATCTCTTAATAATTGATGACACTACAAAAAAGACACTGCAGGAAAGCCTAGAAGTAGCAGGTGATGTAGAGGGCACGCTTTCCGAAACTACAATAGCCAAACTTGGAGGAGCAGATGTTGGTGAGATAGGAGATAGCGGTACCCTACTTATATTAGATGGTGGAGAAATCATCGCAGGAGATATAACAGACCTTGACACTACAGAAATTGTGGAATTAGGCGTTATCACTACAGGAACATGGAGCGCAACCCCTATAACAACATCGTACGGAGGTACTAACCTAACATCATATGCAAAAGGAGATATGATCTACGCTTCCGCAGCCAACACGCTTGCTCAGGTAAACATTGGCACAGAAGGATACATTTTGACATCCACTGACGGTATTCCGCACTGGTCAGAAGTTAACAGCGCTCTAGGAGGCAATGTATTCCTAAACGCAGGTAACTCATTCGGAGCCACCGCAACACTGGGAACAAATGACGCTTACGGATTAGCTTTAGAGACCAATAACACAACGCATGTATTCATAAACTCCACCGGGAGTATCGGTATTGGCAACGAGTCCCCTGGAACAAAAGTCCACCTGGGAGACAAATCACAAGACCCATCCTATGTATCAGGTGAATCAGAAAGCATGTACATAGAAGGAAACCTAGAAGTAACCGGAACCATATATGGAGGTGCCATTATCGGGCCGACAAGCTATAAAGAAGGATCGGTGACATTTATCGGAGCAGATGAATACTTAGACCAAAACAACACCCAATTCTACTGGAATGACACTACAGAAAGACTAGGTATTGGTACCTCCTCCCCTGATTACAAGTTAGATGTAATAGGTACAGTTGGCATAGATGGAGATATGACATTCGTTGGCGACCAAACAATCGCCGGAACAGGAACACTGACAATTAACCCAACAGGAAACCTATACTTTCAATCAACCTCTTATTACGTGAATGAAGCTGGCGAACTGACAATAGCTAAAGCAGTAACCCCAGAAGTAGAATACTCAGGAAATATCACACTAGATGCTAACTCGTCAGTAGGAACAACGACAGTAACTGTGACAAACGAAGACGGAACTCAAGTAGCAAATCTAGAAGTAGAAGGAGATGTAGATATCACAGGAGGAAAACTAACACTAGCATCCGGCGAAACAATAGATGCGGAAACTGCCGACACATTAGCATTCCAATCCGATGGAAATGTAACAGTTACATCAGGTGGTGATTTAAATGTAGAAAGCCAGAACGTTAATATAACATTGGGAGATAACACAGGAACAAGAGAATTTGTAGTATATGATAGTTCGGGAGTTACAAAGGTAGCATATGTTGACAGTGTTGGACACACTACAATTGCTAACTCTTTAACAGTGCAGTCAGGTGGGGCAAGTATCTCAGGAAACATTACAGTAACAGGTACAGTGGATGGCAGGGACATCGCCACAGACGGTTCTAATCTGGATACTCTTTACACTACTATTGGATTATCAGATCTAACAGCGGCGG
>CAZMKN010000017.1:0-9914 GCA_964567095.1 uncultured Candidatus Saccharibacteria bacterium | reverse complement strand
ATGAAAAAACTAGACACAAAAGATGAAAATTATGTAGATAAATTAACAAAGAATTTGGAAGGCGTGGGTTTTACCGGATCAAACGAGCTTGACTCGGCTGTTGGAGAACTGGCTAAAGACCGCCGGAATCCGCTTAGCAAGCTTAATAGAAAGATTAGAAGAATGTTAGGATTACCCGTTAAGTACGAAGAAGACCACAAATGATCTCGATTGAGGAAGCACAAAAATTCCTAGAATCTCACGTAAAAGATGAATATCAGCTTCTGCACGCGAAAATGGTTGCTACTGTGATGGGAGCTTACGCCGAGAAATTAGAAGAACAAGTTGATTTGTGGTATTTGGCGGGACTTTTACATGACGTTGATTATGATGAATATCCGGAGGAGCACCCGTTAAAAAGTGTTGAGTGGCTCCAAGAAATGGACGTTCCAGAAACACTTATTCATGCAGTAAAGGCCCATGCTTACGACAGAACAGGCGTAGATCCAAAAACTAAGTTAGCTAGCGCCTTGTGTGCCGTGGATGAACTTTCCGGCTTTCTGTACGCTTATTCTCTAATGCGTCCAACAGGTTTTGATGGAATGAAAGCGCCGAAGGTTATTAAAAAACTAAAAGAACCTACTTTTGCTGCTAAAATTTCACGAGATGATATAGAATATGGAGTAGAGAAGTTCGATGTAGATTTAAGTGAGCATATCACTTTTCTAATAAATGTTTTTAGTTCGATGTCGGAGTTATCAAAATAAATGTTGTCCATAGATTTTATAAGGAAAAATGCCGATAAAGTTAGATACGCTATTGATCAGAAGCGTTTGAGCGATGTTATTGACCTGGATGAAATCTTAAATCTAGATGAGTCTTATAGAGCTCAGCTCAGGATTGTGGAGACAAAGAGAAGTTTGCGTAATCAGCTCTCGGAAGGCATTTCGCAAGTGGAAGGAAAGGCTCGTCGAAAGTTAATTCGCGAAGCAGCTAAAGTCAAGAAGGAGATAAAAGAGCTTGATCAAGAATTGGCTGAGCGCAAGTCCAAGTTGGACGTTCGCTTATTGCGAATTCCAAACGTTATTCATCCCGATGTTCCAGAAGGTATAGATGGGACTGAAAATGTTGTTTCTCACAAAGTTGGAAAGCCTAAAAAATTTGATTTTACGCCAAAAGACCATATGGTGTTAGGTGAAAGTTTGGATTTGATAGATACAAAGACCTCAGCTAAGGTGTCAGGAGCGCGCTTCAACTATTTGAAGAATGAAGCTGTTTTGATGCAGTTTGCCTTGATAAACTTTGTACTTGATACTCTGACGGATCAAGCAATCATAGGAGAGTTGGCAGACAAGGTAGGGAACCCTTCTGCAACGACTTTTACTCCAGTAATTCCGCCTGTAATGATAAAAGGAGAGGTAGCGAAAAGGATGGCAAGGTTAGATCCCGTTGGGGAACGTTACTATCTTCCAGAAGATGATTTAATGTTTGTGGGAAGTGCAGAACATAGCTTAGGTCCTATGTTTATGGATCAGACTTTGGATGAAACACAACTTCCCCTTAGATTTGTGGGCTATTCCACGGCTTTTAGAAGGGAGGCCGGCACTTACGGTAAAGATACGCAGGGAATTTTGCGTCGCCATCAGTTCGATAAAATAGAGATAGAATCCTTTACTGTCGCCGAGAATGGCCTTGTTGAACAAGATCTCTTCGTCGCAATTCAGGAATATCTATTAACACAGCTAAAAATTCCCTATCAAGTGGTTAAAATTTGTACGGGAGACATGGGAAAGCCCGATTATCGCCAGATTGATATGGAGTGTTATATGCCCGGACAAGGTGAATATCGGGAGACACACACTTCTGACTATATGACTGACTATCAAGCACGAAGATTAAATACTCGCTACAAAGATAGTAAAGGGAAAACTCATTTTGTACACATGAATGATGCCACGGCTTTCGCTATAGGGAGGACTTTAATCGCTATATTTGAAAATTACCAACAAAAAGACGGTTCCATATTAATCCCGGAAGTTTTACGTTCTTACATGGGAGGTAAAGAAAAAATCCAGCGTAGAGAAGGTGTAAAAGAACAGTCGTGACAATATTTTCCGGTATCAAGCTGCCGCAAGTAATATACGAAACTTCTTCTAAGTACAATGAAACTATTAAGGTTCTGAAGGCCGGCGAAGTTTTAAAATTGAGTGTAAATAACTTCGTTCAATCTTTAAGTAAAAACTCCAAATCCGCAGACCGTCTTTGTTGGGGTCAGGCCGTTAAAATCTTAAAAGAGCAATCAGAGGGGGTAGATGTGGCAAATATTCTAATCTTGGGTTTAGGGGGTTGTACAATGCAGCATAAAATCAGGGATCAATTCCCAAATGCCCATTTAGTTAGCGTGGAAATTGATCCGGTTATGGTAGACATTGCAAAGAAATATTTCGAGCTCGATTCTATCGATAACCACAATATTATAGTAAATGACGCTCTTAGAGTTGTTGTTGAGCCGGAGGAGCATGGGTTAAAGCAGCAATCCTTTGATATAGTTGTTGTGGACACGGTTTTAGGGGATGAATTTCCCGATCTGGTTAAATCAGGAAATTTTCTTGCATCAGTAAAGAGATTAATAGTTCCTGGAGGCTTAATTTTATTTAATAGGATTTATCTTGATGACTATCAGGAATCCGTGAATACATTTGTAGATTATGTTCAAAACTTTTTTGATAATGTCCAAACTCATGTGGTCGCGGGGTACACAAATTCGGATAACATTTTAATCTACGGCTGGGACTAGCTCACATGTCTTTTCCGGAGGCCTTAATTTTAGGTATTACGCAAGGTTTAACCGAATTCCTTCCGATTTCCTCTTCCGCCCACCTGATAGTTATTCCACAGCTTTTTGGTTGGAGTTCCCATTCTTTAGTTTTTGATACTACTCTGCACTTAGGAACTTCCCTGGCACTGCTAGTTTATTTTCGGAAGGATCTTTGGAATATGTTGAAAAATTTTAAGAAATGGTGGTTGCCAATGTTTTTGGGTATTTTACCTGCCGGACTTTTAGGCTTTTTTCTAAATGATTTGTTTGAAACTTATTTCAGAGGAGTTGGCTTTGTTGTTTTGTTTATGATCTTGGGTAGTGTCTTAATGTTTTTAGCAGAGCGATCTTTAACTTCCGATAAAAGTGTTACCACTTTAGAGGAGATAAATCCTTTGAAGAGTTTATTAATCGGTTTTTTTCAAAGTTTAGCGCTATTTCCCGGATTTTCTCGATCCGGTTCTACTATTTCAGGAGGTATGTTTTTAGGTTTGTCACGCGAAAATGCTGCTCGATTTTCTTTTTTGCTTTCGATTCCAATTGTTTGGGTAGCAAGTTTTTACGAGTTTACGAAAATACCTATTTCCAGTGTTTCAACAGCTTCAGAACCTTTTTTAGGTGTAGCGGTTTTATCAAGCTTTATAACCGGATTTTTGTGTATTAAGTTTTTTATGAAATTTGTCTCCAATTGTAAGTTATATCCGTTTGTTATCTACCGCCTTGCCTTAAGTGTTTCATTAGTTTTTTTACTGATTTCCTAACGGTAACCAATGTTATAATCCTTGTGATATGTTTGGAAAGTTAATGGATGTCTTTTTTGACACCAATGAAAAACAACTTAAAAAATTCACGCCTTTAGTAGAAAAAATAAATTCCTTAGAGGAAGGGATAAAGGGATTATCCGAACAAGAATTCAAATCAAAGACTTTAGAGTGGAAAGACGCACTGAAAAATAAATCCTCAGAGGAGCAAGAAAAGTTTTTGGATGAAATACTTCCCGAAGCCTTTGCATTGGTACGGGAAGCGGCAAATAGAGCTGTGGAAATGCGCCCTTACGATGTTGAATTGATCGCAGGGATAGTATTACATCAAGGGAAAATTGCGGAGCAGAAAACAGGTGAGGGAAAAACCTTAACAGCAACAATGCCTCTTTATTTAAACGCATTAACAGGCAGGGGCTGTCATTTGGTTACTCCTAACGACTACCTTTCTCGTCACGGTGCCGGTTGGATGGGCCCAGTATATTGTTATCTAGGTCTATCAGTTGGAGTTATTATGCAGGAAAAAGCCTTCATATACGATCCTACTTATGAAAATATCACTTTTCAGGATGATTACGCTAAGCACCTGCGAGAAGTTGAGCGCAAAGAAACCTATTTGGCTGATGTGACATATGGTACAAATCATGAGTTTGGGTTTGACTACCTTCGTGACAATATGAAATATGCTCTGGATGAGGTGGCACAGACTAACCAAAACGGAACTTTCGGAGCCCATCATTTTGGGATTGTGGACGAGGTAGACTCTATTTTAATCGATGTTGCCAGAACCCCCTTGATAATTTCTGCGCCACACGCGCAACCAACAGAAAGATACAATGAGGCAAATCGCATAGTAAAGGGATTGTTAAAAGGTACTGACTACGAAGTAGATGAAAAGTATAGAAATTCTACACTAACAGAGTTGGGGATTAGGAAGGTGGAAAAGCTTTTGGGGATAAGTAACCTTTATGAGCAGGATTTTGAGATGGTCCACTTGATTGAGCAGGCATTGATTGCTAATACGCTTTATGAAAAAGACAAAGACTATGTTGTGAAAGCGAGCCAAGTCGTTATTGTTGATCAGTTTACAGGAAGACTTTTGCCCAGTAACCGATACTCGCATGGACTGCATCAGGCCATAGAATCTAAGGAAGCTGTACCTATCCAAGAGGAATCCCGTACACTAGCTGAAATCTCATATCAGAATTATTTTAGGATGTACGAGAAGTTATCCGGAATGACTGGAACGGCTATAACCGAATCGGAGGAGTTTAAGAAAATTTACGACTTGGATGTAATTGTGATCCCCACACATCGTCCTATTGTAAGGAAAGATCGTAATGATGTAGTTTACAAAACGGAATCCGCAAAATTTAAGGCTGTAGCCGATGAGATTGATGAAAGGCACAAAAAAGGTCAGCCGATCCTCGTTGGAACTACCTCAGTTGAGAAGAGCCAACTACTCCACGCCTATTTAACACGTAAAAAGATCCCTCATGAAATTTTAAATGCAAAAAACCATGAAAGGGAGGCGCTAATTATCGCACAGGCGGGTAAAGTTGGTGCCGTTACTGTTTCTACAAACATGGCGGGGCGTGGTGTGGACATTATTTTAGGCGGAGATCCGTCGCCCAAAGAAGAGCGGGAGAAGGTAAAAAAATTGGGCGGATTGCACGTTATAGGTACAGAAAGGCACGAGTCTAGAAGAATAGATAACCAGTTACGTGGAAGATCAGGTAGGCAGGGGGATTCGGGATCATCAAGGTTTTTCGTGTCTTTGCAGGATGACTTGATGCGGATTTTTGGAGGTGCAAAAGTGGAGGCCTTAATGGATCGGTTTGGGCTGGAGGAGAACGTTCCATTGGAAGCAGGTCTGGTGAGTAGAGCTATTGAAAACGCTCAGAAGAAAGTTGAGGGGTTTAACTTTGATCAACGAAAGAGCCTAGTCGAAATGGATGACGTTATGAACGTACATAGGGAGGTTGTTTATAAGTTGCGCAGGCGGATTTTGGAAAATGCTTCGGGGGATAATACTCATGAGACATGGTTCTTAGCCCAGTTACAGGAGAAAGGGAACTTGGAGTTGTCGGTTTGGGAAAAGTACAGGAAAAACTTAAATGAGGGGCAATGGCAAGATTTAATGAAGCAAATAGCACTTCCGGTCGTTGATCTTTTATGGATGGAGCATTTGGTTGACATGGCTCAGTTAAAGGAAGGAATAGGTCTTAGGGGTTATGCTCAAAGAGATCCTATGGTGGAGTATAAACGTGAGGGCCACGCTAGGTTCGAGCTTTTAATAAGTAGGATCTACAGGTCCATTGCGGATAGGCTAACAAAAATTGAGGTTGGCTTTGTTTCGCCTAAGTCTACTGGGGTTGGGGGTCGTTTACAGCGAGATTTGCAACAAGCCCAGTATTCTAAGGGAAGCCTTGAATCAGGTGTTGCAGATGAAACCGCTTTAATGCAAAAAAATCCTGGAGGACGTGGAGTAGCTCAAGATAAGGGAGGACGAGAATACACAGTGAAAAAAGTTACATCCTCAAAAGAAGTAGGTAGAAATGATCCATGTCCTTGTGGAAGCGGAAAAAAATATAAGTATTGTTGTGGGCGCAAAAGTTCTTAAGGAGAAAATTAATCGGCCACAATTTATATAAATTTGCCGACGGATTAAGTGGATTAATGAAGATCTTAAAACCTTTTTAAAGATCCGGTATAATATAGTTACCATGTATTTTACGCGGAAGTTTTATGTGTTATCTGTCTTCTTAGTTATTGTGAGTTTTTTAAGTTACGTCTCCTTTATCTACTTTAAACCTTCTTTGAATTTCGTAGAAAGGAATGTTAAGGAAGTTAAGGGTTACTTTATAAAGAATCCGTTTTCTTTTCTACCTCCATTGGAAGGTGCGGAGGAAATCCGTTCTAACATATCATCAAATGGGTTCGAAAGCTCTTATTTAATCTCAAGTGAATGTACCCAAGATGCTCAAAGGTATTATTCAAACGTTTTAACGGAGAAAGGGTGGGAATTAGAGAGATCGGAAAAGTATGAAAACATTGAATCCTCCACCTATAAGAAAAATCCTTATAAAATTACGGTAAGTTTTTTTAACAACCCCGACAACAGAGAATGTTTAGTAACTTTAGTCGGTTTTAGTTCCGACTAAAAATACAGCCTGCCAAGGTCTGTAAACGCTTCTATAGGTTTCCTCAAACAGTATATTGCCATCTTTGGTGACCTTTCTGGAAAAAACTGAAGTAGCTCCAGACGCGGCAAAGTCTACTTGTTTCACAACACCTTTTGCTAAAGTGTCCGTATCTTCATATTTGGGGGCAGGTGCTCCCGAAACACCAGTAATTATAGGTTCCGTTATCTCAACTTCTCTTCCATCCGGCGTTCCGTAGATTCTAAAAGCTATTTTGTTTTCTTCCGGAATGGTTTCAGTTTGAACTAAAACATAATTTGGCGTGTCGTTTCTGAATTTTAAGTCGACAGCAGGTTGGTATATAGCGGCATCAAATCCTATGGGTTGATCATTTTCGTAGTATGAAACTCTGTAAGCGTGTGCGTGTCTTTCTACAACAGGCAATCCTGAATTAAGAGCGGCCCTAAACATTGTGGTGGATGTTTGACATACCCCTCCTCCCGTACCTAGAACTGTCCTTCCGCCTGAAATAATCCAAGCCGAATCATATCCGGTAGAAGAATTTATTCTGCCAATTGCCCGACTCAGTGAGAAAATCTTTCCCGGAGGAACTAAAACACCGTCCGCTCTTTCGGCCGCAAGCGTTAAGTTGTGAATTCTTGGTAAAATCGATCCCGAGTAATCAGACTCCCCTCTTCCCAAAAGGGCAAAGATTCCATATTTAGTTAAATCAGAAGAATTATCCGTGGGAATCGTAGATACTGTAACCATTTCCTTACCGTTAAATAGGGCTTCTTTAAAGTCTTCCGTGAAGGTTTTTATATCCAGTTCTTTTCCTTCTTGAATAATTTCAAAGCCCAATACTTGCCCGTTTTCTGTTTCTTCTGTTACTTTCCCTCTAGGCAAAATGTTAACAGTTTTCCCTAATTCTTCCAGATAGCTTTCAAATGTTTTGGTATTTAGACTAAGATAAAAACTGTCTCCTTTTAAATCAATCTCCAGATACTCCAGCTTTTCTGTTGGAGTGATCTTCCACGCGTTCCCTTCATGCAAAACTGTTAGACTGTCTCTCACTAAGTTTCCCACTTCAGTTTCCAGCTTTTTTAGATCGGTTCCCAACACGTCTGCCGTCTCTGTGGAAATTGGAAGTTCCTTGGGTAAATATTCTAGATTTTCTATACTTTCTAAGGTTATTTGATAAAGCTTGTTGCTTCCTATCTTTCTACCTGTTTGTTCATCTTGAATTCTTAGGATTTCGTCTTCATCCAGATAAAACTTAGCATCCTGTGCGGATTGATCGACTAACCCTTTTATTTGACTAAGTCGTTGTTCTAGGAGTACGGTGTTGAAGTCATTGGCTGCCTTAATGTGTTGGTGTTTAATAATTCCTACTACCTTAACTTTAAGATCCGTCAGGAATTTTTTACTTCGTCCTACAGAAAAGGCTGTTTTGACTGTGTTTTCCGGATCGTACTGAAGTTCTATTTCAGATGTTTTGGTTTCGTAAATGGCGTTTTTTTCTCTGTCGATCAGTGCCAGCGTGTATTCCTTTCCAAGGGGTTCTTCCAACACTATTAGAGCTTCTGTTACTGTTTTACCTCCAAGCGATATGTTTCCTACTCTAACTCCCGGGATAATTCTATCTGCGTAATAAGCGTGGTAAAAAGAAAATAAAATTCCGAGAGCAAAAGCACTAAGTATTAACCCTTTCTTCCAATTCAGAGATAGAAATAGAAACAGAGATTTAACTTTTTTCATTTACTGTACTTTTTTTAGGAGGTCTTTTTGCTCTGGAACTTCTAATTAGGTATTTTGATGGATCTTCCGCCATATCTATCATTTCTTCCGCTTCTTCCACTAGGTGTTTGGATGCAGTTTTGCCGAATGCTATTACTTCTGCTCTTACGCCCATTCCCTTGGCGTATCTTAGAAGTTCTGTATAGTCTCCATCTCCGGATACTAAAACTAACGCATCGATTTTTGGAAGCATTCTAATAACGTCCATACAAAGACCTACATCCCAATCACCTTTTTTTGCGCCTCCGAAAAAGATTTGAAGATCTTTCTCTTTAACCTCAAATCCGATTTTAGTTAGGGCGTCGAAAAATTCTCTCTCTGCTCCAACATCGGCTTTAATTACGTAAGCAAATGCCCTAATCAATTTTCTGTTTCCCACACCTGCTTTTAATACTTCGGCGAAATTTACTTTTGCTGAATACAAATTTTTTGCGGAGTAGTACATGTTTTGTACATCTACAAAAACTCCTACTTTTTGTGCTTCGTGCTTTCGTGTACTCATTTTTTAAACCTTTCTAACTTTAATAATATTTAAAATAAGAATTTATCTCTTTGATTTTGGAATAAACTCTTACGGATATATTTTAGCATGCATTTGGGGTAAAGTTTGACCTGGGAGAGGTTGCTCTATCGTCAAGATAGCATTTCCCCCAGGTCGTTTATTCTTCTTCCAGAAGGTAGAAAAATCTAAGTTGTCTCGGATCGGCTCCTGGATCGATTGATCGTCGACGCTTCCGCCGTTTCCTTCGAGCGATTTGCCCAGCGGTTTTTGGATCTACTCCTGCCGATATCAGAGCGTCTCTCAAATATGCGTACTCCTTTTGAGGAGATTCCTCCCCGAGGTGACTAAGAATATGTAGTCCCAAAAACCCGACTTCATATGGTTTTCGTAGAGAATCCAGAGCTTCCTGAAAATCTCCTGTCCAAAGAACGTATCTATTTACAGATTCAGGATCTTCGCCAGGCTGTTTTAGTCTTATAACAGCGGCGCCACCATCGTCCCGAATAAGGTTGCTTCTGATAAGAAAGACCCTGCCATCCCCCCAAAGAGGGAGTTTGGCTTTGCGAGCATCCGCATAAAGGAAAGAGAGAATGGTTTCCTCACCCATTTTCTTCAGGAGAAACTTCAGTAGTTGTTTCCTTCCCCATCTAACATCTCCAACCATCTTCTTCACAGCACCCTCCCTTCTATCTCATAGTTAAGGTAATGCGTATTATAAGTTATTTTAGGAATTTTTGCATGTTTTTAAACTCATTGCTTGTTATTTAATAAAGCCCTTCCCATCTTTATAGAAAGTGTTTTAGGTGCTATCATTAGGCTCGATAAAGGGTTTATCGTTTATGGGAGGTCGTCTAATGGTAGGACACAGCACTCTGAATGCTGTAATCGGGGTTCGAATCCCTGCTTCCCAGCCA
>CAZMKN010000016.1:0-10461 GCA_964567095.1 uncultured Candidatus Saccharibacteria bacterium | reverse complement strand
AAAAACCGAGAAATTATTATATAATGCACTAGTGGAAGAAAAATTCTTAGATTCCGGGGAGCAAACTCAAATCACTCCGGAAATACAAAAAATTGCCGATCAAATAGAGGGGGAGGGTGTAGTTTTTATTTTTAACCTTCTAGAATGGGTACATAAAAATATCGCTATGAAGAGGAGTAATTTTCCAAATGGACTTGAATTTAATGATTTATTTTGCCAAAGAACTGCAACCCAAATTATTGGAGATGGATACGGCGCAGGATGTACAGATTTTGCTTTGGCTTTTATACCAATAGCGCGAGCAAAAGGAATTCCTACGAAATATGTTGAGTGTATTAACAAATCTTACTTTTCCGGAGATTTACAAAGAGTAGCAGGACATGTATTTGCTGAATGTTTTATTGAGGACAGGTGGAGAACAGTGGATCCTACAGCAGGAAATTTAAGTATCTGTAAAAACTATTCAAGATACGTCATTTTCGAAAAAGGACTAGACTCTTGGGACTTGGGAATTAGAAACCTTCAGACAATGAGAGAGAAGTTTATTCCCTTTGCTAAAGAATATAACAAGAAAATTAAACAAAACTCGAAATAACAAACCCCACATCATATTTACAAAGAACGACGAACTTCCGGCTTTTTTCTGACATGTATTTTTGTTCAAAAGGTTCCTTTTCTTCTTTCTCCCTCTCCCTGTTAAGAAGCTATATCTTTCAATTCAGGAACTTCATACCATCTATCCAAATACCGTTGATCTGCTGGCCCTGTCTGAAGTCTTGCAATCCTGTAGAGTGTTTCATTCTCAAAAGAGTCTTTTAAAAAGGGATGTGAGATTGATCAATTGGAATAATAAATTTCCTTTGCAGGACGGTCCTTGTTGCCAGGCCTACAAATAGCTTGGATACAGTTATAAGTGGGGAGTTGCGAAGGGCTGTTCTGGGTTTATTCCTGTGCTTCCAGTTGTAGCCTAAGCCGCACTGTGTTATATTTTATCCAAGCGGGGGCGGGGTTTCTCTTTGAAGAAGAAAGGGAGCATTTTCTATGTGGGATCCACAAGAAGATACGGAGGAGGAAGAGGAGTTTGAAGTTGAAGAGGATCCACGCGATGATCATACCGATCAGGAGTGGGATCAGGAGTATGAGATTGGTTTAGCACTTGCAGACACGGTGGATGCCGATGACGTAGGAGGATCTGACTGGGAAACGGAGTACTTGGCTCAGAAATATGCAGACGATCGTTAGGTGACGTAACCTATAGAACCCCTCCCCCTCGTTTGCTTTTTTGTGGAAAAATATCAATGCATAAACCAGATAAACCTCTTGTAAAAATAATATGGAAAGACGCCATATATAGATCGAAAATTCAGGCGACTCCTGAAAAGGCCATTCAAAAGGGCAACCTTATAACAGTCACCCAGTCAGGATTTTTATTAGGTAAAGATGATGACAAGGTTTTGTTAGGTTGGCAGCACGATGATTTAAGCGGTCAGTATAGACACATTTTGTCAATTCCGCACCAAGCTGTTATTAAAATAATAGAGCTCAAAGAAGATGTAACGATTGATTTATAGCTTTTTTCGATTTTCAATACGTTCATATGGAAGAAAAGTACCAAATTCTCCCCTAAGGAGCTTTTTTTCGATATGTACTATATGTCCAGAAAGGCTCCTTTCCTCTTTGTATTTTATATCCAGTTCCATCTGCTTTTACGCTACGCTCACTTAATTTCACGACTTGCTTTTTCCTTTGTTTTATTTTACAATGCGCACAGTTTTGAAAACCTTTTTCTTCGAACGTTTGGTTAAAATACGACAATAGCCTAAGTGACAAAGGGTGTTGTTGTAACACCAAAGACGGAAGCAGTTCAGTAGTACACACTAGGAGGTGTGAGATGGGAAAGAAAACTCGTGGTGGAAGTGGTCAGGGCGGTCGTACAAACCCGAAGGGTTCCAGCAGCGGGAACCAAAGCCAGACGGGTAAGAGCGGCGGGCACAAGAAGTAGTCGGTCACGCCTAGTTTTGGCTCGTTTTGGTTATAGTTTGGGGGTTGGCATATCAGCACATAGTATTTGTGCCCAATCCCCTCAGTTTTTAATTATTATGTCTATTATTGCAGTTAAAAAAAATCCAGAAAAAATAATCTTTGCGTGGGATACACAAACTAAGCGTTATGGACAGGCCTATTATGACGGCGAAAAGGTTATACACATAAAAAATATTGTTCTTGGCTTTGTGGGAAAAACTCGTGTTCGTCCGTACCTGAAAGCTTATGTAGAATGTTGTACCTCTAAAGATACGGTGATTTTTGATGACGCGTATTCTGTTTGCGCCTTTTTTGATAAATTCCGCGAGGAATTTCTACCTTCTGATTACCTCTCTTTTGATGAAAGTGATAATATCCTAATTTCGGACTCTAAAAAAGTATTCAACATTGATCCAAGTACAAACGAGTGTTTTGAAATTCAAGAGTTCGAAGCTATTGGATCCGGAGGAGATATAGCCTTGGGGGCCTATAAGGCCGGTGCAGATATTGTTAAGGCTTGCGAGATAGCTTGTGAGTTGAATCTGGAGTGTGGAGAGCCTGTTGAGTTGTTAGAAATACCCCTCTCAAAATCTTCTAAATAATTTCCTTTATGTCTGTTTGACTGACCGAGATTTTAAAGTATGGAAGAAATAACAATACAAGAATTACTAGGATTATTTGACCTAGTAAGCAAAATAGCTAGTCGCTACGAAGGCAAGGACCTTGAGGCTATAGGTATGCTTGGGTTAAAAGATGGCATAAAATCTTATCTGAAAAAAGAACGTTGGAAAGATAATATGAAACTTAGCACTTATGTTTCATGGTGGATAAAAACTGCTATAGAACAAAGGTTGGCCGGTAAATTTTAAGAAGCTTTTTCCAACGGGTGCTATATGTCCAGAAAGGCTCCTTTGTTTGTTTATATTTGTATTTAGTTCCATATGCTTTTATGTTACAATCGCTCGATTTTTGCACTTCCCTATCCAATATGCGCGCAACCTATATAGTGCCTAGAAATCCCATTCTACGAGTGATATTATAGCTATATGCCGAATGTAGAATTCATAAAAAATATATGTCCATGAACAATTAAATAATCTATGCAAGATTTTCTAGCAAAACAACACTTGAAAGATCGGATGATTTCCGATTTGAGGATAGCAGAGGGACTCTCTCGTAAATTATCAACTGAGGATGTTGTTACAATCGTGGATTCTGGTTATGCGGTTGAACTTTTGTGCTCAAAGAAATTTAGCCGATTTCATCATGATTTAGATTTAATCTTGATATGCAAGGACACCTCTATTCTCAGTGATAAGCTCGTTTTGGACAGCATGAGCTCATTAGTAGATAATATTTGCTGGATATCTTTGAATACTGCGCCAACATGGATTTGGCTTAGAGAGCTAGAGTATAAACAAAAAGAAACTCCGAGGCAAATAAACATTAAGATCATTAAATTAAAAGAGTACGATCGGAGTTTAAGCGAAATTGAGGTTATTTCAACCAATGGACAGGAATATAGGATACCGTTAGTAACGGTTAACTCTAATCTACACGGTGGTAAAGTATCAGAATTTCTGGTACCTGATGTGAATTGGCAGTGCGCCACAAAATTGAGATTAATGGAATACTATACAAAAGATTATCAGATAAGAGAGAGTGACAAACATGATTTTACCTTTTTGTTGAAGCATAGCAATTTTCACATAGATAAAGTTGTAGAATATTTGGCAGACTATTACAATAAGAAACGCAGTATTGCTTCTACAACGGCACACTCTAAGGCTCTGGGCACATTTTTATCGCTTCTGAAAAAGCATCCCAGTATTTCTCCTAAAAACTTAAAAATTCTTATTTCGAAAACTGAAAAATAACTGATATTTTGTTAGGAATTACCTCCTTTGTTGCTGGATGTATTGCAGGAGTAATTCCTATGAAGCCTTTTTTCTTTGAGAGTTTCTGGACGGAAGGACTTTCTTTGTGGAAAATTCCTTCTATATATTGGTTCGATTCCAATTTATATGTTTTTTTATCCATCACTTTTATTATCTTTTGCAATGTTTTAAGGGGGCTCAGACTATTTTTACTTTTAAATGGTGGCACATATTTCTTTTCCCTTACTTTTTCTAATGGAAGTCCCTCATAAGCTCTTGAGGATGTACGCACGACTTGGTTTTCTATCCGGATGACATTTTCATTTGTGTAATTTTGATAAAATCGGACACCCAGTATAATCATTTCCCAACTTTTATCATCTAAGAAACGAATATCCTTATTTTTAAACAAAGAGGCTCTGTATGTAGTGTTCCCACCAACAAAATATTTATATGACGTAGAAGGTAACAAGTAATCCGTAGCATCTCTGTTTAATAAATTAAATAACTGTTCGGTTTTTAATGTATTAAAGTATTGTTTGAAATCATAACCATTATCAATGATTCTCTCGCCGTTTTTCCCTCTTACTGTATAAATAGTCTTCCCAATACCCAACATCGCATTGGGATTATTTATAAAAGCTTGTAGCACTGACTTTAGGTAACCATTGTCGCCAAGTTCACAATCTGCATCCAATTGGACGGCTACTGTTTTATTAAGATCGTAAGGAGCATTTGATAGCATATAGTCTATGGCGGCATTACGTGCGGCTCCTATGCCCTGAATTTTACAATCTACAACGTTTGTTCCATGTTCCTTGCAAATTTCTATTGTATTGTCTGTACTATTATTATTTGCGACAATAACAGATACTGGCACGTTTATCTCCTGATTTTTTAACGAATCAAGAAGCATGGGTAAAGTATCTTGTTCGTTATATGCAGGAATTAATACTGCTATAGCATAATCTGAGGTTGAGTTTGTATTGTTTCTTGTTTTTGACATATCCGCAAATATTGCAATAATATGGGTACAGGGTATTCTAGCATATTTGATGTCCGAATTAAACAAAGATAAGGGTTACTAAAGGGGTCTGTATGTGTAAGTTTTGATTTGTTTAATGTCTCACGATTATGACAAGACAACTTCCCATGAGTTGTTTCCAAGACGATTAACGGTAATTTCGAAGGCGTTTCATTAACTATATATGATGAAGGATAGGTATCTCCCTTATTAAGATTTAGGTATGGTTTTTTCTAGGGTTTACGGGGGGAGAGTGTGAATGAATCCTCCAGAAGTTTACTTATAGTATCTGGTAGTTTTTGTATTTCCACTCTCTCCTGCTCCATGCTATCTCTGTGACGCAATGTTACTGTGGAATCCTTTGGGGATTGAAAGTCTATGGTAATGGCGTATGGGGTTCCTATTTCGTCTTGTCTGCGATATCTTTTACCAATTGAGCCTGTTAAATCATACTTGATATTATAGTTTTTAGATAATTGAGAGTATATTTGGTTAGCAATATGTTCAAGTTCGGGATCTTTTCGCAGAGGCAATATAGCAGCTTTTATTGGGGCGATCTGCGGATGTAGTTTCAACAGCACTCTTGTTTCTTCTTTACCGTTTACGTTTTTGATAATTTCTTCAGTGTAGGCGTCTAGTAACAAAAAGTAAAATGTTCGATCGACACCTCCTGAAGTCTCAACTATATTTGGAATAAATTTTTCTCCAGTCTCGTTTTTGTATGTGAACTTCTTGTGTGAATAAATTCCGTGTCGTTTCAAATCCCAATCCCCTCTCCAATGTATTCCTTCTACTTCCTTCCAGCCCGAGGGCATCTCATATTCAATATCAAAAGCAACTTTTGCGTAGTGGGCTAATTCCTCTTCTCCATGTTTTCTAAAACGAATCTTACTAGTGTCGTTAAAAAGATTCTCATACCATCTCATACGCTCTTCTTTCCAGAAGTCAAATGAAGATCGCATATTTTTAGGTTCTACAAAATATTCCATATCCCATTGCTCGAATTCCCTTTGACGAAATAGAAAATTTCTAGGAGTAATTTCGTTCCTGAATGCCTTTCCTATTTGGCATATCCCGAAAGGTATTTTTAATCTTGAATTTTGTAGTATGTTGTTGTAATCCAAATAGATCGATTGACAGGCTTCTCCCCTTAGATACGCTTCGTTTTTGTCATCTGAAATAACTCCTAATCTTGTAGACATCATTAAATTAAAATCTCTTACCTCGGTAAGTGCCCCACCGCAAAAGGGGCACTTGTTCATATCCTTTAGTGCATCTGGCCTATGTCGCCTTTTACATTTTTTACAGTCTACAAGAGGATCTGTGAAGTTTTCGAGATGCCCAGACGCTTGCCATACAGCTTTGGGTGTGATAATGGCTCCATCTATACCCACAATGTTTTTTCTTTGTGTCACCATATAATTCCACCACAGGCGTTTTAGATTGTTTTTCATCTCCACCCCGTTTGGTCCATAATCATAAATACCTGCAACTCCCCCGTATATTTCAGACGACTGAAAGACAAACTGCTTCCTTTTTGCTAGGTTTACTATTTTTTCACATAGATCATTTTCTTTTTGTTTAATCATTTTTCACCCTTCCATTTTGTACCAAGTAACAGGCACTGCTTTGCAGGAGAACCGCATATAACACATTTTTTTCTTGTTGGGACCTTATTATATATCGAGCCGATTATATCTAGTTGCGTTATTCTAACTGTTTTTTCCAAACATTCCAAGTGACGGCATAAAGGAACTTCAATTAGTTGGTTAGTGTTCTCTTTATTCTTAAGTTGAGACTTATTCACATATTTTTTGTCCAAGATTTCCGCTGCTGATTTTTGGAGTGACTTATCATAGTTGTTAAGACCCAACCTTACTTCTTTCAAAAGTTCCTCTCTTTTAGTGGATTTTATGGTTGTATCTATTCTGAAGTTCAGTTATGCAGGTGCGTGGTTAATACAAAAATGTTTCATTAACCATATATAGAAGGAGAGCTTCCTATTTCAATTTTTCTAGGTTCGGAAATAACTCCACTTTCATAAGTTATAAAGTAATTGAAGCCTTGTTTCGATAATTGGTCAAGCTGTTTTCTTAGATTTTTGCGTTGTAATTCGATTGAAACAATGTTGTTCTCCCTCAGCTCGCGCGCTTTTTCAAAAAGATTATCAAACTTACTTTCTTTGGGATTAAACAAAATAGCAATTTTATTTTCAGTTTTCGGAATTTTGAATTCTAACTTTTCTAGGATAGAAACCACACGTTCAAATCCGATGGAGAATCCGCAAGCAGGAATTTCATTTTTGCTTTGGAGTATCTTTCCAACCATTTTGTCATACCTTCCTCCTCCTGCTATGGATGAACTAAATTTGTTGCTTTCAATTTCAAAAATTTGTCCTGTATAGTACCCCATGCCTCGAACAAGAGACAAATCAATCTCTATTTCATAATCTTTTTTTGATAAATTTCGAATGTTTTTTACCACAAAACCCAAGTCCTCCAAAATCGATGTTTCAATATTAGGCACTAATTCACGAATATCTTTTGTTGTTACTTTTTTCCCTATGATTTTCGAAATAATACTGATAAACATAGAAACGGATCCAGAAGCGTAATTGCAAGACAGCAATTCTCTTTCTACACCGTCGATACCTATTTTACCCAACTTATCTAGAGTTATAAAAAGTTTCCCAAAGTCTTTTTCATCAAACTTTGATAACTTAGCAATTTCTCTAAGAATCCGTCTATCGTTTATTCTTACTTTGAAATCACTAAAGCCGATATTTTTGAGGGCTTCACAAGTTGCTGAAATCAAATCTATTTCTGCAAAAACAGAACTCATCCCAATAATATCAATATCACACTGTGTAAATTGACGAAAACGACCTTTCTGAGGTCTTTCAGCACGCCAAACATTACCTACTTGCATCACCTTGAAGGGCGAGGGGACTTTTTCTCTGTTATTGGCATAAAATCTTGCCAGAGGTACGGTCAGGTCATATCTCAACCCTAAATCTACTAAGTCAGATTGTTTAGATTTTTCAGTGATAACTAGTTTTTGGCCACGTTTTAGTATCTTAAAAATCATTTTCTCGTTATCTCCGCCCTCTCCGGAGGATAAAAATCTGATATTCTCAACACAGGGCGTTTCAATTTTGACAAACCCAAACCTTCTATAAACTGTCACAATTTTGTTTTGAACATACTCTCTCAACTCCACTTCTTTTGGTGTTCGATCTTTCATTCCCCTAGGTGGATTTGTATTATTTTTGTCCATAAACGCAACTTCTTCAAAAGTAAAATGTTCAATCTCCTGTGATCCATAAGTCGGAGCATCTAAACTACACAATTTTCACGTGCCCGAAATTTTTAGGCTACCCTGAAAGCCGTGTTTTATATTCAGGCAAATAAGTTATGGCATTAACTGAAACTATATAATTTGTAGTTTACCAATTTTTCTTTGTCGTTTGTATTCTTCGTATTGGTTATTTTCACCGACGTAGATATCAAATCTTTTTTCTCTATTTTCTTCAATTAACTTAATGGCTCTGAAGTATAGCGAAACAATGTCTTCATTTCTGTCCTCCTTGAGCACAACGAGGGTATCTGCGTTGGATTCAAGAAATGAAAGCCGTGAACTGAATGTTATTGTTGAATTAAATAATCCTAGTTTATTAAGCATATCGACTACTCTCTCCATACCAAAAGCGAATCCTGTAGAAGGGATAATATCGCTAGGATAATTTTCCACGAATCTCCCAACCAATTTATCATAACGACCCCCACCTGCTATTTCAATGTAGTTTTCCTTGGAATCCATTACATCTACTTCGAATGAAATACCGGTATAGTATTCATGTGAGCGTACCACGCATAAATCCAAAGTCGAATTTATACCATTGGTATTTAGTTGATTACATAATATTTTAAGTTTATTTAAATGTTCGTGGTATTCTTTTGGAAATACCGAAAAGAATTCACTGTCAACCACTCCCGTTTTGTGCCTGAGTATTAAATCCCACATCTTATTTTGTCTCTCATTAAGGGAGTATTTCGACAATGTGGCGACAAAGATGGCAACATTTCGCTCCTTTCTTTCAGGGAATTTCCCAGCTCGACATTCAGCAATTGTATCCATTGCTTCTTTTAGCACAATACTATCGTCATGTGTAATTTTACATTCGGAGATTAACTTTCTAAATATCCCTACATCACTAATCCTCATTCTGATTTTGTTACCGTCGACACCCACTTCTGTCAAAAGCCTATGAATAAGGTAAATTATTTCAAGATCAGAGACTAGAGCCTTTGTTCCCAATATTTCTACGCCAAACTGATTAAACTGTCTTTGCTTTGTTTCAGATAAATTATTTATTAACTCGTTTCGAAAACAAGGAAGTTTGTAGTATATCTTAAGAGGTAAAGTGAAATTGGTGTTTGTATCAAGAAGATTGCCAAGCCAACGTGTCACCGAAATTGTTCCTTCGGGGATCAGCAAAGCATCAGTCGAACTCTCTAAGCAATCAAAACTTGATGAGTAGTTGTGAATCTTTAGATAAAAACACCCCCTTTTGTCCCATTCCGGCCAAGGTGATTGTCCTACGACCTCCTCAGAGAAAGAGGATGCTTTTTCTATCAGAGGAACCTCGAGTTGCTCATAGCCATACCTTTGTACTACGTCAGCAAATTTCCTGTTTAAAAAATCAATTTTTCTAAGTCTCAAACCGAATATATCTTGCATACCCTCTATGGGTAAATTTATGTTTTCCTTCATACTATAGAGATTATTATTTTAAATTTACTATCAAAGACACTTTGTACCTAAATTGCCAACTACCTAGCTTATTATAATGCTATTTTACTTGTAAATTTTACCCACAAGTATATCGTACTGTCAAATCATTATAGGGTCAATTGTGTAGGTCGCATATTACGAAGGATTTGCATCCTCTTTATGTGGAAGAAAAGTACCA
Organism: uncultured Candidatus Saccharibacteria bacterium; assembly: GCA_964567095.1. Lineage (GTDB taxonomy): Bacteria > Patescibacteriota > WWE3 > UBA101185 > UBA10185 > WJKK01. The sequence continues at coordinate 566 of CAZMKN010000016.1, read as the reverse complement.
AATTCTCCCCTAAGGAGCCTTTTCTGACACGTACCATATGTCCAGAAAGGCTCCTTTGTTTTCCTTTTATATTCTATTCGGTTTATTTATCCATGTTTAAATTTAAATGTTGCAATTATACGTTTTGCTAGGTTGCTTTTTCCTTTGTTTTATCCCACAATGCGCATAGTTTTGAAGAACCTTTTCTTTGAATGTTTGATCAAAGTACAACAATAGCCTAAGTGACAAAGGGTGTTGTTGTAACACCAAAGACGGAAGCAGTTCAGTAGTACACACTAGGAGGTGTGAGATGGGCGATAAGCATAGTGGGGGTAAAATCTATTCTCCCCATAAGGAGGGTTACTCCCAAGACGGAAAAGGCCACGAGACCAAGTGGTATGATACTGGGTATGAGTCCAGCGACCGAATAAGTCAGGATCGGGCTGATGATGGTAGCACCACCAGGGAGCATACCACAACTCAGAAGAAGCCTAGCTAACGTTTCGCCCCTGGGGAGGGTATTTTGTTGTATTGAGATACCTTCCCCTTAGTTTTCTATGAAAATTAATTTTGAAGATATTTTAAAC
>CAZMKN010000015.1:8683-10513 GCA_964567095.1 uncultured Candidatus Saccharibacteria bacterium | reverse complement strand
TGGCGCATAAAATCTATCTGTTGCTCTGTAAATCCCGACATACTTTCCAAACTTTCCTAACTCTCCAAACCTTTCAGAACCTTCCTAAGCCTTTCCGCCATCTCAATAGGAGCAAACTCTATATCCTGAAACTTATAAGTAAAGCCAAACTCCTCATAAACCATAAAATCATCCGTTATTGGCAACAAGTGGATATGCAAATGCTTCAAACTACTTCCCGATGTTGGTGTCCCCTCGCGATACAAAACGTTTACGTCCTTAACCCCAAGACCTTTTTTAATTACATTTATACCCAAACTTATCAGTTTCTGCATATCAACCCAGTCTTTCGCGGGGCTTTCTGCCAATTTTTCGTAGTGCTTTCGCGGAATAATCATTAAATGGCCGTCGACATAGGGAAAAAGGTTCACCGCCAAAACAACAGCGCCCTCTTCTGCGATAATATATTTATCCTTCAAATCGCAAAGAGGGCATTTTGTTACGGTACTCGCAATATCACTATACCAATGAGACTTTCGAGCATTTTTTTGAGCATCCTCCGAATAGCTATCTCCCACTTGAGGAATTTTTTTATTGTCCGTTTCCATTCAATCTGGACCTTTCTTTTAGAATCTCAGCGTAGCGAGTTTTATCCATACATTCCTTGAATACTTCTTGCACTTTCTCCTGAGCCACTTTGTTAATTATAGCTGACGCGGAGATATTTGAGGATTGTTTAGGCCCCAAAACCACTTCCCCACCATAATTTATAACCGCCTTGTATTCGGGGCTTTCCTTATAATTCTCGTTCCACGAATCCTTTACCGTATAAAAAATATCGGGCTTGAGTTTTTTTAGTGTCTCTAAAACATCGATTTCCGGGAAAATCACTACACTATCAACCATGTCCAAATTAGCCAGAACATAGGCACGAGATCTCTCCGACATAACCGGCCGCCCATCACCTTTGAGACAGTTCACAGAAACATCCGATGGAATTCCAACAACAGTAACATCTCCTAAAAGCGATGCCTGCTCTACGAAACGAGCGTGCCCAACATGAAGCAAATCGTAAGAACCTGAAACAAAAACTGTTTTCTTGCCCTCTTTTTTGCATTTTTTCGAGATCTTCTTTAGTGCATCAGGGTTTAAAATTATGTCGTTGGCGTTAGTAGCCCTTTTATCCAAGGGAATTTGCAAACCAAAATCGGCGGGGCGCAAAGTCTCTTCAAGGTCTAACGAAAAATCCTCTAACTTTCCTGAAAGGTAGTTTTCCAAAATCTGTAAAACTCGAATTGAGGCTATGTGCTCAACCAAATCTGAAACGGAAAAATACGGCTCATACTTCTTTTGAACATAGATTTCACCGCCGTACGTATCTAGAACCGCTTGATCCTGCTCCGTGCGAAGACCGGTCTCCCAATCATGCTCTCCTGTAAAAAATATATCCGGCCGAAGCATTACAAGGGCAGCCTGAGGACGATCGTTATCAATTATTGTTACATAATCCACGCTTTTTAAATAACTAACTAGTTCCGCGCGGATTTGATCTGAAATCAACGGATAGTTGTGGCCCTTAATGCGCCTATCGGATTCATCCGAAGAAATACCAACAACTAAAACGTCTCCTGCGGCCTTTGCTTCGGCAAGATATCTGCATTGCCCGGGGTTTAATATATCAAAGGATCCAATGGTGAAAATTATTTTTTTGTTTTCTGACTTTAGCTTTTTGGAAAGTTTTTGGAGATCTTTAAATTGAAGGAGCTTCTTGTAGCGATTTTTGTATCGCTGGTTTTTCACGGACGTTTCTTTTATATCTGATTTATTTGCCACCATTGTTAAATTCTAGCA
>CAZMKN010000015.1:6409-8583 GCA_964567095.1 uncultured Candidatus Saccharibacteria bacterium | reverse complement strand
TCAACTCCTTCCAAAACCTCCGGATTTTCCACAGGATCTTTCCAAGAAGACCAATCACAATCCGGATAGTTGCTACACCCAAAAAACTCCCTACCTTTAGCCTTTTTACGGACAATATCCCCTTCCTTACATTGAGGACATTTTACACCTACCTTGTCTAAATAAGGCTTCGTATTTTTACATTTCGGATAATTACTGCAGGCCAAAAACTTTCCATAACGACCCTGCCTTAAAATAAAGTGGCCGTCTTCGCATTTATCACACTTTCCAAAATCAGTTATTTCGTTGCCATTTTCATCAAAAACCTTATCCTCTTCTAATGGCTCTGCATAATCACAATCCGGATAGCCTGAGCAGCTCAAAAATTTACCATATTTTCCGAGTTTGACAACCATTTTGTTCTTTTTACACTCAGGACAAATCTTGTCAGTAACCTCTAAAGTAATAACATCTCTTTTATTAAGCTCTTTATCTTTCTTCTCAAGCGTTTTCTCGAACGGAAAATAAAACTCCCCGACAATCTTAGTCCAATCCTTTTTTCCTTGGGCCACCTCATCAAGATCATCTTCCATCTCTGCCGTAAAACTATAATCTACTATGTTAGGAAAATGCTTAGTTAAAAGGTCAACCACAACATAGGCAACGTCTTCGGGTACAAAATATCGCGCTTCTTTGGATACATATTTTCTGTATTGGATTGTTGAAATAGTTGGCGCATACGTTGAGGGGCGACCAATTCCAAGATCCTCCAACTTCTTAATTAGAGTTGCATCTGAATATCGAGCAGGTGGTTGAGTAAAATGTTGTTCCTTTTTAACTTCTTTAGGCTCGGGAACAGCCCCTTTTTCTAAAACCGGTAGTTCAATCAAGCCCGCGTTGAGTGGGGAAACGCCTAGCTTATCACCTACCTTTAGCCACCCTTCAAATGTTATAACAGACCCGTTTGCCCGCAGCTCATACCCTTTACCAGAAACGATGTCCACGCGCGTTTGATCATATATAGCTGGGACCGATTGGCACTCCAAGGCCCTCTGCCATATTAATGAGTATAACTTCTCCTCATCTGGAGTTAGTTTTAAACTTTTTGGACTATTTTTAACGTCGGTCGGTCTAATTGCTTCGTGCGCTTCTTGAGCCCTTTTGGAATTAGTTCGAAAAAACCTAGCTTTTTCAGGTAAATATTTTTTGCCCAAATCACTTTCCAATTTAGCTCGAACGGTATCCACAAATTCTGCGGATAAATTTAAGGAATCGGTTCTATGATAAGTAATGTACCCTTTCTCAAAGAGCTTCTGAGCCCCACTCATTGTCCTTTTTGCAGTAAAACCAAAAATGTTAGAAGTGGCTCTCTGTAAGGAAGATGTTTTGAACGGAGCTGGTACCTCCCTCTTTCGTTGAGTTTTTTTAACATCCTCTACCGTGAAAGTGTCATTTCTTAAAGCTTCTTCGGCTTCGGAGGCTTTGTTCTCAGTTTTTATCTCAAGCTTTTCACCTTGGTACTTCTTGAGGGTCGCGGTGAACAGCTCTTTATTTTTAGTCAAAAAATCAACGTCCAAGGTCCAATACTCCTCAATGTTAAAAGCGTCCCTTTCACGCTCTTTCTCCACGATAAGCCTAACCGCAATACTTTGAACTCGTCCTGCTGACAACCCAAAACGAACTTTTTTCCAAAGTAGCGGAGACAACTTATACCCAACCAACCTGTCCAAAACTCTCCTACCTTGCTGAGCATTTACTAGATTTTCATTTAATTCCGCGGGATGTTCGAAGGCTTTCAAAGCCGCTTTTTTAGTTAGTTCATGAAAGAAAACTCTTGAAAATTTGGCTTTTTTGTTTTTTTTAGAGAGTAGGTATTTAAGATGCCAAGCGATTGCCTCCCCCTCTCTGTCAGGGTCTGTGGCCAAAACTATTTCGTCGACACCTTCTGTTAGCTTTTTTAACTCGGTGATAGTTTTTTTAGCTTTATCCGGAACAACATATTCGGGCTTAAAATTATTTTCTACATCCACGCCCAGGCCCTTTTTTGGCAAATCTCTAATGTGCCCTTTAGACGAGGTAACCGAATATTTATCTTTAGGTAAGAATTTGGATAATGTCTTGGCTTTTGTCGGAGACTCTACTATTACAAGATTCATACTGTTAAAAGGATACTGGTTTGGAAAAGTTTGTCAAAT
>CAZMKN010000015.1:0-6309 GCA_964567095.1 uncultured Candidatus Saccharibacteria bacterium | reverse complement strand
ATGGGGGCCGCGTCGTCCGCGCCTCCTCCTCCGCCCTCCAAAAATATAGTCAAAACAATCTCACCTTCCTCCAAAGGACCCCAAACCGTAAACCAAGCGTGGGTCCTTTCCTCTCCAGAAGGATCCGTATACTCAGATGTTCCGGTCTTGCCGGCCAACTCAACCCCAAGTTTCTCAGGAAAGTCAAAAACAGGATAGCCAGTACCTCCGGGTCTAACGGCCCTCCTCAAACCCTCACGAACAGCCCTCAAAGTATCATAAGAAATCAAATTAGAGGCTAAAATCTTCTTCTCCGTAAACTCTCCCGCAACCTCCTTAACCACTCTGGGTCTTAACAACTCGGAACCATTCGCAAAATAAGAAGTAGCCATATTCACCTGCAAAGGAGTTGCCAAAAAATCTCCTTGACCGATGGAAGTGATGTACGTATCACCTAAATACCAATCTTTGTATTCAGAATCCGGAACAAAGCCGGTAACTTCTCCCGGAAAATCAACGCCGGTTTTAGAACCAAACCCAAACAAATTAGCCCATTTGGAAATTCTGTCAATACCAAGACCTTTTACTACTCCGTAACCCCCACCAACCGTATAAAAATAAGTATCGTTACTAACTTGCAGGGCTCGCAACAAATCCACAGTCCCATGCCCCTCTAGATTCCAATTTCTAAAAGTGTAACCAGCGACAGAGATGTACCCTGGATCGAAGATTGAAGTATACGGCGTTACCGTCCCCTCCTCCAAAGCAGCGGAAGCCATTACCATTTTAAAAGTGGACCCGGGAGGATAATTCGCAGAAACTGCTCTATTAAAAAACGGATAATTGCCCTGATTCAGCATTTCCTCCAATTCTTGAGAAGTGATTTTTGAAACCATTTTCTGTGCATCAAAGGCCGGGTAACTAACCAGCGCCAAAACACCTCCCGTTTGAGGGTCTTGAGCCACTACAACTCCTGCTTCAATGGTTTTCGCAGGATCCTCAACAACTTTTTCCAACTCTTCATAGGCAAGTTTTTGAAGACCAATGTCCGCAAAAAGAACAATATTTTTACCCGCAACTGGATCCTTTGTATCTAATTCCTCCAAAGTTTCGTTTAAGGAGTTAACTTTAATGATTTTCTTACCTGACACGCCCGACAAAACATCTTCATACTCAAACTCTACCCCTGACTTACCTTCAATTTTGGGTATTAAACTTACTGAAGACAGACCGGTATACCCTATTAAATGAGAGAAGGCGTAGGGGTACAAATAATCGCGTGCGGGATAAATTAAAATGTCCAGAGCCGGTACTTTTTGCGACTCCAAGCGCAAAATATCCTCTTTTTCCAAATCTTTAGCTAAAATCAAACGAGAAGCCTTGAAATCATCCAAAGATTTTATTATTCCAGAAGGTTCGTAGGAAACATTCTCAGGTAAGAACCTTGAAACTTCGGCGACTATTTTCTCACACAAACTTAGATCGTCCCCTAAACTACAGAGAGAAGTATCCAAAGAAAGGGTAAACCTTGGTCTATTTTGAGCTATGACATGGCCGTTTCGATCGTAGATTACTCCTCTGGGAGCTGGTATTTCATAAGTACGCACACGATTCCGTTGGGCTAAGGACCTATATTCTTCAGATTTGAGAATCTGTAGATCAAAAGCCTTACCCACAAAAAGGAGGAAAGATGCTACGATCAGTAATCCGAATAAGATTAGGTGAACCTTGTGGAGTTTCCCAAAATTTTTGAAGCCGTCTTCTTCTACTAAAGGATTAATATCCCCTATTAGCGAGGGGTTTGTAGCATCCGATTTAAATTTAACTTTTTTCTTACGAAAAGATTTATCGGTTTTTAGTTCATCCAAAGAAAAAATCATTTTTCAAACACCAAAAATTAAAGTCAAAGACTAAAATGGGGATATAATTTTATCCCGCTTTGAAAACTCAAACCTTTTTAATAAATAATAGAAAAGAGCGAACGTCAGTAGATTAAAGAACATGAAAACCCACTGGATATGAAGGGTTTTTGGGAAAAATAGAAACTCCCAAACTAATGAGAAAACTATACAGGCAAAAACGTACAGAAAAAGACTGTCGAATATGTATTTTTTAATAAAGAATACCAATAGCAAGAAAAGTACAAGGAAAGCCGAGGACGGTCCTAGAAGACCGTCGCCTAGGAGATCCAAAAATAATCCTCCTACAAAGGCGCTAAAATACGCGCGCTCAAGACCATCCAATGACAGAAGGGCCAAGGAAAAAGTAAAAATAAGTACGGGAACAGGAAATTTTAGCAAAATGTTCAGGAAATTCGTTTGTAATAAACTTAAAAAAAGCGTTATCGCGAAAAACTTTAGATAGATTTTTCGGTTCATTGTGAGGGCTCCTTATTTGGAACTTCCGACGAAACTTCCGGAATATTTATATTGACGATATCAGGATTTTGCTTCAAAACGAACACTTTATCTAAGCGCTCGATATCAATGAAAGGATAGACTTGGGCGCTTTTCAACGGCTGTGTAGGTTCCGCATATATCTCCCCCACTTTACCAACAAGGTATCCAGGTTCAAAAAGGCCGTCTCGGCCGGAAGTTATTAAAATGTCCCCTATTAACAAGGATTCTTTTTGGAGAACGCGCTCCAATTTTAGGGAAGTGCCAAAATCTCCGGATACAAGGCCTTCCGTTTGAACTGTTGGTTCCAAAGAATTAATGACCTTAACCGCAACTTTCAAATCCGGCGAAAAAACTAAGTCTACTAGGCTGTATCGTGATTTTGTCTTTTTGACGATCCCCACAAGGTGATCTTTGTAAATAATCATGTCGCCTTCCGCCACTCCTGAGGCTTTTCCTACATTTATAAAAATAGTCGAGTGTGTGGCATCCTGAGAGTTTCCGAGTACGTTTGCTAAAATTAGTTTTCTATCTGATTCACTGTCAAAGCTATCATGATTGTTATCCAAAAATTGGGATTTTAAAGCTGAATTTTCTTCCTGCAGGTCTGATAATGTTACCAAGTGGCTTTGTAGATCTATAATTTCGGACTTTAGTTTTTGGTTTTCCTTATAAATGGAATTGATACTACTAAAAAAAGATAATGTATCTTTGGTTTGAACAGCGAGGCTTCTTAGTGGGACGGATAAATTCATTAATATAAAACCGCTTATTTCTTCTAAGGGGCGAAGAAAATTTAAAAAGGAAAGTGCTATTACTACAATGGATAAAAAAAGATATTTCATTAATATTAATTATAAAGTAACTTTAGGTTTTAGGTAGATCTGTAGGTTTTTAATTTACTTTTGGTTCGTTTAGTTCGGCTAATTTCGGCTAATACAGACCATGGAGAGCAGGTTATCGTCATCCAGCAGTTTTCCGCAACCCATAACTACGCAGGCTACCGGATCTTGTGCCACGTTTACGGGAACTTTTAATTCACGGGAAAAAAGATGATCCAAACCTTTTAAGTGAGCTGTTCCACCTGCTAGAGTTAGTCCTTTGGAGAGAATATCTGGCATCAATTCGGCTGGAACAGTTTCTATCACATCTTTTACTGTATTGATAATTTGTTGCAAGGAGCCTTTCATGGCACCCTCTAGCTCGGATACCGGAACCTGTATGGATCTGGGCAAGCCGGTTTTTAAATCGCGCCCCTGCAAAACAACTTCTTTGGACTTATTAACGCTGTCACCAAGAAGTTCCATCGCTCGACCATATTTGCACTTTATCTCCTCCGCCGTTTTTTCCCCTAAAAGGAGATTGTACTTTTGGCGTGCATAATTGACTATATCCATGTCAAGCTGATCACCTGCAACTCGCAGGGAACGACTCACTACCATGCCGCCGAGCGAAATAACTGCTATTTCAGTCGTACCGCCACCAATATCAACGATTAAATTTCCTATAGCCTTTTTCACCGGAAGATTCGCGCCTATTGCCGCCGCCATAGGTTCTTCAACCAATAACACTTTTCGTGCACCTGCCTCTAGCGCCGAATCTATTACTGCTTTTTGTTCAACCGATGTCAGCCCTGATGGAACACCTATAACTATTCTGGGTTTTGGGTACTTGGGAAATTTTGTAGGTATAGCATTTACTGACCTTATAAAGTGGGATATTAGCTGTTCCGTTGCATAGAAATCCGAAATTACGCCATTTCTTAATGGGCGAATTGCCTGTAGGTTTTTGGGTGTTTTTCCAAGCATTTTTTTGGCCTCCTTCCCCACCGCTAAAACTTGCTTGGTTTTTTTGTGTATAGTAACTACGCTCGGTTCGTTTACCAAAATACCCCTCCCCTTAACGTATACGAGGATTGTAGCTGTTCCTAGGTCTAAGCCTATATCATAAGATATCTTGCGTAAAAGTTTGTCAAACATAACTAAGGTGAGTTTAGCACATCTAGTAGCCGAGAGGCCGCAGGGCCTGGACTTTGAAAGGACAGTCCCCTAGTGTTAAAATGGTGACATGGCTGTTATACCAATCGTAGAAGCTCCTAATAAAATACTAAATGAAAAAACGAAAAAAGTTAGGGGTTTTGAAGGGGAAACATTAAAAATAATAAAAGATTTAAAAGATACGCTGGACAAAGCTCGTGATCCGGAGGGGGCCGGTCTTTCTTCTAATCAGATAGGAGTACAAAAAAGCATTTGCGTCGTCAGAAATTTTTTCACGGATCCGCTAGATGAAACCAAGAATTTATTTGACGAACGAATCCTAATTAACCCTAAAATCGTCTCAAAAGATAGCGAGGAAAAGGAAGGTTGGGAAGGATGTTTGAGCGTACCAAATACTTACGGAAAAGTTCTCAGATCGAAAAAAATTAAAGTTAGATATCAAGATGAAACCGGGCAAAGGTGTAGCCTTGTTGCTAAAGATTTTTTTGCACGCGTGATACAACACGAAACAGATCATTTAAATGGTATTTTATTTACTTCAAAAGTCACTGGTGACACTGTTACTGAGGACTTTTTTAACGAGTAGCTTTTCTAGAAACTAAGCTCATGAATAAAATTAAAGTAGCTTTCTTCGGAACTTCGGATAGATCTCAGCCCATTTTGGAGTGTTTGGATACAAACTTTGACCTAGTACTATGCGCTACAAAAACGGATCGAATAGTTGGTAGACACCGAAAAACGGAAAAAACGTTAGTTAAAAAGTGGGGTGAGCGGGAAGGTATAGATGTTTTTGAAATCGAGAACTTCAAAAAAGACGAGAATGGCTTGGTTAAAGCACTTATCAAACATGGAGTAGAACTGATAGTTGTGGCTGATTTCGGCTTTATAATCGGAAAAGAGTTGATCGACAAGTACAAAAATAAAATAATAAATATCCACTTCTCACTTCTCCCAAAATACCGAGGAGCAAATCCCATACAAGCAGCTATCATCCAAGGAGAAAAAGAGACGGGAATAACTTACCTTTTAATGACTCTTGGTCTGGACGAGGGTCCTATCTTACACCAAATCAAACTAGATATAAAAGGGAATGAGATATCTGGAGAATTATATGAAGTTTTGTTCAAAAGAGCGGCCCAAAACCTATCTGATGTTATGAAAAAATACCTAAACAAAGAAATAGTGCCCGTTGAACAAAATCATGAAGAAGCAACTTTTTACTACTCCCCTTCCCACCCGAAGAGCACTTACATCTACAAGGAAGATGCCCAAATTAATTGGAGTGAGAGATTAGAACAGATCGAGAGAAAGATTAGGGCTTTTAATCCTTGGCCAATTGCGTGGACAACTTTGGAAGATTTGGAAAAGTCCGAAAAAGCGGAACAGATGGATCTGAAAGAGGATGTGAAAAAGGATTTGAGAATAAAAATTTACACTGCGGAGCTAAAAGAGGGAAAAATCATTCCAAAAACTGTTCAGGTAACCGGGAAAAATAAAACCAAGTGGGAAGACTTCAAAAACGGATATACAATACAGGCAAAATGAAAACTATAGCTTGAGGTTTATTTTCTTAATAAATGAAGGGTCTTTTTTTAATTTCTTTAAACAGGAAGCGCATAAAGTGATTCGTACTTTTCTCCCATCTATTTCCACACGCTTGTTTCTTAAATTGGGCATTTGACGACGGATTGTTCTTCGCGTAACACGTTTACCAATTCCCCTGGGAACGGCGTTTCCTTTTTTGTAAGTTTTTTGACAGATCTGACATATCTTTGACATAGCAAGGAGGATTAAAGCATAAAGGAGATTTAGTGTCAATGAAAGAGCCTAAAATTTATTACGAAAAACGAGGGGTGCGGATGAAAATGGATACACGAAAATCGGCGAAAACTTCTTTCGCGAGTTGAGTTTACGTGTATCCATTGTTAAGACCTGTC
>CAZMKN010000014.1:0-11157 GCA_964567095.1 uncultured Candidatus Saccharibacteria bacterium | reverse complement strand
TCTGGGGAGGCTCGAACCGAAACTCAGTGTCAGTATCGCCGCCGACACTAACTGTGTGTGCAGCAATAGCCGCGCATACAGGATCTCGATCCTGAGCAATATCATTGAGTATAGAGGCCTGAACAGCCTCCGACTCCAACTTAACCGGAGCCATGCTTCCGGAACGAATAAAAACCTTGCCTTTCAGAACACCAACATAAAACATCTCTCTCCTCCAAAGCACATAAAATCCACCACATTATTGTGTCACTTTTAAGGTGAAACCTCTAGACTGCAGAGATTGTGGACATTTCATCTTCAACCTTATATTTGGTTAAAAACACAAGGTCCACAACCTCTTTCTACGTAAATTGCACATTCAATTTTCAAAGAGCTGTCACTTTAAACAACAAAAGCGACCAAGTCCTGCTAAGAACTAGGGCAAAAGTCCTTCTCAACACTCAGTCGCTTTTCTGCAATACGAGTATTATAGGCTATATACGCAAGTCTGTCAAGTACTATAAGCTATGTGTATAAGGGGGTTTTAAAGATATCTCTCTTTCGAACTTAATCTTACAGCGAAACTAAACGCGAAGTAACAAAGACGGTATCCTTTCGGCCTCGTTATTCCTCCGCCCGCTCCTTCGACGTCTCAAAAAACCTCGTTCGATTAGCTTTAAAGAATAACGGGATCTCTCCGGTAGGACCATTACGATGTTTCGCAACAACGAGTCCCATATTTTCACGATCCTCATCATCCGGGCGGTACAAAAACATAACCACATCTGCATCCTGCTCGATAGATCCTGAATCCCGCAAATCAGAAAGCTGGGGCCTTTTCACTCCGCCGCGTTGCTCAACTGCACGAGAAAGCTGCGATAAGGCTAAAACCGGCACTTTCAATTCCCTCGACAAATTCTTCAGCGCCTGCGAAATATACGTAACCTCCTGCACCCTACTCTCCAGATTTCTCCCATGGATAAGCTGCAAATAATCAACGATGATCAAATCTAATCCGTGCTCCATCTGTAAGCGACGGGCTTTTGTCCTCATCTCAATAACAGAAATACCCGGCGTGTCGTCAATAAAAATTGGGGCCTCCGCCAACTCCCCCGCCGCAATTCCGTACTTCTCAAAATCCTCCGCGGCTAAATTTCCCGTGCTTATCCTCCAGTTATCTATGTCCCCTTGTGCCGAAATCATACGGTCAACAACCGATTCGCGTCCCATTTCCAGTGAGAAAAACCCTATCTTTTTACCGTGCTCTATTGCCGCATACTGAGCGATATTTGTCGCAAGTGATGACTTTCCCATGGACGGCCTTGCCGCCAAAATCACTAGATCCTCCTTTTGCAGCCCAGAAAGCATTCTATCCAAGGTTTTAAGTCCTGTAGGAACGCCTCTTAAAGCTCCTCTTGTTTTTGAAAGTTCATCCAAGCGTTCAAAGGTAATCTCTAAAGTTTTCTTTACAGGCACAAACTCTTGATGTACTCGATCTTGGGAAACTCCGTATAAAAGCTGCTCGGATTTATCTATCATGTCGGAAACATCTGGCTCCTCATGAACTAAACGCGCTATACGGCTGGCCGTTTGCAAGAGACATCGACGCGTGTAGTGATCCTTGATTATATGTCCATAATGATCTATGTTAGCCGCCGTAGGTACAGAGTTCACTAATTCAGTTAGATACGCCACTCCCCCACTGGATTTAAGCTCATCTATTTTACGTAGTTGGTCCGGAACTGTGATTAAATCCGCGGGCTCACGCTTCTCGTACAAATCCAGAATAGCTGTATAAATGTTCCTATGGGAATCTTTGTAAAAATGCTCGGGCTTTAGGAATTCCACCACTTTTACGAGGCTGTCGGAATCTAAAAGTATAGCACCTAAAACGGATTTTTCCGCGTCTAAATCCTGTGGAGGCACTCCTATTTTTAGATCAGGTTTATAATTTGCAACCATAGTTTTTCCTTTTAAGTACTTTCAAGGACGGTCCTTAATGTTGGGGTTTCAACACAACAACTTTCGTGTCGTCGGAGATCAAAGAGACTCTTTTAATCTCCAGCGCGTCCTTTGGCTTTATGTCCTTATCTACACCCATCTCCCCCAAAAACTCCTCCAGTTTTGCTAGCTGCTCCTCATATTTAGAATCCTCAGTGTAATAGTGCATAGGAATAACGAATTTCGGCTCTATCGAAGAAATAACCTTGGACGCGGTCTCCGCATCAATCACATAGTTTCCACCAACTGGAATCATCAAAACGTCCACATCGCCAATTTTTTCCAGAGTGGTTTGTGGTAATTCATGACCCAAACTTCCAAGATGCAAAATGTTAAACCCCGAATCTTCAATCAGATACACAGTATTTTTCCCCCTCTCCACACCCTCCTTGGTATCATGGTAGGTTGGAAGTCCATAAATAAAAATGCCAGCGGTTTCATATTCTCCCGGGCCATCTATAAGCATTGAGTAACCCTTAACCCCCTTTATGTAGGCGGTCTCCGGATCACCGTGAGACAAAAGAAGTATATCCGCTTTTGTTTCCGGAAAATCATATCCAAGAACTTTAGGGTCGTAGGGATCAACTACAAATACCTTGCTATCTATTTCAATTTTAAAACTGGAGTGCCCTATATACGTTATCTTCATGTGGCTATATTAACACACGCCTAAAATTTCTTTTTGGTGCTATAGGAAGAATTATTCCGAGATCCTAGCTGTTCCTTTAATGGGAGGGAAGCGCCCAAACACATAACTTCCTGCTATAATAACCCTAGTAAAGTTAATGTCGCAAAAGGAGGTGTTGATTACAAAAATGGCGGACAAAAAAATAGGAACTATCACTCACTTCTATGACGGGATTGGTGTAGGAATTGTTAAACTTGATAGAAAGCTAAAGGTTGGGGATAAGGTAAGAATACAGGGGTCAACAACTAATTTTGAGCAAGAAATATCCGAAATCCAGTTTGAACACAAAAGTATTCCGAATGGAAAAAAGGGTCAGGAGGTTGGTGTAAAAGTAAAAGAAAAGGTAAGAGATGGGGACGGTATTTATCTTTTGTAATAATTCCCCAAGATGAGAGTAAAAGCTTTGTTTATTAAGTGTGCCCGTATAACTTGTTGAATAAGTTGGAAATCTAACCAATTCCTTTTTAAAATAAGGCTTAAAGCACTCAATATCACGGCTGCGGGCAACCTCACTTACAGGTTTATTGAGCATCTTGTGTCGTATTTTAAACAACCCGGCACTTTTCCTAAACGCTCGTTGGTATTGTATCGGTCATTCTGTAGGTATTTATTCGCATTAGCAAACATTGAGCAAAAGCTCGTTTTCAGGCGCAGGCGCAATTTTTCTAAACACGTTCTCCATCAACTAAATAACTTAGACCGGTTAAACCAGGGTTGTCCTGGGTTTGTCCAACATGCATGCAACATATACAATTAGTTCTAAAGTGACTATCATTTCTATATAATTTAAACTAGAAAAAGGAGGGAAAAACATGACAAAACAAAAACTATCAACAGAAGCTTATAAAGGCGCGCGTGACTTCTATCCGGAGGAAATGCGCATAAGAAACTACATATTCGATATTTGGCGAGAAACGGCGCTGAGTTTTGGATATGAGGAATATGATTTTCCATTTATTGAAAAGTACGAACTGTATGCCGAAAAATCCGGGGAAGACTTAGTGAAAAATCAGTTGTATGCTTTTGAAGACAAGGGTGGTAGGAAAGTTGCCATCAGGCCGGAAAAAACTCCTTCTTTGGCTAGAATGGTGGCTGCTAGGATCAATTCGCTTCCTCGCCCTATTCGATGGTTTAATATTGGAAACTGCTGGAGATATGAGAAACCGCAACGAGGTCGCGGGCGTGAATTCTTCCAGTTTGATTGCGACATTTTCGGTATTGATGGAATTACGGCCGACGCAGAGGTGTTCTCTATTCCAGTAGAGGTTATGCTAAAACTTGGGGCTACAAAGGAAATGTTTGAAATTAGGGTTGCTAATAGAAAATTGGCCGAGGATTATTTTAAGAGTGAAATGAGACTAAATGGGACAGTCAATGAAAAGGGCTGCCAGATGAACGGCGTTGTTAAGATTGTGGATTCCATGAATAAGATTTCTCGAGAGGAATTTGAGGTAGCTTTGGAGGAAGCGGGGTTAAGTTCTGAGCAAGTGGGAAAATTATATGGGTTTGTTGAAGCAGATCTGGGATTCTTGGAAAAATTTGCTAGCCGATCGGAAGGGGCTAAAGAAACTTTAGAGTTTTTTACGCTGATAGAAAACGCCGGTTATGGGGACTATTTCAAATTCCGCCCGGATATAATGAGGCAGTTCGATTATTCCACAGGAATTGTGATTGAACAGTTTGATTTAAACCCGAAAAACAATCGATCAATGTTTGGTGGCGAAAGATATTCCGATTTAATTAATTTATTTACAGACATACCTTTAAGTGGGACTGGCTTCGCTATGGGAGATATGACTTTGCTAGAGTTTTTGAGAGGGTGGAATTTAGTACCGGAATTAAGTCAAGATATAGATTATTTGGTAACCTTATGGCCGAAAGATAATACCGGAAAAGATGTGGGAAATGATAATAAACGTGTGGCAAGCACTTTTAAAATAGCACGCAAACTAAGAGAGAAAGGGAACAAGGTAATTACTTGGCTAGAACCGACTGCGAGCATCTCACAGCAACTTTCATATGCAAGTAAAAAAGGAGTGAGGAATGTGGTTATTCGGGGGGACGCGGAGGTTGAGAAAGGGATCATAAGTGTTAAAAACATGGCTACAGGAAAGCAAAAAGAGGTTAGTTTAGAGGAACTATAGAAAGGCCAGTCCTCTCAGATGGCCGGCCCTATTATTAAATGCCCAGATACATTGCGCTAAGAAACAGAAAGAGATCAAATAAAAACGGCGATTTATTTTTGGCGTACGGTGCCCTAACAGTAGTAACCTTGATTTGGGCCTTGGCTGGTCCCGTTATTAAACTCACACTACAAGAAGTCCCTCCTATGCACTTTCTGTTTTTTCGCTTACTTATAGTTTGCGTAATTTTATTACCTTCATTAAGTTTTCAACTTAAAAAAGATCCGATTAAGTCAAAGGAAATTCCCACTCTAATAATGCTGGGGTTACTAAGTCAAAGTAGCTTAGCCTTAACTTTCATGGGATACAAATACACCACCGCCTTAGACGCTGCAATAATCACGCTACTGTCTCCCCTACTTGCTGTAGCTGCTGGTCACTATTACTTCAACGAAAAAGTCGGTGTAAAAACCAAAATGGGGATCGCCGTGGCAAGCATCGGCACTTTCCTAATCATAATAGAACCGTTCTTAATGGGTGGCGCTAGCTTGAAAACAAAGGAACTTAAGGTTCTAGGAAATATACTAATCCTTACCGCCACACTAGCATTTCTAGTTTTTACGCTCTGGTCAAAATACGCCGAAGGTGAGAAATCCACCAAAATCAAAAGGATCTTTAAACTTCTCCAACTACATAAACTAAAAAAGGGAAGATCGCCCATAACAATAACGTTTATCACTTTTTATGTGGGCCTTGCGTCGTCGATACCACTTCTAATCCTAGAAACCAAAGGTTATCTTGGACCAACAAACTTTTCAATTTACAGCCTACAAACAGGCGCAATAATGGGAATACTTTATATGGCAATTTTCTCATCTATAATTGCTTACACGCTATATGAATGGTCACTGAAAATCGCCTCGGTAGCAGACACAGCGTTCTTTAATTACCTATCTCCGGTCTTTACGTTACCTTTTGCGTACCTACTTCTTAGCGAAATTCCAACTAAAATAAACTTAATAGGAGCCGGAATTATTGGAATAGGTGTTCTGATTGCCGAGCAGAAAAAAAGTTGATATACTACCCGACGCTATGAATAAGGACTTACAACCAAAAATTTACAAGGATTGCGTAGTTACATGTGCTTGCGGAAACACGTTTGTTACAAACTCCATCAAATCAAAAATTACGGTGGACATCTGCAGTAATTGTCACCCTTATTATACCGGAAAACAAAGATTTGTTGACACAGAAGGAAGATTAGAGAAGTTTGAGAAAAAAATGAAAGTTGCTGCAGCTAGAAAAGCAACGTTAGAATCCAAAAAGAAGAGTAAAGAAACTACTCAAAAAAACAATAGGACGAAAACAAAGAAGACGTTGAAAGAGATGTTGGAAGCAGCTCGAAAATAGATTCCTACTGTATTAGTACCTTTTATGGATGAAGTAAAACAAAGCTTTCTGGATCAAATCCGAGAAGTAGAAAATCAACTCGAGAGAACAAAAGAGTTATTCGAAAGTACTCAAAATCCCGAAATGAAAAAGTTAATATCTAAGGAATTAACTTCTTTAGAAGACCAAAAGAATGGGCTCCAAAAAACGATAGAAAACATGGAGATCCAAGAACAATCTAGGAAAAAGGAAAAATCCGGACAAACACAAATAATACCCAATGAGGCGGTTTTG
The DNA here is from genome assembly GCA_964567095.1 of uncultured Candidatus Saccharibacteria bacterium. GTDB lineage: Bacteria > Patescibacteriota > WWE3 > UBA101185 > UBA10185 > WJKK01. Next base: position 4,683 of record CAZMKN010000014.1, on the reverse strand, counting down.
GAAGTACGTTCCGGTGCGGGAGGGGATGAGGCGGGTCTTTTCGCGTTGGATCTTTACAGGATGTACGTAAACTATGCCCAAAAAAGGGGGTGGAAATTAAAACAACTTTTTTATTCCGAAAACACAGCCGGGGGAATAAAAACCGCGATTGCTTCTATCAAAGGTACTGGGGCCCATCAATTGCTGAAAAACGAGTCAGGAGTACATAGAGTCCAAAGGGTACCAGCAACCGAGTCCGCAGGCCGAATCCACACCTCTACTGCTACCGTCGCAATCCTCCCGAAGTTGAAAAAGATAGAACTTAACATTAAGGAAGACGAACTTAAAACGGATTTTTTCCGAGCAGGCGGTCATGGTGGTCAGAACGTTAACAAGGTATCTACTGCTGTAAGGATAAAACACAAACCTACGGGAATAGTCGTGGGATGTCAGGAAGAGCGAAGTCAACTAAAAAATAGGGAAAAAGCTATGGAGATACTTACGGCTAAAATCTATGAACTTATGCGGGAGCAAAAGGTAAATAAGATCTCCGAAGTTCGCGCTTCGCAGGTGGGTACAGGAGATAGAAGTGAGAAAATACGTACTTACAATTTCCCACAGGATAGAATCACCGATCACAGGATAAACGAAAGCTGGTATAACATTGAGGATATTTTAGCTGGAAATTTGGATTCTATTTTGGACAAGACCAAAATTCTGAGAGCTTAAAACCAACCGTTCTCAGTAAAAAGAGAAAAATGAAAAAAACCAGCGGATCAAATCTCTTTAGCTAACTCCAAGGCTTTCTCCAACTGCGGATCACGCCCCTCATTAAAGTCCTCAACAGTCAGTTCCACGTCTATATCGGGATCGATCCCCTTTTCGTGAACCCAATTTTTCTCTGGTGTCAGCCATTTCGCTATGGTCACATGTAAAGCAGAGCCATCCGAAAAATCCTTAGCATCCTGGATTGTGCCTTTCCCAAATGAAGTAACACCAATTATTGTAACCTCCTCCCCAAGATTTTCCTTTAAACCTGCGGCTAAAATTTCAGAAGCCGAGGCGCTACCCCCATCCAGCAACACAAACATCGCCGGGAGATCTTCAAAAGCCCCCACCCTAGTATCCTCATAAGGATCTTCCTCACCCAAAGCATTTTCTTGGTACATAACCACATCCCCCCTATCCAAAAATTCGGAGGCCAAGTAGACAGCGGAATCCATGTAACCTCCTGGATTCCCCCTTAAATCCAAAACTAAAGTGTCAAATTCAGCCATTTGCACATTAATCTCGGAAACGGCCTTGTTCCAATCCTTGTTCGTGTCGGAACCAAAACGACTCACGCGAATATAGGCAGTGCCGTCACCCTTATCCTCCCAACTTACGCTTGAAAGCGTTATAACACCGCGCTTAATGGGAACTTCAAAAGGCTCTTCTTGCCCTCTCTGTAGTGTTAGGGTAATTGTTGTACCTTCATCACCTCGAATTTTTGCTACCGCTTCAGTTAAAGTTATTCCCAACGTATTCTCACCGGCAATTTCCACAATACAATCCCCTGATCTAACACCGGCCGACTTTGCCGGAGAGCCATCAAGAGGCGCAATAACAATCAAGCGACCCTCCCTCAACCCAAGCTCCGCCCCAATTCCCTGATATTTTCCGTTTAAAGAGCTTACCACCAACTCATTGGTTTCCGCCGGCAAAAAGGACGTGTAGGGGTCTCCAAGCGAATTTACCATCCCAATGATAGCGCCGTTCAACATATCTTCTGGATCGTGGGGACGGTCTAAGTGTTTAGTACGAGCAAGTTCCCAAACCTCCCAAAAGTGCGCAAAATCTATTTCGCTTGAGTAGGAATTACGGTTTTTTATTTCCACGGATGGCGGATTTCTTTTAATATCTATTTCGTATCCCCTCTTCCCGTAGTAGTGACCGCCATAAAAAGCTCCTACTATAAGCAGGAACATTATTAAATTGCGTTGAAATATTTTCAGCGGATTCACTTTTTCTTTTTCATGTACTTGCGAGTCCATAATAATTGCGTCCATAATAATAAAGGGAAATCTGCGGGGTCAAAACCAAGATACAAAAATCCTTTGAAACACTGAAAATTATAACAGCTACCGTCGGTTTTATAAATGGTCAAAAAAACCAATTATTAAATAGCGTGTCGATCTGTATAAGGCAGTAAAGCCATGAAACGAGCTTTTTTTATGGCTTCGGAAAGTAAACGCTGATTTTGCGCACCTAAACTAGTGATATTACTGCCAAGGATTTTCCCTCTTTGGGTAATAAATCTACGCAAAATTAGGACGTCTTTATAGTCAGGGCGTACATCATTTTTCTCAAAATAATCAACATTACTTATTTTCTTAATAGCGTACTTTTTATTCTTTGGTCGTACAAATTTTCCCATATCAAACCTATCTTAACTTAGTTAAATTACTTATCCTCTTCCGACTCAGAAGACGATTCTTCTTCCAAATCAAAGTCGGTATCCGCTAAAATCTCATCCAGATCTACTTCCTCATCACTCATAGAGATCGAGGTGCTGTCGTTCTCAGCTTCCTTTGCACCATTTCCATCTGCGGACTTGTCAGAAGAAGGTTTTGAAGAACCCTTAGAACTGTCCCAGGCCTTGCCACCCCCTAATAAAATCATCTGATCAATAACGGTCTCTGTCTTGTACCTTTTCTTACCATCATCGCCGACCCAATCTCTAGTCTGCAAACGACCTGACACATAAACCTTAGACCCTTTTCGCAATAATTGATCGCAAAGCTCCCCTAGCTTACTCCACGCCACGATGTTGTGAAACTCTGCGGACTCCTGTCTTTGCCCGTCAGACCCAACCCAATTTCGGTTTGTGGCTACACCAAAACTTGCTACGGCAGTTCCCTGAGGGGTATACCTAAGCTCAGGATCCCTTGTCAGGTTACCGATTAACATTACCTTGTTTAAACTCCTTGATGACATCTTCTAAACTCTTTCTCGACTTACTCTAAAGCCGTAATTAAATATCTAATTAAATCGTCTTGTCCATTCAGCTTTGATTTGAGATCAGCCATTTTGGCACCGTCTAGATCAAGCTGGACTACATCGTAATAACCATCCTCCTGAAGCCCTATTCTATAGGCAAATCTCCTCTTACCCCAAAAGCTATCACTTACTATCTTCCCATCAAGAGAAATAATTAGATCTTTAACTTCCTTGGATAGGTTCAATGCCCCCTCTTCTCCTAAATCTATATTATAAATTGCCATTATTTCGTAATGTTTCATAATCGTATTGTTGGTTATACTGTGTTGATTATACTAGAGCCCTTTACCAGTTGTCCAGTACCAAAAATCCAGTTAAATTAGACAGCTCCATATGCCAACTAGCTTTGACATGTTACTACACGCTAAACCGAAACTCAACAACATCTCCTTCCTGCATCGTGTAATCCTTGCCCTCAGATCGAACTAATCCTTTCTCACGGGCGTTTTTCCACCCTTCCAGTTTAACTAGAACTTCATAGGAAACTATCTGCGCCGCTATAAAACCACGCTCAAAATCTGTATGTATCTTTCCGGCAGCTTGGGGGGCCTTGAAACCTTTTTTGATAGTCCATGCACGAACTTCCTTTGGACCATAGGTAAAAAACGTTTGCAAACCCAAAATTTCGTAACTTTTTTTAATGATTTTATCCAAGCCTGACTCCCCTACCCCCATTTCTGCCATATATTCTCTGCGTTCTTCCTCCGATAAGCCTGCCAACTCAGATTCTAATTTTGCACAGATAGGAATTCCATCAAACTCTTCTGAAAGCTCTAGCTTTTCTTCTTCTATAAAAGTACCTTCTGAAACGTTAAAAACATACAGCACGGGTTTACTTGTTAGAAGGTTTAGGTCCTTAATAGACTCTTTTTCGCGCTCAGAAAGTTCTAGTGTTGAAGCAAGTTTTCCGGAGTTTAAATGATTTTGTAGCTTTTTGTAAGCCCCACATTTTACGGCTGCGTCTTTGTCTCCAGATCTAGCGTTTCGTAATTCTACCGGAATCCTTTTTTCCAAGACTTCCAGATCTGACAAAATCAACTCGGTGTTTATTACCTCCTTATCGTTTTGAGGTGTTGTAGATCCGGCACGAGCAACATTTTCATCTTCAAAAACTCTCACCAAATGGATAATAGCATCCACTTCCCTAATGTAGCTCAAAAATTTATTACCTAAACCCTCACCTCGTGAAGCGCCCTTAACCAATCCTGCTATATCAACAAATTTAACTACGGCTGAAATTATTTTATCGGGATCTTTTTTGTCCTCTTTCCTGACCAATTCTGATAATCCTTCTATTCTGGGATCAGGAACTTCTACAATCCCTGTATTTGGTTCTATTGTTGCAAACGGATAGTTTGCCGCTAGCGCGACCTGTTTTTTTAGCAATGCGTTAAAAAGTGTAGATTTTCCAACATTTGGTAAACCTACTATTCCAATGGATAGGCTTGTGCTTTTTGTAGTGGACATATTAAGGAGATTGTAACAGGTTTGAGATTGGTTTTTGGCGAGCTCTGTGGAAATCTTTGGGACGGAAAAAGTCGGCCGATTGCCAAGAAGAACCCTATTAAAAGCGTTTTTTTAGTTTAAAAGAATTCATCTGATCCTCAACCTCAAAGCCCCTACCCTCTATTTGGCGCCTAATCATATCCGCTTTATCCCAAATCC
>CAZMKN010000013.1:8409-13085 GCA_964567095.1 uncultured Candidatus Saccharibacteria bacterium | reverse complement strand
GTTATAGGAGCCAGTTTTTTATATTTTCTTGCTGATTTTGGAGAAGACCTTGTGGTAGGAAAATTGGGAAAGTTTATCGGGATTTCACATAAGCAGGTTGAGAAGATAGGCTCAAAATTCGAAGGTACGGCAAAAGATTATTTAACACTGACTATTTTAAGGAGTATTCCGGTCATGCCCAGCTCCCCAATATCCATAGTTTGCGGGTTAGTCAAACTTAATTATAAAGTTTTTGCTATCGGAACTTTTTTTGGAAGCATAGTCAGAAACTTGTTTTTCTTATACCTAGGATATACAGGATTATCAGCATCAGAAAACCTATTAGCAGGTATAGAAAACGCGCAAACAATAATGGAAGTAGTGGTTTTGGTGACCTTAGCTACAGGATTCTACTACTTCTATAAAAAACGGGAGAAAGGAACATTATTAAAAGATAAAGAACAGACGAATGGGGGCGCATCAAAAATAACCGATGAGGAGCTAAAGGAAGCGAGAGATCGCTTGGAGTATAGAAAAGTAGACGAACTACCAAAAGAAGAATCGGAAGAATACCCGACAGTGTACATTTTTAGACATGGACAAAGTAAAGATAACGAAAACTATGTGTTTAGCGGATGGAGAAAATCTCCTTTAACAAATAAAGGAAAAGAGCAAGCTAAGATCCTGGCGGAAAAACTCAAAGATAAAAAAATTGACAAACTTATATCATCCCCTCAAATAAGAGCAATTGAAACCATGAAAATTGGCATATCCTTAAATGAAAACGCAAAAAACCTGCAAATAGAAAAGGATAAAAGAATTATGGAGAGATCTTATGGTGATTTACAGGGAAAAAATAAGCTTGAATGGTATAAGAAAGATCCTGAATACCTACATAAAATAAGGCGAACTTATCTCGGCCAACCTCCAAATGGCGAAAGCATAGCAATGGTTTATGAAAGAGTTAGAGATTTTTCTGAGGAGTTGGTTAAGGAAATGAGAGAAAGAAAAATCAATGTTGCCATATCTTGTCATGGGAACTCTATTCGTTGCTTTAGAAAATATTTTGAGGGCTTAAGTGACGAAGAAACTGCAACTGTGGAAACTCAATTAGGTGAGGACTACGCTTCCTACGTTATTAAGTAAGGTCGTGATAAACCTCTAAAATACGGTTGTATTTGACAACGCGCTCTCCCCTAGCAGGAGCCCCGGACTTAATAAAATCCGCTCCAACAGCCAACGCTAAATCCGCTATAAAAGTATCTTCCCCAGTTTCTCCACTTCTATGTGAAACCACCGTTACTAAACCGTTTTCCTGCGCCTTGTGTATAAACTCAAATGTTTCAGTTAGAGTGCCTATTTGATTTGGTTTTATAATAACTGCGTTTATTGCTTTTTTCTCCAAAGCTTTATTTAGCATTTTCGTATTTGTAACAACAAGATCGTCTCCAACCACCATCGTTTTTTTCGAAAATCTATCAAAAAATAATGCCCAAGAATCAAAATCTGATTCGAATAACGGATCCTCTACATAAATTAACGGGAATCTTTCTAATAAACCAGCATAGAAATCAAAAAACTCCTCTGTGGACAATGTTTTTTTCTCATCGGAGAGAATATATTTAGCTTTCTTCACGTCATAGAAACTACCTGCGGCAACATCCGTTCCAAGAAACACATCTTCTCCGGGCTCAAACCCGGCGCTCTTTATAGATTCTAAAATAAAACTCAGAGACTTCTCTGTAGTCATTCCTTTTGGAGCAAAACCGCCCTCGTCCCCAACCCCCGTCGAGTAACCTTCAAAGTGCAGTTTTTCTTCCAGAGACTTATAACACCTGGTACCTACTTCTAACTTCCTCTCATAGGAAAAATTCATTGCCGGAATTACCATAAACTCTTGGAAAGACAGCCCGTTTCGGGCGTGTTTACCTCCATTTAAAATATTAAAAATCGGCGTTGGAAGTTTCACCTCCGAGGTATTTCCATAAAGCTCCTTTAAGTAAGCGTAAAGAGGCATGCTTCTGGATTTTGCGGCGGACTTGGCTACTCCCAAAGAAACCGGTAAAATCGCGTTACATCCGAGGTTAGATTTGTTTTCAGTTCCATCCAACTTCAAGAGCAAAGAGTCCATTTCTTGCTGATCAAAAGGAGATTTGCCAACCAATTCCGGGGCTATGCTGATACTAACGTTCCTGATGGCATCGCCAACAGGAACTGAAATCGCCTCGCCAGACCCCCTCGAGGCACCTTCAGGCACAGTTTGACTAACCTTAGTGCCATCCTCCAACTCAACACAAGCGCGAACCGTCCAGTCCCCCCTAGAGTTTAAAACTTTATACGCACCAATAGATTTTATTAAACTCATTTTTTTGTCTTTTGAGAAACCTTCTTGCTCTTTTCCTCCAAAAGGCTCTTTTCCGCTTCGTAAACTATTTTCCTGGTCTTATTTAAAACATCCGGACTTACAGAAATGGAAGAAATCCCCCATCTAGCTAACATTTTCACCAACTCAGGATAATCTGAAGGAGCCTGCCCACAAATAGAAGAGGATATTTTGCGCTTTTTAGAGGTTGTAATTATTTTTTCAAGGCTTTTTAGAACAGCTGGATTCATCTCATCGAAGGTCTCAGCAACTCTTTCATTATCCCTATCCACACCAAGAGTAAGCATTGTTAAATCATTTGTGCCAATGGAAACCCCGTCAATACCAACATCTATAAAATCATCCAGCAAAATAACATTGGAAGGAATTTCAACCATCATCCAAACTTTAAAACTTGCGCTTCTTCTCAAACCATTCGCTGCTGTAATCCTCTTGACTCGTTTCAATTGATCCACCGTACGAACAAATGGATACATTACCCAAAGATTCTTGTACCCCATCTTATTTCGAACTTTTTTAATAGCCTCCAACTCCAACTCGAAAACATCGTCATCCTCTATGTAGCGCCCCACACCTCTAAAACCAATCATTGGGTTAGGCTCCTCCTTCTCAAACTCCTTGCCTCCCTTAAGATTTGCATATTCATTTGATCTAAAATCTGTAAATCTGTACACAACAGGTCGTGGGTTAAAGGCTTCAGCAAAAACCGCCAAACTATCAGCTAACTTATTTATAAACTCTTTTTGACGCTTCTCCTTAATAAACTTACGAGGATGTTCTCCTATTTGAGCTATCATAAATTCTGCTCTTAAAAGACCAACACCGTCCACATTTCTTAGGGCCATTTCGGGCGCTAATTCCGGTTCCGCCAAATTCATATAGATTTTCGTTGCGGTTTTTAAGTTTTCATAATCAGTATTGTCGACAGCCGCGTCTTTTACCTCCGTAATATCGCCTGAATAAACTTTACCGGTAGACCCGTCGATAGTAATGACCTCACCGCTCTTCAAGATTTTCGTGGCCATACGAGAGCCTACCACAGCCGGTATACCAAGCTCCCTACTTACTATAGCGGCATGGGACGTCCTTCCACCCTCATCCGTTAAAATAGCCGCAGCTCTTTTCATGGCCGGGACAAAATCTGGATTCGTCATTACAGCAACCAGAATATCGCCTTTTTTAACTTTGGAAATCCCTGAGGCCGATTTCAAAATCCTAACAGGGCCTGTGACAACTCCCGGAGAGGCTCCAAGACCCTCTAAAATGAATTTAGAAGCTTTATCCGGGTCAACTACAGTAACTTTATCTTTTTTCTCTCTATTAAGCGTTGTAACGGGACGAGATTGAACAATGAGCAGCTTGCCGTCTTGCATGGCCCACTCTATATCCTGAGGGTAGTTGTAATGATTTTCTATCTGTGTGCCTAATTTTGCGAGTTTAACAATGAGTTTATCAGCTAATTTTTGTTTTTTTTGGTAAGACTTGGAAATTGGGATCTTCCCAGCCTGGGTTAACTGCCATCTCTGACTAGAAAGTTGTTTAGATTTAATTTTCCCCGTTTTTTTGTCAACAACAAACTGGTCGGGGGTTACCTCTCCGGAAACAATAGGTTGGCCTAAACCATATCCTGCCTCTATCGAAATTTCACTTTTATTATTAGTCAAAGGATTAACCGTAAACATTATTCCGGAAACATCCGACTGCACCATTAACTGGACGGGAACGGCTATACCCACTTTTAAGTGATCAAATCCATTTTCTGTTCTGTAGAATATAGCGCGCGCCTCAAAAAGCGAGGCCCAGCATTTTTGTACACTCCTAATTACCTTCTCGGCTCCTTCTATGTTTAAGTAAGTTTCCTGCTGACCTGCAAAAGAAGCTTCTGGAAGATCTTCTGCGGTAGCGGAAGATCTAACTGCCACAAGATCGTCGTGGACACCACAGAGTTTCTGGTAAGCTTTTTCTATTTCCTTTTTTAAGTCTCCCGACATTTTCGCAGCCAAAATTGCAGTTTTTATATTTTTGGAAGCTTTTACTAACGCCTTTGAATCTTCAATATCCAATCCGGAAAGTTCCGTTAGTATCTTCTGACGAATAGAAGTGGAATCCAGGAAATCAAAATAAGCTTTAGCCGTAACTATGAATCCATTGGGGACAGGAATTCCAGTAGAAAACATTTCACCTAGGTTTGCGCCTTTTCCTCCTACATAAGCAATGTCGGATTTTCTAACATCGGAAAACTTAAGAATGTGGGCAGTGGATTTTTTCATATGACTAAAGTATATAAAAGAAAATCGATTGATTCAATAAGGTG
>CAZMKN010000013.1:0-8309 GCA_964567095.1 uncultured Candidatus Saccharibacteria bacterium | reverse complement strand
TTATCAAACAACGGATAAATCTAAAACCGAATGTTGCTCAAGAATCGACAAGACATTGGAGCGAATCATCTCCAAGTCCTCCGGAGTTTTTCCCTCCATTCGAACACTCAAATAAGGAGAGGTGTTGGAAACGCGTATTAAAAACCAACCGTTATCCGAAAGTCTAACCTTCACACCATCCAAAGTTAAAACGTCCTTATAATTTTCGATTACGTAAGAGGCTATACTTTTCATGGTGCCTTGTTTATCCTTCTCTGGACATGGGACCTTAATCTCGGAGGTACTGTATCTTTTGGGCAAAAAACCTACTAACTCATCCAAAGGCCTATTGAGCCTATCCATGGTCTCCAACAACCTGATCGCAGCATAAATCCCATCATCAAAACCTTTATAATCCCTACCAAAATAAATGTGCTGTGAATACTCTACCCCTAAAACAGCGCCTTCCTTAATTCTAGGATCAATATTTGGGTGACCTGTAGCTACCTGAATAGGATTTCCCCCAAACCCACGAATAACAGGCTCTATATCTGAGCTAAATTTAACGTCATATATTACATCTCCCCCGGGATATTTAGCTAAAACTTCCTTTGAAAAAAGAGCTAGGATCTCAGCAATAGGAACAGTAATACCGCGCCTATCTACAAAACCAACCCGATCGCCGTCGCTGTCAAATCCAATGCCCAAATCCGCCCCATATTTAACCACTCTAGATGAAAGTTTTTTCATGAAACTACTATCCTCTGGATTTGCCACCCCCTCCGGAAAATCAGAATTTAAAAAGCAGTCCTCAGAAAACACCTCACACCCCAACGACTCGAAAATCAAGGGGGCAACTGTACTACAAGCCCCATTTCCGCACCCCAGAACTATCTTAAACTGAGTGCTAAAGGAAAAATTGTTAATAAAATAACTCATGTACTTGCCCAAAGCGTCTTCCGACTCAATCGGCCTATCCCCATCGGACGGTACTTTTTCCCTTAATACTACGGCGCTCGCATACCCAAATACCTTTTGCATCTCTTCCGGAGAAAATTTGTAAGCGTCATTCTTTACAAATTTAATTCCGTTGTACTCCTCAGGATTATGGCTAGCCGTAATTTGAATTCCGCAATCAAAATCTTCCTCACAAGTCATAAAATAAACCACGGGTGTAGGAACAACTCCTAAGTATTTAACGTTTATTCCTTTTTCCACAAGACCTTGCGTCACAGAATCTCGAAGGGCCTTAGAACTGGAACGATTATCCCACCCAACAGCACAATTAGAATACCCCATCTCAGTAAAAACGTCTCCTATACCAAGTCCAATACAATAACTACTCTCCTCGTTCAAATCATCCGGGTAAACGCCGCGAATATCGTACTTTCGAAAGATGTATTCTGGTAAACTCATTCTCTATAATGGCAGTTCAACGATAAAACGTGAACCTTCGGGTTCGTTATCCTCTACCCAAATTTTTCCCCCATGCGCCTCTACAATGCCTCGGGAGATAGCGAGACCCAATCCGGTACCTTCGGCCCCCATACCCTTCTCCACCCGTTTATATTTGTCGAAAACGCTCTCCTTATTTTCGTCCGCAACTCCTCTCCCAGTATCCACAACGAATAGCCTAGCTGTACCATCACCTGAGGAGGTGCCTACGGAAACGCTACCACCCGCAGGAGTATACTTAAGTCCATTTGAGATAAGATTATTCAATACCTGACCCACCTTAGAAGGATCCAGGCTTAGTGTGGGGAAAGAAGCACCCAAATCCATATCCAAACCCACATTCTTTTGCTTTGCAGATGGAATATATCCCTCTACTGAACTCTTAACTAAGTCATTAAGGTTTACATTCTCCTTAAACAGTTCTATCTTGCCGCTCTCTATTTTTGCCGAATCCAGCAAGTTGTTAACTAAAGATAAAAGTGTATCCGAAGAGGCGCGAATCTGTTGGATAAAGCGCTCTCTCTGAGCCTCGTCTATATTGGCCGCCTCCTTTACCAGAAAATCCGAAGTGCCGCGAACAACCGAAAGAGGCGCTCTCAACTCATGGATTATCATGGCTGAAAAGTCCCTGTGCATCTGATCGAGCTCATGGTCTTTCGTTTGATCTTCCAACAAACAGACTACACTAACCACACTATCCCTAACAGTGACGGGAATAGCAACCAAGCCATAAAATTTCTCACCTATCTGCAAATCCTCTATAGTTTTAATTTTTCCCAAAGCAAAAACCTCGGAAATAACGTCCTCAATGGATAATTGAACTCCAAAAAAATTAGAAACACGAACTATGTTTACACCATCTGTAGAACGCAACGATAACATCATCTTCAAGGCTGGATTCGCTACCAAAAATCGATAGTTTTCATCCACCATGAACACGCCATCTCGCATGCTATCCACCATAGACTTAAACTTCCCGTGTTCTCTTTTAGCCACCTCCCAAATCAGGGTAAAATACTCAGAGCACGATAAGAAAAGATTCTTCAAGTCTTTCTCCAACTGGGAAGAAAATTGATTCCTTTTCCTGGAGGTTAAGCAGAAAACACCCTTTAGTGAACCCGCCTCTACAGGATATACAACACGGGACAAAGCCTTAACAGAACTTGCGGAATTAATTGGACCGCCTTCAACCTGCCTGCTAGTATTTTCCACTTCCACCTTCATATTTTCCCTCATGTAATCTTTCAAACAGTCTTTATCAAGATTGACAAAATCCTCTGACACCTCATAACTTAGAAACTCTCTGAAAATATAATCCGAACTACCTTCGTCTATCGGAATCAAAAAGGAAGCTGAAGTAAATGAGACGGAGTCCTTAAGAATTTCCACCATTAAATCCAGAGCGGTTATTAAATTCAGATCCCCTGAGTATTTTTTTGCAATCTTTCTAGCGAGAAGATATAGAGTGTCGTCGGATAGAGTGATAAGCTCTCGTTTCTCTAACTTCCTCTGAACATTAAAAAAACGATAGATCGACCAAACAGCAAGCCCTAAAAAAGGCACTGCGACTACTAGCAAAATTTTTACGTATAAAGCCATTCTAGTTTGTTAGTTTTACTGTACTGTCTGAATCTTCTCCCAAAGCCTGCGCTACCTTTTCCGAGAGATCGGAAGGAACAACATTGTATTTTAGTACGTAATCAAAGGCGCCCAATTCAAGTGCTTTTTTCACGTTTGAATCACTCCCATAATTCGTAACCATAAGTACCTTAATCCCTGCTAAATCTTTTTGGCCCTGAATCTCCTCCAAAATTTCCAACCCATTTCTACCCGGCAGGATAATATCGAGCAAAATGAGGTCGGGCTTGTAATCCTCAATAGTAGCTACTGCGCGCATCCCATCAGCTTCGTGGGCTACATCGTAACCGCGGAGCTTCAGTTCAGCGGCGTAAACATTATAAAGGGATTGATCGTCTTCTATAATAAGAATTTTTTTCATAGTGTTTTAATGATAAGCAATTTGACTAAGATTGTAAACCTTATTATTCTTGTTTAATGGGCAAACGATCTTTTCTCCATCTTGCGGTAATATTTATGGCTGTTATTTTAGGAGTTCTATTGGGTCTAAACCATAATGGGACTTCGATAATGAAAAACGGTCGTATTTTGGACCTCTTTGTACGCTCTAGAAAATCGGAATCAAGTGAAGCCGAAAAGCCCGAAACATTAAAAACCCGTATTCCGGAAACCAAAAAAGAACTTACGGTATTCGAGAACAAAGAAATATTAAATATACTGCTTCTTGGAATAGATAGAAGATCAAAAGCGGAAATAACTTACAACACGGACACCATGATACTTTTAAGTGTTAACAAGGGAGGAAATATCGTCTTACTAACCTCCGTTCCACGGGATTTATGGGTTAACGGAAATAAAATAAACGCACTTTATTCGGTACAAGGAGAAGATGCGCCAGTAATCGCTTTTGAAAAAATCACAGGATTAGCAGTTGATGGATACATTCGCTGTGACTTTGAGGATTTCAGATGGATCGTAGACAGTTTCGGAGGAGTACCAACAGATATAGAAAGGACATTTTCCGATAACTCTTTTCCAAACAACTCAGATACGGGAGCCTTATCGGTAACCTTTGAAAAGGGATTAGAGAAAATGGGTGGGGACAGGGCTTTAACTTTTGCACGTTCTAGAAAGGGGAACAATGGCGAGGGTAGCGACTTAATGAGAGCAAAACGACAACACAGAGTATTAATGGGAATGGTTGATGCAATTAGCCAGCCGGATAGCATCTTTTGGCCTATGAACCTGCCAAAATTTTACGAAACTGTGACTCAACACATGTACACAACCTTAAACTTAGAGGATGCAACTTATCTATGGGATTTTTACAAAGATAGAGACGAGTACGAAATAATTTCATTTGTAGTGGATGACAAGTATATTTACCACCCAGGGCTATATCCACAAAGTGATTATAAAGCTTGGGTTTTTATCCCAAAGGAAGAATCGTTCGAGACATTACACAGCGATATACGTAAAATGCTGTATCCCGATACCCTAACAGAAGCTACGAAAGAAACTAACAATTAGCTAACAAATTGGAATAGTGCTTCAACTTTAGGTGTCCCTGCCTATAATACAAGCTCAGCCCGTCCAATCGCCAACCAAAATCGAAAAGATCGTTTTCTAGCAAAAAGCAGTTAATGGCTTTTTTTAGCTTTGAGATTTTACTGGGGGAAATTGATTGCACTGGAAGACCGTATTTCAGGCTCTTTCTATACTTAACTTCAAAAAATACGATGTGAGCCAGCTCTTGAAAAGCGACTATATCAAGCTCGCCATATTTACACCGCCAGTTTCTCCCGATAATATCATATCCACTCTTTTTCAGATAGATACAAGAGAGCGCTTCTGCTGTTTCCCCATAAATTACCGATTTTTTACCCACAGCACTAATCTAGCAAATAGGTGGCCAAAAACTAGAGCCAATTTTCCAGTTTAAATAGAAATTACTCCCTATCCGGAGGAATCGCATAGTAAGTGACAAGATCATGGGCTAGATCCATCCAGAGGGGAACGGCGGTTTCGGATGCATAACTACTCGTAGAAGGACGTTCTAATCTAACTAGCATAGAGAACTTCTTGGTTTCTGGCAAAAATCCGGCAAAAGTTGCGTTCGTTTCGTTAGTATCGTACTTCCCGCCCGTGAAAATTTCAGCTGTGCCAGTTTTACCTGCAATTTTGTAACCCTCTATATTACAAAACCTCGACTCACCCTGATCTACAGCAGAAACCAACAAATCAATCATTATCTCTGATGTCTTTTCGGAAATTACTCTACGTATTTTTTTTGTCGTCATCTCGATAGAACCGTTTTCCGTGATAAGGTTGGAAACTACTCGGGGCCTGTTGAGAATCCCCCCGTTTGCAATGGCATTAAACCCATTTAAAATCTGAAGCGGGGTTGCGGAAATACCTTGACCAAAGGAAATATTTGCTAAGTCAATGCCGGACCATGTGGACGAGTCCCGAAGGGTTCCGGTATCCTCACCCTCCAAGCTCACGTCGGTCTTCTCCCCAAAGCCAAATTTACCAAAATAGTTGTGTAAATCATCGGCGCCAATTTGGTGGCCCACCCATGCCGCCCCTATATTATTGGATTTTTGTAGCAGCTGGGCAATATTTTGAACACCGTGATGCTCTCCGTCCCAATTATCTATAGTATATCCAGAGTAAGTCACGGGACCAGAGTCTACAAAAGTACTTAAGGTCGTTATCTTCCCGGTATCTATGCCCGCAGAAATTGTGAATGCCTTCAACACAGACCCAGGCTCGTAAGTATCAGCTATAGCCAAATTCTTTACCTCTGACTCATCTGTTAAATTAGAGGGATCGAAATTAGGGTAGTTAGCCATAGCTATAATTTCTGAAGTAATGGGATCCATTACAATAACGGTGCCAGAGGCCGCGCCGTATCTTTCGACGGCCAACTTAAGCTCCCGCTCTACAATGTATTGCACCGAGCGATCTATAGTAAGTACTATATCCCTACCTGCAATCGAATCCACTAGATTATAGCCCCCGACCAAAATGGGATTTCCGTCAGCATCTTTTTCCTGAATAAGCTTGCCGGGTTTTCCATACAAGTCGCCATCAAAATTGCCTTCTATTCCAAAATAGCCTCTCTTATTCCCATCAGAATCAAAGGCGACGAAACCCAAAACATGTGACGCTAAAGATCCTTCCGGATAGTATCTTTTGGGGGCTAGATCAAAACCGATACCTGATAACTCCAAGCCCTCTACCTCCTTTTTTGTTTGTGGATCAATGCCTCTCTCCAAACCAACCCACCACAAATCCTTCTCTAAGTGAATCAAATATTTTGCGAAAAGCTCCTCATAAGAACCGAAGTCATTGGAACTGAGTAACTTTGCCAGGATTTCAGCCGTCTCAATCTTATTATCAATATTTTTTGATTCCGCGTACAGTAGGTAATGATCCTGATTTGCCGCCAGTGTTTCCCCATCACACGAAAGAATTGAACCTCTTTCCGCCGGCAACTCTTCTACTAACCAATGCTGTTCCTGAGCCAAAACCTCGTACTTCTCATGAGACAAAACTTGTATATAAAATAACTTTACTAACACAAACAAACCGATAAGAAAGAAGGAAATTACCAGACAATTTATGCGGTTAGCACATTTTTTTTGTTTGTATTTAGCCACAGATTAAATACTATAAATTTATAGAATATTCAGGGTAGCGACAGTAACAGGACCGATTGTCATTAAGGCGTCAACCGTTCCAACGAACCCCAACCCCAGAGCTTCTTGCTCAATGCGCGCTAGAGAAGACAGCTGTAAGTTCTGATACTCTAATTGAGCAACTTCTTTTTTTAACACGGAAACCTCTGCCAAATAATCCTTCAAATTCGTGCTCTTAACAGCGTATCTATTGCTCAAGTAAAATTGCATTACAAAACTTAAGCAAAAAATCCCTAAGGATATCTTAAATGCAGTTCGTATAATTTTTATGTTTTTAGGCATTTTAGTGGTCATATTTCTCAAAAACACGCATGCGCGCACTACGGGAGCGTACATTTGCGCGAGTCTCATTCTCCGAAGGCGCTAAAGGCTTTTTTGTCAACTCTTTAAATTGGGGCTGCACAGAACGACCAAAAGTTTTGGCCGCCTTATCTTCAAGCGAATGAAAGCTTATAACTAACATTCGCCCGCCAGGCAGTAATAAGTGTGCAGCCCGAGGCAGTGCAAGCTTCAAATTTTCAATCTCATCATTAACAGCTATTCTCAACGCCTGAAAAACTCTCGTCGCAGAATGAATTCTTCCACGTTCATAGCCTGGAGGAGCAACGGAACAGATTAAATCAGCAAGTTGCTTAGTGGTCTGCAGCTTCTCCAGCTTACGATACTTACCTATCTCCCGAGCGAACTTTTTTGCATATCGTTCGTCAGCGTACTCTCGAAATATTTTGGCCAATTGAACTTCCGATAAGGCATTAACCAAATCGGACGCAGTAACTCCCAAACTTTTATCTAAACGCATATCTAACGGCGCCTCCTGTTGAAAACTCAATCCAATCTCCTCCTCAAGTTCAGAAGAAGAGTAACCAAGGTCAAACAAAATCCCATCTACTTGCTCAAAACCGTTTTCCTTTGCTATCCTATCTATGTTTTTGAAGTTACCTAAAATCCCAATAAAGTTGGTACTCAGTCCTTCTCTTTTCACCCTCTCTTTGGCTCTTTCAAGCGACTCTCTATGATAATCAATACCTAAAACGCCCGCCCCTGATTTTAAGAGTTCCAAAGTATGCCCGCCGTCACCCAAAGTAGCATCTATATAACGCCTACCTTTGGACGGCAGAAAATATGCCAACACTTCATTTAGTAGAACCGGAACGTGATACTCCACAGGTTACTCCGGTATTTTCTCGGTTATATTTTTAAGGTGCTCTTTCCATGCCGAGCTATTCCAAATTTCCACGTGATCTCCTACTCCAATTACTGCCGTTTTTTCCGTTATACCTGCGTAATTCTTCAGGTCTGCGGGTATTACCAGCCTTCCTTGCAAATCAACGGATGCTTCTGTTGCGGAGGTATAAATGTAGCGCTCAAGATTACTTTTTTTTAAGCCCTCGGAAGCTAAATTATCTATCTGTCGCTCAACCCTCTCGCCCCAATCTCCCATATCATAGATCAATATGCACTTTTCAAAACCTTTCGACAAAACAACAGCATTATCCGCTAACTGTTCGCGGTGCTTCTTGGGCAGGACTATCCTATTTCCGCTTGTAATATTGGGACTGTATTCCCCAAGAAACATTTTCATAAATCACCATT
>CAZMKN010000012.1:4147-14242 GCA_964567095.1 uncultured Candidatus Saccharibacteria bacterium | reverse complement strand
AGTTTTCCTTTTTTCTCTGCATTTTGTAGGGTCCGCCAGTTAAGGAGTGATTTTTCTTTAGTAGCTCACTTCAGAAGTAGAGTTTGTCCCAATTCCTCCTCGTTCAGGTTGCCTTTGGCAAAATTCACTTGGAGGAATGTGCCAAACTCTCCTCATAGGATTTATTTTAAGTAAAGAAAAATCAGGTTGTAGATGAGGTTTGTTAGGAGAATCACTTTTTAGTTGGCGTTGACTCTGCAGAAGTTTGCAGAGATTGTGAAAATCATGTAGTTAAGGAGGAAGAAATGAAGGCATTGAGTTCGCTTACGGTAGCACAGCTCCGCCAGATGGCGGGGCACCTGGATGTTGACCTTGTGGGCACCGCCCGGAAGGACGAGATTGTCGACCGCATTCGCGCGGTTGACGCGGCAACCTTGAGTTCACGCAGCAACGCAGATCTCAAGGAGGCTTTGGACCTCTTGGGTGAGCCCAAGAGTGGGACGAAGGCCCAGTTGGTAGCTAGGGTGATGAGTGCCTTTGGAGCTTCCGCTCCGACACCCGCTCCAGCCGTAACCGCACCTGCGCGCCACTTCCCGTGGTGCACAGTTGTTCGTGCCGTAGCCGCAATCGCGGTGGTGGCCTTGGTCGTTTGGGGGCTTTTTGCCTTCGGTAGATACTATCAGGCCCAACGGGTGGCCGCGGCTGAAGCCGAAGTTCTAGAAACCGTCGAGGCCGAGGTTCCTGCCGAGGTTTCGGAATCCGCTGAGGCTCCCGTCCCGACGGAAACGCCGGAGATCACGCTCAGAACCGAGCTGACCTCTACCGAGGTGTATTCGTACACTCCGGGAGGAGAAGGCTTTGGTCAATGGGCGACCGATGTTGTTACACCCACCGGTGCAACTGCGCCGTGTGGGCGTATTTGGCAGGCCACCAACTTGGAGAATTTGCCCTGGACGGCAATTTTCTGCGATTGGCGGACCTCCGAGATGGAACCAAAGTTGCAGTGGCCACACGCCACGCAGCTGACTGTGTCAGGGGATGGGATTGTTTCCTTCGAACTCTGGCGAGATCTCGTCGCATCAAAGGAGCTCGATCCGGATCCCTATGACGTCGCCAACTCCAAGGATTCTCCTTTGGGGCTTGGGTGGTTCGCTCAGGGGTTCAATGGCACCGTCTGTGTTAACGGCTCGTGTCAAGAGCTCATGGGTGGAGGAGTCTACCAGATCGGATTTCCGAGTGACTTTTCGTATCACTACGACGTCCGCATCGCGATCGACTCCGGCCAGGTCAACTTCTGGCAAGGCGAACGCCTTACCACGGAGAACAATTGGCCCCTCCCCGAGGCCAACTAGAGTCGTTAAGACCCCACCAAAATCTTTCAACATTTTTTAGCGCAATGGCGCGAATGTTTGATAGGTTGAGGTGGGGTTCTTTTTTTACCTGGATTCCACAGAGAGCTCAAAAACCACCCATAATTTAGTGTAACTCTAGTGAAATACTCTTGAAAATACCTCAGATCAGCAAAAATCCGAAACCTTAAAAAGGTTTATACTCATTCTCGACTTCAAAAATTACCATTCCTTTATTTCTAAAAACCTCTTTAAAATCCGAAAACTCTCTTAAATAATATATATAATCGTATTCTTCAAACTCTCCCGGCTCCAAGTCGTAAGGACGCCACACATTCCAATAAATCCCATATCTGTATTCATCTGGTCCTAGTTGCCATTTTCTAAAACGCCCTCCTACAGCTAACAAAACCTTGTCCGGAACTTCTTTTACAACCGAATCCTCAATTTCAAATAATTTCCTACCTATATTCTCGTCTCTTGTTAAATAAATATCCGTCAAAATCTCTCTAGTCTTTAGGGACGCATATGCCCCCCCAGGGGAGTTAACACCGGAAAGACCCTCTAATATATGCATCGTAGCCGGTTCTCCTACAAGTAGTACATTCTTTCCCTCGTAGTTTTCTTTTAAGAATTTTGCCGCCTCTATTTCGTTTGTTGTCACGTGTGTCGAAAAGATTTTGTAGCTTGGTACTCCTTTATACATACTGATATTCACAATAAAAATTGCCCCAAGGGATAGCGTTAAAATTATTATACTTAAACCTTTAAGTAACCTTGAAAGGGGTTTAATTAAAAACCATATTCCCATTGCCATCAAACTATGTGTTGTCAGCCGCCCAACATTACAGACCTTCAAAATATATGGTATAGGAGAGAGGGTAAGAGCTAAAACTCCATTGTTCAGGATAACAGCTAATAAATAGTTTTTTCTGTATTTTTTGAGCGCACAAAAGTATCCAAGCGGTAGAAAGGCCAGTAGGCTATATCCATAAAATTCCCTCATAAGCTCAAATTTTTCCATAATATTTTTGTTGTAGTAAATAGCCTCTCCGCGATTAATTGAATTAAAATCTATCTTCGAAGTAACTATATAAACAACAGGTATAAGTATGAAGGACGCCCCTAATAAGATATATTGAATTTTCTTATTTTCCTTAATTTTTCTGGAGTATAGGAAAATTAAACTTGTGCAATAGAGAAAGACCGACAGACTTCCTATGATCGTATGCCCTAGCAGCGCAAATCCAACAAATATAATAGAGTTGTAGATCAGCTCTCTTTTGTTCCGAGGGAACGTTTTAATTAAGTTGGCCAAGAATGCCCCAGTAACGACGGATACCAAGTTTTGTGGAAGTAAGAATAAGGAGGTATAGGCCATGGATGATTCGAAAATCAAAATACCGAGAAGTCCCCCTAATAAACCAACTACCCTTTTTTTAGTTATCGCGTATGTTACAGAAAATGAAATTAGAGCTACGCTAAGTAGATGATAGTATTCAACGAACCACCAAAACTCCAGTACATCCACGTTAAAAAGTGATTGCGGAATTGCGAGTAACGTGTGAAATATAGTTGTATATCCGCTAAATTGAAACGAGTCTGATAGATCAGAAATAGCTATTTTGAATTTCCCATTACCAATTAGATTTACTAGAGTTTGATGGTGATAAATGTCCCAATTTAGTGTAGTAAATGTAGGGCTATCCAGTCGCCAAACCCCATATGCAGCAGTTGCTACAATAAGTAGTAGTGCTATTATGAGTACATCTTTTATCCTTAATTTCCTGGCGACCAACTCTTTATTTTTAAGTATATCTCTCACTATGATTGTTAGAGATAAAAGAATATCAAATCCAACAACGCCCATAACTATTGATTTTAGGTTGGAGGGAAACAAGAAATTTCCCAAAGCTATTTGGATGTATAAAACAAGACTCCCGGTGGCAAAATTAATGAATCCGTTGATTATAGTCTGAATGATATCGCTCTTTTTTTCTTGTGTTTTAAAGAGTTTAGATATCCCGGTTCCTATTATTGCAGGAATAACATAAAAAGATGCGGCGGCACTAATGGGAAGCAAGTATCTCATAGAAGCTCCTTTACAGAATCAAATACCTCTACTGTTATGCGGCTCTTTCCTGGTTTCAGCTCAAATTCTATTATTCGATGGGGTTTATTCAAATAAACAGCCTCGTATTTTGCAGAGTTTGGGTTTATCAAGACAGCTCCATTGTAACTGTTGTTTGCAATAATAGTGGGCTTGGTCAGCAAAACCTTGTCATTTTCTTGTTCTAAAGGCTTTAAAGGCACTCCGTATAATTCTATGAATTCCTTTGCTTTTGACGGGCCTCTAGAGAAGTATAAGTTTTTTTCAATATCAAAGAGATAGTCATTTTCATCAAACGTCATGGTCATAACAATGGTGTTCTGTCTGAACCTTTCCGGAACATTTTCTACCCATACTTCTATTTCGTTTTCCTCAATGTGTGATTTGAATGCAAAACTAGTCCCCTTACTCGCAAAGGTTACTACAGGGTCTGCTAACCCAAAATAACTTAAAATGGCCTCATATTTTGCTTGGAGGAGGCTTCTTTCTATGTTTAGTTCCTTTGCAATTAAGCCTTCTTTAATATCTACAAATTTCTCTGTACTTGTTTCTGAGTATTTAAAGTAGGCGTCATAAGGCGAGAAGTTATAGAAAACACCTGTGGTTGGCGAAATGTATAATCCATATTTGTAAGGACTTAAAGTAAAGTTTCCAGTTTTTTGAACGACATTTTCATTCCAAGGGTTTTTTATGCCATAAACGGAAATGCACATCAATGCGAGAAATGTGATAAACAGGACGAGTTTTTTCATAACTTCATTATATCAATGTAGTTGTTTGTAAGCACTCCCACCAACACCCCAACATTGGACACCCTATAGTGTTTGTGGTACAATATTTCCAGTCTTCTGTTCTTTCAAAGTAGGTTTTTAACCCATTAACCCAAAGGAGGGTTTAGATTATGAAGACGCGTTTTTCGTTCGTGATAGTAGGAGTTTTGGTGTTGGCCGTGCTGGTCGGAGCGCTTTTCTTTGCGGGTTCCGGTATCGTTTCCGCGGATCCTTTAGACGGTGGTCTGCCTGATACGGAGATCTACGTTCATGATGGGGCGTTCGTGATTACCACTACGGAAAAATCCATCCTTGTGGATGGGGTGATTCTCACGGATACCACGGTTGTTGAAGGTAGGTTTTTCTGGCAAGGTTCGCGCATTGATGGAGAAGTCCATCAGGTTACGGACGGGGTTAACCCCTATGTCATCGTAACCGGTTATAACCTTTTCCCGGGTGAAAGCTATTCGGATACCTCGGGGATGGCGGTTGTTGCGAGCCCCGAAGAGTGGGGAGAGATGGGAGTTGTCCTGTATTCCTCTCCGGATTCGGAGGATAGTCAGATTTATACCTTGGCAGGGTATGGGTACGATTTGCAGGTTTCCACGGGGACGCTGTTTTGGCACTACGACACTTTGGAATGGTCTGAGGAACCGCAATATGGGTTCTTCACGGCAATTTCTGTGTTAAAGAGACCAAAGCAGCCTACACTGACCTTGGGGGGCCAGGAGGAAATCCACGCTATGGAGTCCGGTTTCTATACCGCGACTTTGGCTGGGGAGTCTCTTCCTCTTTCCACCGAATTTCGGTGGGAGGCGACGGACCATACGGTTTTTACGGATACAGCGGGTATCCAGGACGTGGTCTCGTTGTCTTGGGGAACACCGGGAACGAAGACTGTTCAAGTTTCGGCGGAAGGTATTACGACTACGCTAGTCGTGACAGTCACGCCGAAAATGTACACGGTCTTTCTGCCTCTGGCGATCTCAAATCGGCCTCCGACCTGTCTGGAGAATACACCTTTCGAAGTGACTGGGTGGCAGACGGATGCAGGCTACGGCGTATGCTCATGGGCAAGACCCGCAGATATCGATGGTGTAGCTCCCGAGCGCGTTGTTACCGCGCATTACAACTGGATTTACACCGGAATCACTGGTCCGCAAGCCCGGTGGCTTGCACCCGGTAGTTTCGACGATGATCTGTTCCACATGGAGACATCTGGCCAAGCCGGACTCGCAGTCGTCTGTGACAACTGCGCGGGCTTCCGTCGCGTCTACGCCCTCTGGGGCTTCGGCTACCAGCTAGTATATTGGCCAAATGAGGTCAGATGGTATGCCAACAACGCCTGGAGTTCAACTCCGGCCTGGAACGAATACACCCTTCTGGGTGTGAAGTAATCGTCTCTAGGCCACCCGTAAGGGAACAAGTTGCTAAAGACATGTTATGTGTCTGCAGTAAGCAACTTGTTCCCTTCTTTTTTTCTAAAATTCAGTATTCTCTCCCCATCTTAACAAGTCCCATAGCATTGACATATATCCCATAGCAATGTATAATGCGTTGCATAATGTTAAGAAACAAGACTATTTCCTTAATAATTCCTTGTAAAAACGAGGAAAAAATACTACCAGAAACCTTAAAAAATGTTCCTTCCTACGTGGATGAAATAATCGTTGTGGATAATGGTTCTACAGATAACTCTGCTAGAGTAGCTAGCGAGGCCGGGGCTATTGTGGTAAAAGAGCCTCGTAAATTAAACGGAATAGGTTACGGTTACGCTCATATTAAGGGGATAGAATCTTCCGCAGGAGATTACATTTTTGCTATGGACGCAGATGATACTTACCCCTCTTATCAGATAAAAGAGATTGTTGAATATATGGAAGATAGTGCGGTGGAAGTAGTTTCCTGTAACCGCTTACCATTAAAAGATTCAGAAGTTATATCCAAAATTCGTAGATTAGGTATTCATATATTAAATATTGAGATAGCTTTGCTGTATGGATTCCAGATAAAAGATACATTAACAGGTATGTGGGGGATGAGACGTTCCGCCTTACCCAAATTAAACTTGAGAATGGGTGATTGGAATTTGTCTCCAGAGGTTAAAGTTGCTGCTATTACAAATAAAGATATTGTTTTCGCCGAGTATCACATTGATCACTTTGCTCGAGAAAAAGAGCCCAGTAAACAGCAAATCTGGAAGACCGGATTAAGCCATTTTATGTATATTCTAAAAAGGCGTTTTACTGAGGATAGCCATGCCGGAGGTTTTGTTTATAAGTTTATTGATACAAAATGGGAAGTTCCTGTTGTGAAAGGCCACAAAGTTAAATTTGCTATTTAAGCTTGTTTTCCAGGAGTAGCTTATACAGCTTTTCAGATATTACATTCCAATCAAACTCTTTTACTAGAATCTTTCGGAAATTTTGTGCTATTAAAACACGCTCTTTCTCATTGTCTAAGGCCCATTTTAGAGCTTCTACAATTGCCTCAGGATCTTTTTGTGGTACTAATTGTCCAGTCTCACCATCTCTAATAACTTCCCAGGTTCCGGCATTATCTGTGGCAATAACGTAACACCCCGAAGCCCCTCCTTCCAAAACAGTGTTGGGGAATCCCTCGTTGTGGTGAGAGGGGTTGATAAAAATATCACTTATTGCTAAAAGGTCTCGAACCTGTTCATATTTTAGATCTCCTGTCATAATAACTTTATCCTCCAGACCACCATCCGCAATTTGATTTTTAAGCTTTTGCTCCAATTCGCCGGGGCCTGCCAGAACGAAGACCACATTTCTTTGATTGGTGTTTATAAAATCCTTTATTGCCTCATAGAAATAAGTAACTCCTTTAGTCCAGATCATACGTCCCACATATGTAATTAAAGTAATCCCATCTTCTATTTGTATGTCTAGCCTTGGTATAGTCCTGCCCATTTTTTCTTTAAGTGAAAAGAATTTAGTATCTATGCCGCCGTATATTATATGGGACTCTTTTTTAAGCCCTAGTTTCTCTTTAAAGAATTTCTCAGCTGTTTTATTTGTGAAGGTTATTAGATCATATTTGTTTAAAGATGCTTTTGCTAGGGTTAAATCTACTATCTTGGATAGCAGTTCCACAATTTTGTTTTGGTGTACGGGATGGGTGGCCACGTGTCCGGTATAAAAGCTTTTTGCTCCAATCTTTCGGGCATATTTCCAAACCCACCAAGTGGGGTCAAAGAAGCGTATATGAGTGTTTACATAATCGTATCCATTTTTTGTTAGTTTCTTTAACCGTTTATTCAGTGCGAATGGATTAGGTAGGGCAAATCTTGCTGGTATGACATTCCAACAGGGGACTCGGTAAATTCTAAAACCTCTATAATCTTCGAGCTCTTCTGTGTGATCAGTGTTGTATGTAAGAACATCTACTTTTACATTCGGATGATTTTCCATCATTTTCACATAAATTTCTTCCGCATATTTTTGGCTTCCTCCCCTATGTGGATAAAAAAACGGGAGAATTAACAGGATTTTAATTTTATTTTTTTCAGTCATTTTCATAAGAATTATATACTACATTTACAGGTCTCTTGTTTTTTGACATTATAATCTTATAGCCCTGAACAAGTTACAAAGTCAGGATGGTTCTGTGTCGATCCAATAAGCAACCAATCTATAAAGACTCTTGACACAACCTTGCTATTAACCTATAATACTGTGAGTGATAGGGTTTTATGTCCCATAGCCTTGACGTATCTCGGATTATAGGATATAATTAGCTCTGTCAATAGACCGGTTAGTTACCGGCCTTCTCGTTGAGGCCTTTTTGATTGTATCTTAAGATTACAAGCTAAACAGGCTTTTACTTAATTTCCTGCCAAAAGTTAGGAGTATATTTTCCTATTAATTTATTAATGTTAATGGGGAAGTTGCTTATATAAAGCTATGAATAAAAAAACAACGAAAAATTTAATATTGTCTGTAGCTACAGCAGCTTTCTTATTTAAAGGGGAAGTATATGCTGATCAATATGGTGGTGGAGAAGTTAAGAATAAATCCTTCCGTATTGAAAAAGAAGTTCGTATAAAACATGAAGGTGATTATGAAGATAAGCTTGTTTTAGATGATGGTGAATGGGGTGAAGTTATTGAGTTTAGGGTGGAAATCAAAAATGAGGGTGAAGTAGAGACTGACGATATGAAGATGGAGGATTTTCTTCCTGAAGAGATGTATCGTGTTGGGGGGGATGGTCTAACTGAGTATTGGAATGATTTCGAACCGGGTGAAACCAAAACCTTCTACATTGACGCCAAAATCGATGAAGATGAGTTTGATCGTGAAAACTTCGATAAGTGTGTTGTAAACAAAGCAGAGGTTCGCTATGACGGCGACTTTGAAGGTGCTGATACAGCCACAGTATGCTATGGAGACATTGAAATAACCGAGCTTCCTGAAACTGGTATAGGAACTACTATGTTGCCATTGGGTTTAGGTCTTATAGTGGTGGGAACTTTGGTTAAGAAGTCTAGAAAAAAGTAATAAATTATTTTATTAGTTAATCAGAAAAGCCTGCCTAATTTACTGGCGGGCTTTTTTGTGCGAAGCCTCTATTTCCGTTTACAAGTTTACTAACTTGTAAAAAGGAAACTATCCTTACCTTAGACGCAAGATAGTACTATGAGAAAGCACTTTAGGCCGGGAATAGATTAGCTTCGGCTAAGTTCCGAAAGGAACTTTGGCGACTCAACGTAAATGTGAGTGTAATACGAGCATTTCGTTGTGGTGTCAACAGTAGCGAAGCTACTTTGACAAATGAACATAATGTACTCATTCTGTACTGGGTTACAAGTTTACTAACTTGTAAAAAGGAAACTATCCTTACATTAGATGCAAGATAGTACTATAAGAAAGCACTTTGGACCGGGGATAGATTAGCTGGGTTTGGCTTAGTCCTTACGCGGCTGATCTGTTTCCGGCCTAAATTTAGGGTCCTGTCCTCTCAAAAGATAGGCCTTAAACGAAGTTAAGCCAAATTTCTCTATATGATCCCAGAAAAACGTGATAAAAATTTTAAGGACAGGCCTCTCAAAGGACGGATCCTTTTCATCTCAGGAATTTTGTTGTTAGTGTTGGGGTGTGGGATAGCGTCGTTCTTTTATACTTCCGCCCCACACAACATGTGGTCAGGAGTGCAGAAGATATTTTTCGAACACATCGCTCTTTCCGCCGAGGCAACAGAAACTATCGTACAGAAGCCCTCTGTTTTCGCTGAGAAATTAGAACCTATTTATGAGGTTCCTGTAAGAATTTATGTGAAAAAGCAGGGTTCAGATCAAAAAACAATTGACGCATTTTTGGTACCTGTATCCCTAACACCTGATGGGGAATTAGAAACCCCGTCGGATTGGAGTACTGTGGGTTGGTATGAGCGCTCTGCCAAAGTAGGGGAGGAAGGAAACACAATATTGAACGGGCATTACGACGATAACTATGGGCGACCGGCCGCCTTTTACAACTTGAAAAGCTTGAAAGTAAATGATACAGTTTATCTAGTTGATTCATTTGGCAGAAATTTCTATTATCAGGTAACAGAGATTTTTTATGTTAGCATTTACGATAAAGATCGCGTAGCTAAGGTTTTAGAGTCTGAAGGTTCCTCATTGACACTTGTTACATGCGGGGGCGTCTGGATAGCTTCAGAGGGGACTTATAACAACCGTCTTGTGATAAAGGCGAGGAAAGTTTGACGAACCAGAAAGCTACTTTTTAGAAGTTTAAAATAAAAACTTTATTGAGAACTAAACATTGGAGTTTCTTTGTTGTGTAAAACTTTGAAAAAGTTTTACAACTCAACGTAAATGTGAGTGAATACGAGCATTTCTTTGTTCAAGCTGGGAGATAGCGCG
>CAZMKN010000012.1:0-4047 GCA_964567095.1 uncultured Candidatus Saccharibacteria bacterium | reverse complement strand
TCACGCGCCCTCTAAAAGAGGCAGGGATATAGAGAAGGATGGGAGTAAAATAAGAATAACCACGAAAACAGTATCAATCCAAGGTATTTTGGAAATATTGCCTGATTATGGTGTAATCCGTCAGGAGTCACCTGAATCCTCTAATGAAGATCTCCCGAAAGACGTTTATATTAGCCAATCCCAAATTAAAAAATTTAGACTTAGAATGGGCGATGAAATTGTTGGGCAGGCGAGACTTCCAAAAGAAGGCGAACGTTATCTTTCGCTATTGAAAGTAGAAAAGGTTGATGGGCTGGATCCTGAGGGTGCAAAAAAGCGCCCCAAGTTTGATAAGCTAACCCCTATTTTCCCAGAAGATTGGATGAAGCTTGAAACGACCCCCGACGTCCTTGCCACACGTGTATTGGACCTCGTTTCCCCTATAGGTAGGGGGCAGCGAGCAATGATAGTAGCGCCTCCTAAAGCAGGTAAAACATGGATATTAAAAGATATCGCTAATGGTATAACCATGAATTACCCAAATATCAAACTTATGGTAGCTCTTATAGGTGAGCGTCCTGAGGAAGTTACTCATTTTAGCAGAAGTGTTGAAGGTGAGGTTTTCTCCAGTAACTTTGATCAAAGAGCCGAACATCAAACTAAAATAGCAGAAACATGCCTTGAGAGAGCCAAGAGATTAGCAGAAAAGGGGGAGGACGTTGTGATTCTGATGGATTCATTGACCCGTTTAGCCCGTGCCTATAACATGGTAGTTGCTCCTTCAGGTAGAACACTCTCTGGCGGTTTAGATCCTTCTTCTTTATACCCCGCAAAGCATTTTTTTGGTGCTGCCAGAAACTTTGAGGATGGAGGGAGTTTGACTATTGTTGCAACAGCCTTAGTCGAGACGGGGTCCCGTATGGATGATGTAATTTTCGAAGAGTTTAAAGGTACAGGAAATATGGAGGTTCGTTTAGCTAGAAATTTGGCGGAGCGCAGAATCTATCCTGCTATTGACATAAAAGCCAGTGGAACACGTCATGAGGAGTATTTGTACGACCCTGAAACATTAAAATCTGTGGTTAAGTTACGTAGAATGATTGACTTATTGGATGATAAAGAGGCTACACCTTTGGTTTTGGATCGTTTGAGAAAGTGCAAGACTAACGAAGAGTTTTTGAAATCACTTCATAAGGCCTAGTAACGGTTACGATTTTTATTGTGATTTAGAATTGGCATAGATAGGGGTCTTGTCAACAGAGCCTTTCCTTTTTTAGTCTGATTTTGGTAAAATACTTCCCGCACCATAAAATAAGTGTTTTTTTATGATTTTTAACGGAAAAAATGGTTCTTTTGGAAGAGTTAATTTTAATTCCGAAAAGGAAAAAAGTGCTCGTAAACGAACGAACGAGGACTATTTTCAGCTCAGTTTTGAAGGTTTTTCTACCAAAGGAGGCACCAAATTTCACAAAGTTTTATCCTCTGTAGCGCTTTTCGCCAAAGCTCTTATTGCTTATTTTGTGTCAAAATTAGTTCAGCTCATTAACGGCCTTTTTGGTTCATTTAGTTGGTTTGTTTTTTCGCTGGATAGGTTTAAGGCCTTTTTAACTGCAAAATTAATCTGGTCCAGAGGGAGATTAGGGAGGCCTGTAGCCACCTTTTTTGTTATGGGAGCGGCCTTTTTAATTTTTACTTTCGGAGAGATTTTCAACAGTACACATTTTGTTAGTAGCCAAGAGCTAAACCCCGACTATTTGGCTACCACAATCGATATAATTCCGCAGAAAAATACTGCGATAACGAAAGTCCCGGAAAGTAGAAAACATGCAGAAGCCTTTATCTACGCTGTGCAAGGGGGCGACACTTTATCCTCAATAGGTAATAGGTTTAAAATATCCATGTCCGCTTTGAAGTATGTGAATAGTCTAAATGACAACTCCCTTTTGAAAGTTGGTCAGGAGTTAACAATTCCGCCTATTTCAGGTTTGATTCACACGGTTGAGGACGGGGATACTTTGTCGTCTATCGCTGCTAAATACGATGTGGCTTCGCAGGCTATTGCAGACTTTAACTACATTTTGGACACATCCTCTTTAGCCTTAGGGACAGAGCTGGTTATTCCCGGGGCTAAAGTACCAACGCCTGTTATTCCCGCTGCCCCATCTTTACCGGGGGGAATTCCGGGTGGGGGATACGCTCCGGCGCCGGCCAGCAGTACTTTCTGTGTGTGGCCCTCGTCCGTGCGGATTATCACGCAGTATTTTACTTGGTATCATAATGGAGTTGATATAGCTAGCCCCATAGGTACTGCAATGCCTCCTTTGTACGCTTGTACTTCGGGTGTGGTAACGCGCTCCGGATGGAATCCGTGGGGGCTGGGTCTACATATTGTGATTGATCACGGTAATGGATATGAGACGGTTTATGGCCATATGAGCCGTTTGGACGTTGGTTATGGTGCGCGGGTTAGTAGGGGTCAAGTTATAGGTTTGATGGGCAATACAGGCCGTTCTACAGGGGCGCACGTTCATTTTATGGTGAAGTACAACGGTGTAGCTCAAAATCCGCTAAACTATACGAGGTAATTAGCTAGCAGGTAGCTAGAAGGACAGTCCTGGATTTGAGTCTGTACTAAAGAGTTGCACTAATCCATAGAAACCTATAGAGTTAAAAATGCTTTTGCCGTGGTAAAAAGTCAGGACGGTCCTTAAAAAACCTTAAAAAATATGTTAATAGACACAGCCGAAATAAAAGTTAAAGCAGGTAATGGGGGAAATGGACACGTTTCCTTCAGAAGAGCTAAATTTATACCTAAAGGAGGTCCAGACGGCGGTGATGGCGGTGATGGCGGTGATGTTCATTTGGTAGCGGTTCACAATTTAGTTACATTACGCGATTTTAGAACTCGCCCTTCTTACGAGGCAAAAAATGGCGCTGAAGGAGGAAAGAAAAAGTGTATAGGAATCGATGGTGAAGATTTATGTATTAAACTTCCGGTGGGAACTTTAGTTTACGAGATTAGAAAAAACTCAAATTCGCACCAAAAAGAGGAAATATTAGTGGGGGATTTGGTAGAAGATGGTCAAGACTTACTCATTTGTAGAGGAGGCTCTGGGGGGAAAGGGAACCTTCGGTTTAAAAGCTCTACGAATCAAACTCCGATGCAATACACGGAGGGTACCGAGGGTGAGTCTAAAGAACTTCGATTGGAAATAAAGGTAATCGCAGACATCGGCCTGGTGGGGCTTCCAAACGCAGGAAAGAGTACATTAATAAATCAACTGACATCAGCCAAAGCAAAAATTGGAAGCTACCCATTTACAACCTTGGCTCCAAATTTGGGTGTTCTAAAAATGGATGATCGAGCATTTATCCTAGCAGATATCCCAGGTTTAATAGAAGGTGCTAGCAAAGGTAAGGGTTTAGGTGATGATTTTCTCCGCCATGTGGAGAGAACTCGCCTTTTAGTTCATGTCATAGATCCGCTTGGAGAAAGTGGGTTCGCGCCATTTCTTGACGAGTCTGCAATGTCCACGGAGAAGTTTTTGACAGAAAGCGCTTGGAAGGCCTACACAACAATCCGTAGAGAGTTGGAGGATTATAGCGGGGCTCTCACACTAAAAAAAGAAATTATAGTCATAAACAAATTGGATATCACAGAGGTTAGAGAATCCTTTAAATACATTAAAGATCATTTTAAAGGCAATGGAGTAGATGTTTTGGGTATTTCTGCAGCAACGGGGGAAGGCGCAGTCGATTTAAAGAATAAACTTCGAGAGATTTTACCCACTCTCCCCCAAAAAATAATTTTTGAGTCTGAACCCATTGTTAAGGTTTATAATATTCATAACATGCCTAACAAGCGCATGGTCTTTAGTGGGGAAGTCAAGGAGAAGGAGAGGACAGCTAGATATAGACGGGAGTAGCCCTTGTTGTCGTGCTTTTTAAATGGACTTCGAATGAGATATAATGTACTTTGCCTTTAGATTAAGGGCCGTTAGCTCAGTTGGCTAGAGCATCACGCTGGCAGCGTGGAGGTCGGGGGTTCGAGTCCCCCACGGTCCACCA
>CAZMKN010000011.1:7346-15140 GCA_964567095.1 uncultured Candidatus Saccharibacteria bacterium | reverse complement strand
CAAAACTCGTACATGAGCATTCTTTTTGCCTTCGGTTTCTCGAATGAAGAAGTTTCCGTGGAACTTTTTTAGAAAATACCCATCCTAATCGGTGGGTATTTTTTGTACCTGCGTTCTATTTGATTTTTATTTTTGAGTTAAGTGATTAAAAATCCGTGGAAAAATTTTTATTGCCAGGAAAATTATGGAAGTTATAACTATCAGCCTGATCATCATGTTTGTAGCTTCTTGCGCAGTTTTTATACTCAATATTTTGTTTATGTTTATCAAGACGGCTACTAACCCCGGAAATAGTAATTTTTGAACGACGCGGTTTTTAGTAGGGTCCATTGTTTTGAATTATACAAGAAAGGCTACATAACGGCTGTCGTTTTTGTTAAGGGCAACGAAATGCTTAGTACTCAAAGTTCGAATACAAACTTTTCGGGTGCAACGAAATACTCGCCAAAGGCTAGAATTATCGTTGGCCCATGAAAAACGCTCCGCATTTATTCATGGTGGGCGTTCATGGACTCGAACCATGGACCTCTCCCTTATCAGAGGAGTGCTCTAACCAGCTGAGCTAAACGCCCTTAATATACTTCCGCAGGAAGTTATTAAGTTTAAGCACAATGCGCTAGCATTTGCTTACACCTAACAAGTTGTTTACAACTTGTTAGAATAATCCCCAAGTTTACTAACTTGTACGACTGTGCCTGGAGATTCGCTAGTCCTTAAGAAAACAGTTTTTAAGAACCCGTTAGTTCCCTTAGGCCGAATCATGATAGCACAAATGTTTTTCGGTTCCCAGTACCTTATAAATGTTTCGTAATTTGCTCGGTACCTTTAAGCCATCTCAAATTATTTTCCGGCTTTATTGATTTGAATTTTTGCCTGCCTAGTCTTAACAAAATTTACCCAATCTTTATTAGGACCTCTTTTCTTTTTGCCCACTTTTATTTTAATTGTATCTCCTGTTTTTAATTTTTGATCTAATTTTACTATCTGACCATTTACAAAGGCCCCAACACATTTATTTCCAATTTCTGTATGGACTGCATAAGCAAAATCTACTGTGCTGGCACCTTTCGGTAATTCAATAATATCTCCTTTCGGAGTGAACACATAAATCTTATTTTTAAAAGGTGTGTTTGGTATGTACTTTTGTTCTTTTTCGACTTCCCAATAATTTAGTTCTTTAAACCAACTCGGATTTTTACTCAGGTACTGTTTGAATTTTTTTGCTGCACCCGATTTTATGCCTTTATCCCCTATTTTGTACAAAAGATGGGAACTACTCCCAAATTCTGCCTGTTTGTGCATTTCGTGTGTACGTATTTGTATTTCTACCGTAAATCCCCCATCTATCTTAAAAGCATTTTGTATTGATTGGTACCCGGACTGACGGGGATATTCTATGTAGTCATTTCTTTCCTCAGGAAGATTATTCCACAGCTGGGTCAAAAGATTTTCCACTAGATAGCATTCTTCTACCGTTTCCACAATTATTCTTAACGCAAAAAGGTCATAAATTCTTTCAAGATTTTCTCCTATATCCATGCCTTCTTCTGTGTACCTATTTATTTTCTTAAATAAACTGTACAAACCTTTTGTTCGATATTGGATTTCAAAGTTTGACAACCCTCTCTCTGACAAAACTTCTCTTAAAAATTTTTCGACTTCTCTGAATATTTTTTTAGTTCCCCAGGATTTTTTCTTAACGACTTGCTCTAACCCAAAGTAACTTTCCGGATAAAGGATTTTAAAAGCGGCGTTTTCTATATCCCTTGAAACTTTATAAACTCCTAAAATTTTTGCTAGAGGAGTGTATAAATAAAATGCTCTTAACGCAGCTTCTTTTTGCTTTTCCCTATCTAAAACCCATGAATTTTCCAATGCTTGAAGTTTATCCACGATTCTCACTATCAAAAGCCGTATATCTCCACCTAAGCTAATAAATGCCTGCACCGCGTATTTTTCGTTATATTTTTCAAAAGATTCAACCTGGATAGTTTTTTTGGCTATCTCGTTATATTTTTTTATTAATTCCATTAGATCCTCCGGGATCCGCTTCAAAAGCTTTTTTTTACTTATTTCATCCGAAAAATCTAGACAATGGTGTAGTATCGCTACTATCAGAGTTGTTTCATCTTTAATTCCGTAACTACTTAGTTTCGTTACAATTTCTAGAGCATGCTCATAGTAAGTTTCCCCCGATAGCCTTTTCGCATCGCCGCATAAGTCTTTTGACAGATTTTTCGCTTCTTTGAGATTCATGGCCTCATTATAACGTACTCATGTGCTAAAATTACCTTCGTTATGGTCTCAAGTAACCTGAAGGATAGGGTTAAATACTCTGATTTTACAAAGTCGGCCATGTGTGTTGGAAAGGTTTTTTGCTAAATAATTCAGAGCTTCGGGAAATACTTGTACCGGAATCGTAGTGAGTGGTTTTTTGCAGCAAATGTTGTATTAATTTTCCTAAACTCACGGCTTTCCTAAGTGCGGTAGTTCTCTGATGATTTTTGTAAGTTTTTCCCCGGATTTTTTTATTCTTTCACTCTCCTTTTTTATTCCTTCTTTTTTTTCTTCAAGCTCTGTTCTGTTTGTTTTAATTTCCTGTAGAATTTCGTCCGCTTTTTCTATAGTTAACGCCACCCACCCCAAATTTTTATTTTTGATTATGTCTAAGTTTCCATCTTCCTGACCCGGTATGTATGTGAGGGCAAGGAAAGGTTTTTGACATGTAACTGCCTCAAACAACAGATTGGGGCCAGCTTTACCGGCTACAATATCTGCCTCTTCCATCAATTTTCCCATTTTAGTTGTAAATCCTATGACACGCACGTCTTCGGCGTCTTTTTTAGTTAGGTTACGAAAGTTTTTATAATTATTAAAGATTTTATATAAAACCTTGTTTTTCCCTGAAACGAGTATGTAATTGAAATCATTGTTATACCGAAAAAGAGTAGGAAGGAATTTAACTATCGTAGTAGTTCCCAGAGATCCTGCTGAAATTAAAATTGTTTTTTTATTCCCTTCACAATTAGTTTGATTTTCTCTAGTGAAAAAATCTTTTTTGACGAACCATCCCACTTCCTTGATATTTTTTGTTGGTATACCAAAACTAGCTCCCTTATCTATACTTTCTTTGTCGTAAACTAAATTGATTGCTTCAGGACTAAATTCTAAGGGATGTAATGTGCGCGGATTAGCTACTATATTTATAAAGTTGAATTCGTATTTTCTTTTCAATTTTTCTAATACAAAGTTGTATAAAAAATAAGTGGAAATAACCACATCAGGTTTATATTTTTTTACTATATTTTCAACTTTTTTTCTTTTTTTCTTGGAGTAGAGGTTTTCCATTACTTTAAGGATAATTTTGTTTTGGGAGAACTTATAATATTTTTTATGTAGGCTTGGGAAAAATTGGTATATTGGTTGATATTGAAAGGTAACTTCTCCGAAGCCTTCTTTTACGAGTTTTACTCCCATTCCGTTTTTTATGAGTATTTGCTTTATAGACTCAGCGATGCTTTCATGCCCCATCGATGTTGTTAATATTAAACATTTCATAACCTTAAGTTCTCATTATTCTGAAGATGTTTCCTTATGTCAAGAAGTCGTACTCACTTTAATTTTTTATAGTGTTGACATCTTTGCCGTAGAGTGTTAATTTACCAGTACAAATCTGTAGGAATGGAAGTCAACTTCTACTTTAAGAAGCTCTGGTGGAAACAGTGCAAAGCACTTTTCCAACTCAAACATAATTCGTAAGAATTTGCTTGCGGTTTTTCAAGATTTTTAGTTTAATAGGACTTATAAAGGATTTGCGAAAGTTCTTTGGCCAGTTCGTACAAGTTAGTAAACTTGTACGGTTTAAGCATAATGCGCTAGCATTTGCTTACACTTAAAAAGTTTCTATGAAACTATTTTAAGGGCTCGTAGCTCAGATGGCTAGAGCATCGCTTTTGCATAGCGGAGGTCGCGGGTTCGAGTCCCGCCGGGTCCACCATTTAAATTGCAAAGCAATTTAAATGCGTTTAACGAAATGCCAAAAAGCATTTCGTTACACCCGAAAGGTTTGTACTCAAACCTTGAGTACCGCATGTCGCTACGCGACCTGTTTGGGCCAATGAAATATGAGCGAATGTAAAGATTTCATTGCACCTCAAAGAAAAGTACGCTTTTCTTTGACCATTAAAGTTGCTACGCGACCTATTTGGACCCGAAAACTTCGTACTCGAAGTTTGAGTAGAGTAGCAGAAGGTACCTAGGGAAGTCCGAAAACAGATTTGTTATTCACAACTTAGTTTGTGATACAATGCATTTCGCTAAAGTTTGGCGTGAGAACCAGCGAAGGAAGGTACTTTGAAAACTGGGTAAATTGTTCATTGGCAGAGTTTTATAACTAAAACTTTGCTATGGAAGTGTCTAATAGACATTTCCAGTAGAATGTTCAATAAACAAATGAATGCAAAGCATTCATTTGGTGCGTACGTGTCCACAACGACATGTACGTTTCATCGACAAACAAATGTTTTGCATTTGTTTGGAAAGAAAAAGAAAGTAAAAAGATACTCAATGTGCATGGTGGATGCCTTGGGTCTTGATGCCGATGAAGGACGTGTAAGACTGCGATAAGCCTCGAGGAGCTGTCAAAAAGCGCTATACTCGGGGATTTCCGAATGGGGAAACCCACTTCGATTATGTCGGAGAATCCTTTGCTGAAAGTTTGCATTCGTGCAGACCATAGGCATTGTGAAGGTAAACCAGCGAACTGAAACATCTTAGTAGCTGGGGGAAAATAAACCAATTTAGGTATTTCCTTAGTAGCGGCGAGCGAAAAGGAAGCAGCCCAAACTTAGAAATTAATTTTTAAGGGTTCGGGAACTCTATATCTTAAGATAAAAAAGTTAGAAAGTTTTTTGTAGGAGAATCTTCCTGGAAAGTAGAGCCATAGAGGGTAATAGCCCCGTAAACGAAACAAAAAACCTTTTTGAGTTTTCCAGAGTAACACGAGACACGTTAACCTCGTGTGAATAACGCAGGACCATCTGCGAAGGCTAAATACATCAAGACACCGATAGTGAACTAGTACCGTAAGGGAAAGGTGAAAAGAACCCCGGATAGGGGAGTGAAATAGAACCTGAAACCGTGCACAGACAAGCTGATAGAGCCCGCCCGCCTTTGGCGGATTGGGTGATATTGTGCCTATTGAAAAATGAGCCAGCGAGTTAATTGTATGTGCGAGCTTAAGCGATTCAGTCGTGGAGGCGTAGGGAAACCGAGTCTTAACGGGCGCTTAGTACATACAATTAGACCCGAAGCCAAGTGAGCTAACCATGGGCAGGATGAAGCTTCTCGAAGGAGATGTGGAGGTCCGAACCGTTGTATGTGAAAAAATGCTCGGATGACCTGTGGTTAGGGCTGAAACGGTAATCGAACTTGGCGATAGCTGGTTCTCCCCGAAATATATGTAAGTATAGCCTCAATCGTATAGGGTTTGTGAGGTAGAGATACTGATTAGAGATTAGGCGCTTATGCGTACTAACTCTTACCAAACTCCGAATGCGCAAACCTGTTGATTGGGAGTCAGTTCTAGGGAGCAAGTTCCTAGCGCGAAAGGGAAACATCCCAGACCACCAGTTAAGGTCCCTAATCTTTCCGCCTTCGGGCGGGCCATCCGCATTTAGCAGATGGTGCTTAGTGAGAAAGGAAGTGAGATTGTTTAGACAGCTAGGAGGTTAGCTTAGAAGCAGCAAACCTTTAAAGAAAGCGTAATAGCTCACTAGTTAAACGGTCTTGCGCCGAAAATTTAACGGGACTGAAGCAAAGAACCGACACTGTGGTTTTGTTACATCTTCGGATGTAGCAGAAGGTAGGGGAGCATTGATGTCGCCACTTTTAAGTGGCAAAGCTGTGAAGGCAGATCCGCGAGGGCTGCTGGAGCGTCATCAAGTGAGAATGCTGGCATGAGTAACGAGAAGGTGGTGAAAACCCACCTCGCCGGAAGTCTAAGGGTTCCTCCGCTATGTCAGTCATCGGAGGGTTAGCCGGTCCTAAGGTGAGGCCGAAAGGCGTAGCCGATGGATAGCAGGTCAATATTCCTGCGCTACTAAAAAACCGTTTTTACCGATGGAGGGACGGAGTTTGATAAGTTGAGCTCATTATGGATTTGAGTCCCGAAGGTAAGCCAGTTCGTATAGGAAAATCCGTACGAACGCATTCGCGAAAGTGAATACACGCGAACCGGGGGAGAAGTCCGCTACTAGCGGATTATTCAACTGCGTTAAGCTCCCAGGAAAAGCTTCTAGGGAGGTTTTTTAGTATCCGTACCGCAAACCGACACAGGTAGACAGGTAGAGAATACTAAGGCGAACGAGAGAATCGTGGCCGAGGAACTAGGCAAATTACATCCGTAACTTAGGGAAAAGGATGCCCTACGCTTAATTGCGTAGGGGGCACAGAAATGGCTCAAGCGACTGTTTATTAAAAACACAGGTCTCTGCTAAACTCGTAAGAGGATGTATAGGGGCCGACACCTGCCCAGTGCCCGTAAGTCAAGGCTTGGGGTGATTTCCCCTCTTTGGAGTGGAATGAGCTCTAGGTTGAAGCTCGGGTGAACGGCAGCAGTAACTATAACTGTTCAAAGGTAGCGTAATCCCTTGTCGCATAATTATCGACCCGCACGAAAGGTGTAACGACTTGAGCACTCTCTTAGTCACGAACTCGGTGAAATTGAACTACCGGTAAAGATGCCGGTTACCTGTTGCTGGACAAATAGACCCCGTGGAGCTTTACTGTAGCCTGGCATTGGTGCGTGCTATTGACTGTGTAGTGTAGGAGGGAGATTTCCCGTAAGGGAAATCGTCAATGAAACACCTCTCTTTTATTAGTGCAAACCTAACTGTTTCCTGTAATCCAGGAAGAGGACAATGCTTGGTGGGCAGTTTATCTGGGGCGGATTCCTGCTAAAGAGTAACGCAGGAGCACAAAGGTTCCCTTATCCCGGATGGAAATCGGGATGTAAGCGTAAAGGTATATGGGAGCTTGACTGCAAGACATACAAGTCGCGCAGATACGAAAGTAGGTCTTAGTGATCTTCCGAGTGCCTAATGGTAGGCCCGGAACTTATCGGATAAAAGTTACCCCGGGGATAACAGGCTAATAGTGCCCGAGCGCCCATAGCGGCGGCACTGTTTGGCACCTCGATGTCGACTCGTCTTATCCTGGGGCTGAAGAAGGTCCCAAAGGTTGGACTGTTCGTCCATTAAAAAGGCGCGTTAGTTGGGTTTAGAGCGTCGTGAGACAGCTCGGTCCCTTTCCGCAACAGGCGTTAAGTCCTGAGAGGAGTCATTCTTAGTACGAGAGGACCAGAATGAACAAACCTCTAGTGTACCAGTTGTTCCGCCAGGAGCATCGCTGGGTAGCTACGTTTGGACGTGATAAGCGCTGAAAGCATCTAAGCACGAAGCACACCTCAAGATTAGGACTAATCGCTTTAAGCGATCGCAACTCCTAGGAGATTACTAGGTTGATAGGCTGTAAGTGTAAATTCCGTAAGGAATGTGTAGATATTTTTTCGGTGGATTTGTTTTTCTGAAGTAATTAGGCTTGCCTTTTTGCGTAGGAATTATGAAGAAGCATGGAAAGATTCTCAGCTGAGCAGTACTAATGTTGCGCATCTTTTTACTGCGTATAAGTTGCAATGCAACTTGTACGACCCAGCTATAATGCTAAGCATTTAGCTGTGATTGCACATGATTTACATGAGCTCATATTTACCCAGTTTTTAAAGTATCTTTTAGT
>CAZMKN010000011.1:0-7246 GCA_964567095.1 uncultured Candidatus Saccharibacteria bacterium | reverse complement strand
AATATTATCTCGGTGATGAGAGCGGTAGGGAACCACCTCTAGCTCTAATTTATTAGGGCATCCATTCCGAACAGAGAAGTTAAACCTGCCAGCACCGAAATTACTGGACCTCGTGTCTGGGAAGATAGGTCGTCGCCGGGATAATGTCTATAAGTTGGTGGAATTTCCAGAGTTTCAACCGAACTTTTGGAAAGAACTGAAATTACTAAGGGTTTGTCGCTTTGTCGTTAGTAATTTCCTAAAAAAAGTAATAAATTGATCAAAGCGAGAAGGATTGTTATGTCAAAAGCAAAAGATGTTAGAGCAAGCTCTTCCGTAATGGAAAAACTGATCGAAGACCAAGGTATTCAAGTAAAGCAGTTTCATTCCGGAGAGTTAGTAGAAGGTTTAGTTATAAGTGTTTCCCACGATCAAGTTTTACTAGATATAGGCGCAAAAGCCGAGGGCGTTGTATCTGGGTCAGAAATGGGAGAAAGTGTGGGCACTACCCTTGCCTTGAAGCCCGGTGATCCCGTTTTAGCGTCAGTAGTGCAGCCGGAAAATCGCCAGGGTTACGTTGTTTTATCTTTTAAACGTTGTGAGAAGGATCGTCACTGGAAGATGGTCGAGGACGCCTTTAATAGTGGCGCTATCCTAGAAGTCGAGGTTAGGGAATATAACAAGGGAGGTCTTTTAGCCGACTGTGCGGGATTGCGGGGCTTTATTCCTCTTTCTCACTTAGGGCGAGTTCACTTTGCACAGGATATAGCTAAATTCGCAGCAGGAAGCGAGGCGGAGCTAAGAGAATCCTTAAAAGTGTTAGCGGGGAAGAAGTTAAAGATAAAGGTAATTGAAGTAGATAAAAGTAAAAACCGTTTAGTTCTTTCGGAAAAAGAGGCAATTAGATCTTATAGTGACGAGTCCCGTGAGGAAAGATTGGCTAGTATTAAGGTAGGGGATACTTTAACAGGTATAGTTACTGGTTTAATGCCCTTCGGAATTTTCGTTGATTTGGATGGCGTTGAGGGTTTGGTTCATATAAGTGAGATAGCCTGGGAAAAGGTCAACAACCCGGGGAATTATTACAAGGTGGGGGAAACAGTCGAAGTTAAAGTTTTGGGAATAGACGAGGAGTCTAAGAAATTGGCTCTAAGTGTGAAACAGTTAATTCCAAATCCCTGGGAAGATGTCCAGGAGAAATATCCTGTTGGTACGAAAATTACCGGGCGAGTAAGTAGAGTTGTTCCGTTCGGCGCATTTGTAACAGTAGAGCAAGGACTTGAGGGTTTGATCCACGTTTCGGAAGCGGGGGGCCCCTTGGAAGAAGGCGAAGACGTGGAAGCTATAGTGACCTTGGTTGATAAGGACAACCAAAAGCTCGCTTTAAGCACTCGTTTGCTTACACAGGTAAAATAAATTATTATGAAATCTTCTATAAGGAGACTTACTCTAAAGGCACAGAGGGTGATAATGTGTTTTGCTGACAGGAGTTCCCGAATACCTTCCGGTGATATTTTTCTAAAGATAGAAGCGGAAACCGGGATGGGTAAGAATTTACTCAAAACACTTTCCTTGGACGAGAAAAGTTTGGCAGCAAAGGTAGATTTAGGCGCTCTAGTTAAGGGCGCTTATTATGAGGCGCTGCGTTTGAAGCAGCCGTATGTGGGAACCGAACATCTTTTATTGGCTCTACTGAAGCTAAATGGAGCGTCCCTTTATGAGTCGGCTCGAGAAAAGCTGTCGAAATTAAG
This sequence comes from uncultured Candidatus Saccharibacteria bacterium, assembly GCA_964567095.1. GTDB lineage: Bacteria > Patescibacteriota > WWE3 > UBA101185 > UBA10185 > WJKK01. Next base: position 5,516 of record CAZMKN010000011.1, on the reverse strand, counting down.
TATTTTTCCTCAGATATTTGCGGAAACCACTTCCAACGAAGATACTAAAATCTTGGATTTGTTTGCGACCAATTTGAATTATGCAGTTGCTATGGATGTGGATAGAAAGTATATTCCGCGGAAGGAGATGGATCCCCTTTTTTCTGTACTTCTGCAACAAGATTGTGCAAACCCCCTAATTGTTGGTGATCCAGGTGTAGGTAAGAGAAATTTAGTAAAGTCTTTAACAAAGAGAATCAATGAGATGAACGTTCCCGCCAGTCTTTTAGGCTATAGAGTGTACGAAGTGGATTTATTGGCTCTTATAACCACTAATTTAAACAAGGGTGATATGGAGATAATGCTTTCTTCCTTGTACGCAGAGTTAAAGAAGATGAACAGGGTATTGATTTTCCTCAAAAACTTTGAAGATCTTTTCTTATCAACCAATGCCGGTATCGCAATTCCGCTTATTTATAACTCTTTTAAATCTTCTCTAAACGATTTAGGTATTAAGTACGTCGCCACAATTTCTACGGATGTTTATTCTCGTTTACTGGCGGAGAATCCTAGAGCGTTGGGCGGATTCAGTGCTATTGATATGGACGAACCCCCTGAAGGTAAATCCCTTCAGATTTTAAACTCCACGGCGAAATATTTGGAAGAGCACCACAACGTATATTATAGTCCTAAGATTATCAATTATGTTTTTGAGAAGGCCTCTAAGAGGGATATGGATGTAAAATTTCCTCAAAAGGGAGTTACGTTGTTGGATCAGGCGGGCGCCAGAGTTTTGTTGCGAAAAGCCCAAATACCAAGCGAGTACAGAGAGTTGTTGGAAAGATCCGTTTTATTAACTGAAGATTTGGACAAGAGCCTAGAAGGAAGCGATTATGAAGGGGCTTTAAAGATTCGCGGTCTCATCTCGAATATTGAGAAGAAAATGTCCGTGAAGGAAAGCAAAATGTTTGGAACCCAACGTTATAGAGTAATTAAAAAAGATGTAGATCGAGCGTTAGAGATTTTCAGCGAGGGCCTAAAAGAACCATTAGAACAAAATACCAGCTCTTTGAGAACTCTAGAATCGCGTATTTTATACCGAATCGTTGGACAAGATAAGGCTGTTAATTTAGTTTCCAAAGCTCTGTTGCGTTCACAGCTGGGTCTAAGGTCCAAGAAGAGGCCTTTGGGGAACTTCTTGTTTCTTGGTCCCACAGGAGTTGGAAAGACGGAGTTAGCAAGGGTTTTGTCAGATGAATTTTTCGGCGAGGATAGGTTAATTAGATTGGATATGTCTGATTTTGGAGAGAAGCACACCGTTGCAAGACTTGTTGGAGCTCCGCCAGGATACGTGGGGTATGGGGAGGGAGGAGAGCTTACATCCAAGATAAAGAAAAGCCCTGATAGCTTGGTTTTGTTTGATGAGATTGAGAAGGCCCATCCTGATGTTTTAAATATTTTGCTACAAATAACCGAAGAAGGGGAGCTCGTGGATGCTAAAGGTACTACTTTTGACTTTTCTTCTGCAGTAGTAGTTTTGACTAGTAATGTGGGTACGGAAATTGTTCATAGACCCGGTATTGGCTTTGAACCCAAGTTTTTAAGTGATACTTCTTTGGAAAAGCGCTTGCGTAGTAATCTGAAAAAGATTCTGAAGCCGGAGTTGTTAAATAGGATGGATGAAGTTGTGGTTTTCAGGCGTTTAGACAAACAGGATCAGTATAAGATTTTAGATTTAATGTTGAGTGAAGTTCGCGAGAATTTGAAACGACAAGATATTAGTATACGTATTTCGCGCCAAGTTAAGGATTTTTTGTTAGAGAAAGGGTATTCGGATGAGTATGGGGCCCGTGCTTTGCGAAGGACAGTTGAGCGTGAGCTTTTGGACGGTATAGCAGAGGTTTTGTTAAGGCACTCTGAGCGCCCCTTGAGATTAAGTGCTGTTGGCGGTAAATCAAAAGTTGTAATACATGTGTTGAAATAATCCTGGATTAAGAAAATTTATTGTAAAACCATCCTTTATAAGGAATATACTATACTAGGAAGGATTAGCCTGTCCTCAAGGACGGTTTTAGGGTTTATTAACTATTGCTTAATCTCTTTGTAGTATTATTCAACCATGCCGAAACCAAAAAAAGCCTATGTGTGTTCAGAATGTGGCCATAAGTCTCCTAGATGGGAGGGACAATGTCCATCCTGCGGCCGGTGGAATACTCTAAAAGAGAGTATAGATATTGCTCAAAAGCCTGGTATAACAGGTTCTAGACGAAGTGCCGCTTCTTTGGGAACCACAAAGCTTTCCCAAGTTAAAGCACAAAGCCTTAAAAGAATTTCATCGAATATTGGCGAGTTTGATCGAGTATTGGGTGGTGGGTTTGTTTTAGGGCAGGTCGTACTTATTGGAGGGGAGCCGGGGATTGGGAAGAGTACACTTCTTACTCAAGTTTCCAAAAGTATGACAAATTCCCAGATACTATATTTGTGTGGTGAGGAAAGTCCGTCTCAAATTAAAGTGCGCTCAAAAAGAATGAAGTACTCTGGAGATAACTTGCATCTTTTGTCCGAAACTAATGTAGACTCTTTGATAGCAACACTTGACAGTAGAGAAGACCTAGGTCTAGCCATAGTAGACTCTATTCAGACTGTGTACTCATCCGATTTTTCAGGAATAGCGGGATCAGTGTCTCAACTTAGAGGCTGTACACAGCGTTTAACTGCCTTAGCAAAAAGAAAAGGGCTGCCAATTGTTTTAGTAGGTCACATAACCAAGGGAGGGGAGATAGCGGGGCCAAAGGTTTTAGAGCACATTATAGATACGGTTTTGTACTTGGAGGGAGACTCTCAGAATATGTATCGCATACTAAGGACAACGAAAAACCGGTTTGGTCCGGTTTCGGAAGTCGGAATCTTTGAAATGTTGGAGGAGGGGATGGCAGAGGTAACAAACCCCTCCCAACTTTTTTTGGAGCAATCGAATCAGGTAACATCCGGGTCTTGCGTGACCGCCATTATGGAAGGTTTTAGATCCCTGCTTTTGGAGATTCAGACACTGACCACAAAATCCGCATTTGGCTACCCAAGAAGAACAACTAGTGGCTTTAGCAATAATCGGCTACAGGTGCTAATGGCCATTTTGGAGAAGCGCTACAACCTGGATTTTTCCACGTATGATGTTTACCTAAGTGTAGTAGGTGGAATGAAAATCCAAGAGCACGCTGCAGATTTGGCTGTGTGCATGTCATTAGTATCCTCTATGAAAGATAAACCATTGAAAAAAGGAACTTTAGCTTTTGGTGAGTGCGGCCTTTCCGGGGAAGTACGAAAGGTTGCCCATACAAAATCCAGGATTAAGGAGGCTAAAAAATTAGGGTTTTCCAACATAATATCTCCTGATAATGTAAAATCTATTACGGAGGCTATTAAACTTGGCTTCTAGTCTTTAGTGAGAGTTATAGTAAACCACTTAGCGATTTGAGCCTTAGTGGGAAATATAGAGCAACTTATGAAAAAGTATAAAAAATGGCAAAAGTTACAGAGAGAAAAAAGGCCCTTTTCAGTAAGGGTAATGGAAAATCGGTCAAGCAGATCTTAGACCATAACAGTAAGCCCTCGCCAAGAGAGGTATCATTGGTTATGCGTATTATCTTAGGCCTAATCTTCCTCGCCCTTGGTTTTGCCTTTTCCAAAGAGGTCTTTTTTGATGAACATCCATTGTTTGGCATGCGCTTTTTGGCGGAGGTTTTAATTTCCTTGGTAACAGGCCTTCTCGGCTTTTATGTTTTACCCAAGGCTTTTTCTGCGTTAAAACATTGGTTTGTGAAAATAATTTTCGACGCTGTTAGTACAATCGTTTCAAATTTTTGGGAACAGCAATCCGATAAGATACGCGAAGCCCGTAAGGAAAAGGAAAGGAAAAAAAAGGTTGCCCAAGAAGCATCACGGAAGGATAGGGAGGCACAGGAATCGCATTTAAAAGAGTCTTTAAAGGGGTTAATGGTCTTGGATACCTCTGTTTTGGTAGATGGGCGTATTTTCGATATTGCAATGACTGGTTTTATAACCCGTGATTTAGTTGTTCCGGATTTTGTAGTAGATGAGTTGCACGCACTTTCGGATAGTAAAAAGGATATAAAACGCGCTAAGGGTAGGAGGGGTTTGGATATTTTGAAGTCTTTAAAGAAAGCTAGGGGAGTAAAGGTTCGTATAACCGAGAAGTTTGAACGCTCTAAAGAGGGTGTTGATAAGACGCTTGTTAGGTATGCGAAAGAGTATGGATTAACTTTGGTTACTTTGGATTTTAATCTGAATAAGGTGGCGTCTGTCTCAGGGGTTAAGGTTTTGAATCTTAATGATTTGGCTAATGCTCTGAGGATGTACTTGTTGCCGGGCAAGAAGCTTGAAATTAAAGTGGTGGATGTTGGGCAGGAGAAAAACCAAGGAATTGGTTACTTAAAAGATGGGACGATGGTGGTTGTTGACAAGGGGAAGGATTTGGTTGGTAAAACCGTCAAAGTTTGTGTGAAAAAGAATATTCAAGGGTCTGCGGGTAAGATGATTTTTGCTGAGCTGTTGGAGTAGTCTTGAGAATTATCCTAGGATAGTTCCAGGGTTTATCCTTTTATAGCAGGTTTCTGTCGATACTTTATAGAGGATTATCCTTTGAGTTTTTTGATTTTATCCTACAAGCACAAGAAACAGCCGATTTTATTAAAGGATAATGCTTGAGGGGCGAACACGAGAGAAACGAAAAAAACACTCCACAACGAAGCGACCGAAGCGTCATCCGCAGAGCGTTTTTTTCTATAAGATCATGTTTCCCGGACAGTTGGAAACATTGAACTAGTACCTAAATTAGAGGAATGCCCAAATTTTTGCAAGCAATCGGGCTTGTAGCGTTTTGCTCTGGGGCACTGTGTTATAGGGGATAGTACGCACCGTTATTATTTCAATTGGTATATTTGGTTTTTTCTTTAGCTGAAAGCAAATCTCGTGTGTCCTGTATCCTATAATATTGATTTATTCTCTGCTTCTGTGTACAATTTCGGATATTGAACAGAAGGTTTCAGGGTTTGTTTGAGGCTATCTACCTGTTAATCTTGACGGCCTATAACACTTGACAGATAGTGGGAACCTATAGTACAATATGGGGTGAGACAAACTTTCTTCATTGATTTAGATTCTTATCTTCTCTTCCGAGATTTTTAGGAGATGAGGTTCTAAACCAGCTTTTAAAACTTTATGTAGTTTTTAGGTTTTGAAGGTTGAATCTTACAAGTTTTGTAACTTACAGGATGTAAGCAAATCCTTGCGGATTGTGCTTGAGTTATTTGTACTAAAAGGTTCTTTCAGAACACTTTTAGGGAGTACAAAATGTTTTTAACATTTTGTTCACCATTTAAAGTTCTTTTAGAGAACTTTAAAAGTACTTTGATAATTGAATAGGGAAGGTTAGGCACCGTTAATATATTTATGGTGCTATGTTAGTTTTCCTTTTTTCTCTGCATTTTGTAGGGTCCGCCAGTTAAGGAGTGATTTTT
>CAZMKN010000010.1:5449-15915 GCA_964567095.1 uncultured Candidatus Saccharibacteria bacterium | reverse complement strand
CTTAAAGATAAAATTGCGGGTAAAATATAGCGATCCAATTTTTTTGATGGAAGAGTTATCTGGATCGTGTAAAAAAGTGCGAACAAAAAGGCATACAGAATAAACTTTCTCTCACTTCTGTTTCCATACTTTATTGGAATAATACTGCCAAGAAGCCCTAACAAAAGAAAAACGGAACTTCGTAATCCTAATACAACAAGGTAATAAAGATTCCCGGGATTTTCAGTTAAATTCCCGAAATATAGCTGTGCGTGGCCTCTTTCCATCCCAATAGTAAAAACTCCCCTATAAATCGTTGATAAAGCTTTACCTGGATAAACCCACATCGCAGGCCAAAGCACAAAAAAACCAAATAAAGAAACCGCTATCCAAAAAGAGCAGGGTTTGATTAAACTTTTCAAACTTTCAACAGGATTGTTACCATCCAAAAGAGAGTCCAAAAACGCTATTAGAACCATGAAAGGTATTAGATAAACAGCGGAAGTCTTTGTTAAAAAGGCTAAAGAGGCAAAAACAGCAGATAAAACCAGGCGCGAAAGCTTTTTTTCGTGAAGATAGTAATAAAACCACAAAAAAGAAGCTATCATCAACGTGGACATCAATCCCTCAAGGTGAAATACACGGGTTAAAGCATAATAAAAGGGTTCTAAAGAAACTAAAATGCCAAAAACTAAAGCTACTCTTTTCCCAAACAACTTTTTCAAAACATGGACTATGGAACCCAAAACTACTCCAATAGAAATCACCAAAAAGAGTTTCTGTACAAAATGAAGTTCGAAAACTGTGGAAATCGCGTTATCTACCGGTGGGTGCCCAAAGACCAAATCATAATATAAATTGTAAACTTTTACTGACGCTGTTCCTATCCACATTAAAGTAACACCGGGATGATATTTTTGAATAGTCTTCTCAAAATCCAAGGTGAAAACACCTTGGCCAAAATCATAGGTGCGCGCCTTCCACTTCCAAACATCTGTATTAAACATCTCGTGACCTAAAGAAGGTAAACGAATAGCTATAAAAAAGAGGAAAATAAAAATTTCTAGGCAGTATTCCTTTAAAAATTGTTTTAGTTTATTCATGGTAGGGCTGATTCGTAAATACATATTTCAGGTCCTCTTCTTAAACCAGCATCAATATAATGAACCAAATTAAAAGGTTCCCAGAAAGATGAAGACTCGGCAGAACATTCTGTTACCAATAAATTAGGGTGGCTAACTTTTGACAAACTCTTATACCTTATGGCCTTCTCAGGTAAAACCTGAGCGAGTTCTTTTGTATCATAATAAATGTAACGATCTGAATATAGTGGGTCGGAGATTCGTAAATTTATCCAGCGATTTAGCAAAACTCTTGTATCTGTCCTTACAAACATAAGGGTGTTTTTTGATGATAAAACTAAGGGAACAATAAACAAAACAGGTACTAAAAGGCTTTTAATCTTAGTAGATACCTTTTCTTCTAACAAAAATGTTAACCACCCAATACCCAGGGCCACAAACGGGTATGAAATCATGTAGTAATGGCTTCGATCTTTCTCAAATCCAGAAATGTAAAACAAATAAAACAAAGCTGGAATAAATACGAGCGAGAGAGTCAGTGCTACGTAAGAACTCAATTTTTTAGTTAAAATCAAATAAGAGGCATACACGAAAGCTATAACAAACAGTAAAACAAAAACAAAACTCCAATCACTTATAAACTTACCCACAAACGCACTTAGAAATTGACTAACTTGATTTTCAAAAGGAACGCTTCCAACATTAGTGAATTGCCAAAATGCTCCCTTAGGTCCATCTAATCTACTGAAAGTTGCCCAATCCAAAAGAGCGTAAGGAGTGCCTATTAAAAATCCAACTAATGAAAACAGACCACTTAGCAACGGCTTATAGAAGTTTCTTAATAATTCTCTGGGATCCTTTTCTATAATGAGAAACTTGCCAAAAAATGCGGTAATTAAAACGAGAGCTGAAAGTGCTCCGTGATACTTCGTAGAAGCAGAAAATCCTACAAACAATCCTGCCAAAATATAATTCTTCAGCTCAGAAGATTTCAGAGTCTTAATACTAAAGTAAGTTGCCCAAGCAAAGAAAAAAACCATGGGAACATCGATAACGCTGTAATGGGAATGCCAAACGTGAAAAGGTATTATTGAAAATGCTAGGGCAGAGAACAACCCAATTTTTTTGTTAAATAAAGTTTTTCCGGATAAATAAACGGGAATCACCGTAAAAGCGCCTAGTAAAACCCCAAATAAACGAGTTAAGAAGTAGAAAATTAAACTATCGTTCCAAATTAACGGAAAAATATCGTTTAAAAAGGGCTTTAACTTTAGTACCTCTAAAAATGTTCGTGATTTCGCAAAGAACATATACAAAAAATAATTCAGGTAAATGTAAAGATGCGGCCAATCAAAATGGCCGGGGTTTGGAAAAAAACGTATACCTAAAGCGGATCTAACTACTGTGGGCTCATCCGGGTGGAAAATAAAGGGAAAGCCGTGTCTTAATCCTAATACTCGCAAAACAAGCCCCAATAAAAGGATCAGAAAAAGATATTTATTCTGTGAGAAAGTTTTCTTTAACATATATTCTCCAATATTCTAACCCATTAATCTCTACGGTTTCATCTAAACTAAAAATGACATCTGATTCTAAAACCTCTTCTGGGGCAGGTTCTCCCGGACCGAGTATCAGCAGATCATAATCAGAGATACCGTTTATCTCAACATCCGCGATTTCTGAAGCTTTATAGATAGTTCTCATGGGCTTAACGTCGTAAAATCCCAAAGAGGGGTAAGAGCCATATTTATCCAAAACGAGATCTTTTAAGTCTGGGATTCCTATACCAAAAGGTTTTTGGGCAATAATTTTGTCGGCATTTCGAAGACCGCCTACTAAAGGCGTTGCGTATGTAAACTGAAAGGGATAAAAAACAAAATTCAATATTAATAGCAAAACCAAACCAACCGCCAAAACAATATTTTTTAATTTGGCAAAGGCTATTTTTTCAAACCCTAGATAAGACATGAAACAAAAGTATGGGAATGCAGGAATTATGTACCTGTCAATTTTCTTGGAAGAAATTGTCATGACCAAAAAATAGCCCGCAAAAAACAGTGTCAGAAAACCAAAAAATGAAAAGTCTGCGGATTTTAAAAGTGGGCGAAACTTAAACAACGAATAAATAAAAAGAGCTAAACCTAAAATCATTACAGGAGATGATTTTAAATACAGCGTGAGTGGATAAAAAACTATTCCCGGATCTTTGGTATACATACCGAATAAAACCTGACCGTGGCCTTTGCGAATCCCTATTCTCTCCGCCTCATCAAACATATTCCAAAGTGTGGAAAGTGGAGCAACCCACAAAGCCGGGAAAAACACAAAAAGTGTAATTATGTATGGAGCTAAAAACCAAAGTATAGTTTTGAGCAATTTTTTTGGGTTTTTAAGATGTACTAAAACAGAGATTCCCGGAACAAATAGCAAAGCTCCTATGGCGACGCTCTTAGTTAAAAATGCAAATGATAGAAAAATTCCGGAAAAAGCTAAGTTTCTCTTAAAATTCTTATCTTCAAAAATGCCTAAATAGGCAAGCCCTAATCCTAAAGCCAAGAATAAAGTTAAAAGCACATCCATGTGAAGCAATCGGGAATTACCGATAAAAAAGGGCTCCAAACTAAAAAACGAAGTTATTATTAAAGATTTTTTAAAACCTAAGATAAGCGAGAAAACGTACAAAACACCCAGTGTAAGACCAAGTTGAACAAAAACCAAGCTATACTTTGCTACAGAATGTAAAAATAAGAAATTTTCATGATTGTAAACCCTAAGAGCTGGATCAATTTGACGAGCTATCTCTACTGTGGAACCCACGACCCACATTAAAGTAACACCAGGATGGTAGTGTTGGTAAGTTTTTTCCCAAATACCGTTTTTTAACCCAACTACAAACTGCTCCGAACGATAGTGCCAATTGACAGCATCTGGGTTTATAGCATCCCTACCCAAATAAGGAATGCGTGTTACACAAAAAAAAGCTACAAATAAAAGTGTTAGGAAAAACTTATTGGATAGCAGTTTAATCGCCTTTGCCCGCAGCATAGAGGACTCCTCCTATTAAGCTTATTACTAAACGGGAAAGGTGGTACAAAACCGAGGCACTTATTGCTAATGATTCAGAAACCCCCACCTGCCCCATGAAGCTGATATACAAAACATCCTGCACCCCTAGTCCATTTATAGAGGGAATGAAAAAACCTGCCAATGTAATAACTGGAAATACAAAAAAAGCGTAAAAAATTGGGATTTTAACTCCTAAGGCCAAGAATATGAAATATTGGGTAAAGATTGATAAAAACTGAACAACAAACGATGTTAAAAAAGCCACAAACAAAACTTTTTTCTCACTTTTGTAGGACAAAATTGCATCATTTATTTTTTTGAAAAAGGAGCTTTTTTTAGCAAGAATACTAAGCGAAAAGAAACCCCCTGCTGCAGCTATCCAAAATCCCACAAATAGCGAGAACTTAAATCCTAAAACTAATAAAGAATTTTCCTGAAAAGAGTCCGGGAGTAATTCCACCCAAAAGGAAAGCGTTCGAACCAATCCCACGTACGAAATCACAACTAAAGCGATGATGCCTGTAAATCGTTCCATAAATGTGGAAGAAATACCCTTAGCACTATCGCCTATTTTTCTTCCTAATTGGTACATTTTGTAAGCATCTCCGCCTACGCTTGTAGGCATGAAGTTATTAAAAAACGATCCAATAAAATATAGATTAACTAAGTAGCCGACTGGCACATCTTCGGCTTCTTTATAAATCAAAAGCTGTTTCCAACGGAAAGCTCCTACTACATAATTAAGAATTATGAAAAGCAAGATAAAAGGGGCGTACCACAAATCCATTAGGCGTAAATTTTCAACAAAACTTTCCCTATCTAGCCGTGAAAAAATGATGTATAAAAGGGCAGAACTTATGACTATCTTGATAAGTGTCTTTAGTAAAATTTTTGTTTTACTACTAGGTTTAGGGGTTTGCGATATTTCTGATGACTGCTGTGGCTTTTTTTGAAAAAGATCGATATTTGTCATAACAGACGAATTATACTATAAGGAAGTAATAAAATATTTGTTGTACCTGTCTCCTGGGGCATTAGAAGAGTAGGTTTTTAGTATTTTTAAGGAACTTTCCGAACAAAGCTTGACTACCTCTTCGCCAGAGAGGCTGTGACAATACCGAAGTGCTTGCACATCTTTTTTCCAGTCTAACAAATAATCATTCTCCTCTACCTGACTCTCCAAACCAATTTTTGACCAAGGCTGTATTCTTTTTCTCAATACAGGAGATTTTAGAAAATCCCATGTAGAAAAAGCTAGAAAACCTTTGGCAGAAAGTGATTCTCCTAAATTTTCCAGTAACATTAGGCGATTTTCATACCTAGGTATATGATGTAATACTCCAAATAAAGCTATTAAATCGAATTCGTTTTTTAAGGAGGAGTAGTCAAATGACAAAATATCCGATTCTATGAGATTAGCTCCTGATAATTTTTCTCTGGTTCTTTCCAGTAAATAAAAATTAGAATCTATGCCAGTGTATTCTATTGGAATTTTCAGTCGTTCTTTTAAAAAGGGTCCAAACCGACCATTGCCACACCCTACATCTAAGACACGTAACTTTTTGAGCGCTGGAAATCTTTGTTTTATTACTGGAACTAATCGCGCCCAACCTTTCCAACAATAACTTCTGGTTCTATCAAAAACAGGCGCTACTTTTTTGTAAAATTCTTTATTTAGGTTGCTTAATTTTTCAACAGTTTCTTCATTCATGTCGGATACAATCTTTCAAGTTTCCACAATTATACTTTTATAAAAGCAGAAAACGAGCCTTAGATCAAGGATAATCCCCGGGAAACATAAACCAAAAACCTACAATGACAAGAAAAGCCCATTTTGGAACAAGGGCTGTCCTTGATAAAATGGGCACATGTACAAAACTCAAAGATATGCCTTCGATCCTGAGAAATATGAGCAGTCTCTTATAAAAATATTGAGAGATATTGAAAAAGAAAAAAACTGGGACAAGGACAGCCTCAGATCAATTCAAAAAAGATACCCGAAAGATAAAAAGTTTATGTTCAGTAAAAACGACCTCCTTAGAGGATATAAATATCTTGTGCAAAAAAGCACGCTGAAAGAAAACGATGAAATAATCCGAAGAATTCGAATGAAACCGATAAGAACCCAATCGGGAGTTGCTCCTGTGACCGTACTTACAAAACCATGGGAGTGTCCAGGAGACTGTATTTACTGTCCAAATGAACCCAATATGCCAAAAAGTTATATAGAAAGCGAGCCAGGAGCCCAAAGAGCGGCTGCTTTGAATTTCGATCCATATTTACAGGTACAAAGAAGAATTACTGCTCTAGAAAACATCGGACATAATACGGAAAAAGTAGAATTGATAGTGCTTGGAGGAACTTGGTCGCATTACACTAGAAACTATCAAAGGTGGTTCATAAAAAGATGCTTTGAGGCCATGAACGATCTCACTCAAACAGAAAATCAAAAAGAAAAGGAAACAACTTGGGAAGAGTTAAAGGAGCAGCAAAAAACCAATGAAACAACAAAGCACAGATGCGTAGGACTGTCGCTGGAAACTAGACCAGAATTAATAACACAAGAAGAGATCGTCAGAATGAGAAAACTAGGCTGCACAAAAATACAAATAGGGGTGCAAACCCTAAACGATAAATTACTAAAACTAAATAAAAGAGGACACGCAGTAAAAGACACGAAAAAGGCTTTTGAGTTGCTAAGACTCTCCGGATTTAAAATTCAGGCGCATTGGATGGTAAATCTATACGGCGCAACACCTCAAAAGGATAGGAAAGATTTTAAGAAATTATGGAAAGAAAATTTCCAACCGGATGAGCTAAAAATCTATCCTACAGCAATAATAGAAAATACAAAATTATGTGAGCTTTACAAAAAGGGAAAATACAAGCCGTACGCAGAGGAAGAATTAATCAAATTAGTGGCAGACCTGAAAATGCTTGTGCCAGAATTTTGTCGAATAACACGTATTATAAGAGACATTCCCGCACAAAACATAGTGGCAGGAAACAAAAAATCAAACTTGCGCCAAATTATCCAAAAGTATTTAGCGAAAGAGGGAAAAGTTTGCAAGTGCATAAGGTGTAGGGAGATTAAAAAACAAAAAATTGCGGAAAAAGATCTGAAACTAAAAACCATCAAATATAAAACCTCGGTTTCAAAAGAGTACTTTCTATCCTTTGTAACAAGCGAAAATAAGATTGCTGGGTTTCTAAGGCTCTCTATTCCAAAAGAAAAATATAGAAGAAAACATTTTGTAGAAGAATTAAAAAATTCCTCAATAATACGAGAAATACACGTTTACGGAGAAGTTGTGGCATTGGGAAAGGAAATAGAAGGCAAGGCACAACATTTAGGGCTGGGTAAGAGGTTGATAAAAAAAGCTGAGAAAATAGCCAGAGACCATAAAATCGATAGACTTAACGTCATTTCGGCAATCGGAACTAGAGAATACTACAGAAAACAGGGATTCAATTTAGAAAATCTTTACATGGGCAAGTATTTAGGGGAATAATAACTTCTAATCAAGGAAATTAATGCTATTAGAAACCATATCACGTTAAGAACTGCTGGTTGATATGCTCTACGTTTGAAGGAAATGTATGCTATTCCAAAAGCCCCCGTACCATTCAAAATCTGATAAAGGGTGTCTCCGGGATCTAGAATATTGAAACTAGACAAAGCATAGGCCGCCAGCAAAATCACCGCGCCATACCAACCAAGAAATTCTCTAGCTGTTCCTTTGAGTTTAGAATTCATGAAAAACTTTCCATTATTTACAAAAACGGCTGGTCAACCTAGTTAACTTTGACAAAAGCATCCTTTTGGCAGTTAAAACATGCTCCTTTGTTAAAAACCCGCTCAAACTTACCGCCCAACAGTACAACAAAAAGAAAACCACAAACAACAAAAACTTAAGGCCAAGACCTTGAATCATAAACGTTAGAGACATACCCAAAACCTGAGCAAATAAAAGTAGGTGCTTCCAGCCGAAAATCTTAAGATTCAAATCCGATGAGGAAAAGAAACTCATAAACAAAAGCCCGACTAAACTTCCAAGAGCTACAAAATAAGACATTGAAATCAAAGGATCTAAAGCATTCTTGGTCAAAAGAAATCCGGCAACAGTGACAACTATCATCGCAACAAAGCTTGAGATCATAATGGACACTCTTTTTGCCGGTATAAAAATGCTTGATTTAATAATATTCACAAAGGAATAAAATACAAATGCAAAAACCAAAGGCAGAACCAAAGGAAGAGAAGTATCATACTTGGAACCACCAACTAAAATATGGAATACCTCACGCGCCCAAAAAACAGCAAAACCCCCCGCACCCAAAATAAAAACATAAAGTTTGTTGAAATTATCGGTGAAAAGCTGCCTAAACTCAACCAAATTTTTTGTATATTTTTCGGACAGAACGGGTAAATTAACAGTGGTAACGGAATCCGAGATAAGCATTAATTTTTTCCCATATAACAAAGCGAAAGAGAAAAAAGCCACCGACTCAGCTGAGAGATCCAAACCCAAAAGCAAAGCCCCTGATTTTTCCCACCAAGTATAAATTATCTTCGCAATGTAAATTGCTAAGCTAATAGACAGAAGCTCCTTAAAAAGTCTCTTAAAATCGCCCCAAGAAGGGAGCTCCAACTTTCCGATATAAGGCTTGAACGCAATTATGGACAAAGTTAATGAGCCAATCAAATTAAACAGGGCCAGAGCATAAAAGTATCCATTGATCTTAAAAAAGTAAACGGAAGGGATATAAATACAAACGCTAACCAAGGCTATCGCTGCTTGATAAATAAAGAGCTGCTTAAACCTCTTGGTGCCGGAAATAACAGAATTTAAAATGCCTTGAACCCCTCCAACCAATAAAACTAAGCCGTAAATTTTTATAGGGAGAATAAGCGCGGGATTATGGTACGTCTCTAAAGCTATATTATCCGCCGAAAAAAACAGAAAAATGGCTATCGGAACTGTCACCAGATAACGAATGGTCACGCCGGTAATAAAAATCTTGAAAACCTCTTTGTCGTCTTTGGCCGCGGATATTTCGCGTGTAGATCCAGAAGCCAATCCCAAGTGCTGATAAATTCCAAAAGCACCGCCTATAGAAGCTGCCAGCTGAACCACGCCCCAATCGGATACCGAAAGCACACGAACAATAACGAAAGTCTGAACTACCCCCAAAAGCATTGCGGCCATCCTAGAGATAAAACTATACGCCTGTAACTTAACTAAGCTTTTCATCTTACTTCTACATCCCCTAAATAAAGGTTACGTGTCCTTATTATATTAGACATTCCTATAAAAACACTATACTCCCCCGGATCTAAAAACTCAGGTAGAGCCAGTTCCAAATCTTCTACATAATAAAGATCTTCTGTCCAATCAGGCAACTGATATAAGCTGAAAGAGGGTAAGTTTGCCACCTGATACATCTCTTTTGTACTCCTATTAACAAAGGTCAGGAATAGGAAATACCCATCTAAGGAATCATTATCTCGTTTCACATAGGTAACTTCCACATTAGAATTTTTTCCCCTTTTCAGAACAGAAGGAACCTTGTAATCGACTACTGTTAGAGACTTAAAAATCTCGTAGTCAAATTTTTCCTCAAACTCGTAACGTTCTTGTAATGGCAATTTTTCATTCTTTGGATGTGAGCCCACATTTTTGAATACGAACAAGTTCCCACATGCCGAATCTAACTTGTAATTCGGATCTTTCATTACACGAGCAACTACATCCCGAACTAAATTTCCATCAGTATCCAAGATCCGCATGATTTTTTGCGAAAACACATCGACTATTACGTAGTCAGCGCTATTATACAAAGCCGGGAAAATTGCATAAGTTTCCCTCATGGAAAGGTGGGCACCGAGATAGTCCGGGCCAGAAATCGAGGCTCCTTCCGGCACCATCTCAACAACTCCTAATGCGCACTCTCTATCTTTGTTTTCAAGTTGCGAAAACCTAGATACCTCACCGATTTCCAAAGAGTCAATATCTACGTCTTTATCTAATGTTTTAGCGAACGCCAGTTTTACGAGCCTTTTTCTTACAGCCTGGTCAACCCAGAGGTAGACGGGATTGTTAAAAGCGAAACTAGTGTACACGTTAAATCCCAACAAAACAGACGAAAAAACTATAACAGCGGTTTTAAACTTTATTTTGGGTCTCAATTCGGAGGTCCGCTCACCTAAAAACTTAATTGCAAAAATAACCGAGATGAAAACCACCGGAACAATCATGGAAACTCGGTGGTTATAAATTTCAGCGGTTCCAATACCTCCGGCAGTGGTTAAATAATTTATGAGAAAATCCGGAAGAG
>CAZMKN010000010.1:0-5349 GCA_964567095.1 uncultured Candidatus Saccharibacteria bacterium | reverse complement strand
CGATAGTGAGCAAAAGCTGGAATGACAACGAAAAAAGCTGTGACAAGCCAGACAAACGAAATTCCAGAGACCCAAATTCCGAGTTTTTTCTTCCCACGATAAAACCAAACAAACAGACCAAGGAAAAAAGTATACGCCGGAATCTGCTCTTTTCCGGACATTGTAATAATCAATAAAATCCAAAACAAAACCAGCCCCCATTTAGTGAACCTCTTGTGCTTATACATTAGTTCAAAAACATAAAAAGCTGCCACAAAAAAGAACATCGCAACAGTAACGCCGTGAAATCCTGTTCGGGCGGTCAAAAATCCAATGGCAGGGTAAAAAAGATAGGACAGACCTATCAGAAAGGCCGAAAAAGAAGATCTTAACTCCAACTCCGCGAGTTTAAAAAGTAAGTAACTAGTAGCCGTAACCAAAACCAACTGCGAAAACACCAGTGTCAGCGGGGATTGGAAAAAGAAAAAGATCGGTATGAAAAGAACCAAGATAGGATCCACATGGCTCATACCCCAACGTGGCATATTTGTACCAAAGTAATTAGTCAAATAAAGGAAGCGCCCGTGTAAAGTATTCCAAACCATTTGAGACATATTTCCCAAATCAAACTTTCCAAAGTCGAAGTTGTTATAACTGAAAAGATTCATTTTTATATTCACCGCCAAAAATCCAAAAGAATAAGCAACGAGAATAAAAAAGAAAAAATGTTTTTTCACAAAGGTAGCAGTTTTTTGCATAAATCGGCGCACTGCTTAATCAAAGAATCGGAAAATAATTAAAGTAGCTAAGGCCGAAAAACCATCCTTCCAAGTTATTTTTTTACCTTCCTCAAAAGAGCGGCCTGAATAAGAGATGGGAACTTCAGCTATTTTCATCTTAGCCTTCAGAATCTTCGCAGTAATTTCAGGTTCAAAGTTAAAACGGTTAGAACGTATTTTCAAGTTGCGCACAAAATCACCGGGAAGGAGTTTATAACAGGTTTCCATATCCGTAAGCATAACTCCATAAAGCAAGTCAGTTAATAGAGTCAGAATCTTATTTCCAAGGTAATGAAGACCTGCCATATCCTCATAATTGCCGGAGAAGCGTGAGCCGTAAACCACCGAAGTGTTTTCCTCTTTTAGTGCGCGCAGAAGTTTAGTGTAATCCTGAGGATCGTACTCTAGATCAGCGTCCTGCACAATCACATAATCTCCGGTTGTCAATTGAAAAGCATCGCGTAAACTAGCGCCCTTTCCCTGATTAATTAGGTGATAATAAATTTTATATTTTCCTTTTTTCTCCAACTCTTTGAGGATTTTTGTGGAACCATCTGTAGAGGCATCATCTACCAAAACTATTTCCTTTTCCACATTGCCTAAATCTACAGACTCTACCTTCTTCAAAATGTCTTCAAGAGTGTTTTTTTCGTTATAGACAGGTATTACAATGGATAGTTTCATAAACAAATTGTATCAATTTTTGACTTTTACAACTTTCGTAAAAGACATTGTACCATTTATCTCTTTCTCGAAGCTTCTTACTACCTCCAAATAAGGGCGCTTTTCAAAGGCTACTTCCAAAAAAGGATTGTGCTCATTTGTAAAAAGAAGATAGTCATAGCCCTTCTCTTTCAAATTCTCCAATGAAAGTTGATCAGAAGAACCATATTCAAAATATTTTCCTGTAATCTTATTGGAAGAATTTGGGCTCTCATTAAGATACCAATCTGAAACGCTACTAGAATCGTTGTACGCAATAACTCCCTCTAAATTAGCGTTTGCGTAATCAACACTACTTCGGATTGTTGAGTAAATATCCTTATGAAGATAAATTACCGATAAAGTCCAAAATAGCATGGAAATAACGATCAGGGTGAGCGAAGCTATATAATTCTTTAGGTAGATAAAGACAAGACCAATCAGATTTAACAAAAACACAACCAGAACCATCTTTAACGATGGAATCAAAAATTGAAGTGGAACAAAAAGCTGTCCGCAAACGTACAAACACAGAAAAACTAACGAGTATAGAACAAAAAGTATACCATTAGATTTTTTCTCGCCAAAATAAAAATTAATGGATTGGACCAAAGGCCAAATTAAAAGCGGAAGTATGGGCACAAAAAGTCTTGGAATAGCTGCCGGCCAAATCAGAATGAGAAGGAGTTCTGAGATTACAAATACAGCCAAAAACACATACCCTTTAAAAAATGAAAGTGCCCGTTTCAATTTCACAAAAAGAAAAGCCGGAGCTAAAGTAAATCCAAAGAGAAAAAACAGAGATAGAAAATACTTGAGAACCATCGTAAAGTCATAGGTCCTGCCGGAGGGCTCTGAAAAATAACTTGAGTTTAGCGGATTTTTCCACAACCAGTATGGAACTAACAATAACAAAATGAAGAACGAATACTTCAAAAAGTTTTTGACGTCTTTGCGGCTTGGAAACTTTTTCAAAAACAAAATTCCTAAGCCCAGGGAAAAAGACAGCAAATACCCTTCGAAACGAGTAATAATAGCCAAAACAGATACAAAAGCCAAAACAATCAAGCGCGTTGGTTTAAGATTGTCTTTCCATTTTAGATATAAGTAAACTAACAGCAAAACCTGTGAAGAAAAAAACACGTCCGCATAAATTCTAAGGGACCAGTAAAAATATACCGGATTAAGGGCAAAAAGTAACAACGAAAATGTTATAAGTTCTTTCTTTCCTTTGAACAGGCTACATGTAATTTTATAGAAAAGATAAAAACACAAAAGGCTCACGAGAAGCATTGAGATTTTCCCCCACAGTACGGGATCCATGGAAGTTAAAGGCCTTAACGCTAGAAAAACAGAGTACAGGGGCGGCCTTTTCTCATCTACCGGATAAGAAAAATCACGAGCGTACTCGGAAGCTCTCAGGATTCTATAGGAGTCTCCCCATTCCACACGATTAACATTCAAAAGTAGCAAATGAAGCACAAAAAAACCGGTGAAAATTATAAAGTGGGAATTAGCTCTTATTTTTGATGACAAAGGCATAAACTTCTTCAACTTTCCTAGATCGAACATCCCAAGAAAATAAATGATGTACCTTAGCCCTGTCAACTGTAATACCAACATCAAAGACCTCTTGAATCTGCCTAGCAATAATATCAGCACTTACGTCCTCTAAGTAGATTAGGCCTGAAATATCCTCCGAAAGCTTAAACCCGGAAGCCAGAACTGGTATTCCACAGGCCAAACTCTCCATAACAACTTTTGGTGTGCCCTCAAAAGCTGATGGTAATACAAACACATCTGCCGACTGCAAAGCTATCGGTATCTGAGGGTAAGGAGTATACCCAGCCTGTACTATTCTAGGACCTAGCTTTTTATCCTTAATCACTTCGTCTATCCTATCCAAGTAATTATTATCTCCGGGACCTACTAAAAGTAACTTGTATTTATCCGGAAGTAACGACAGAGCCTCAATAAGATTCAATATATTCTTCCTCTCAACCATCATTCCATAGTTTACAATTACTCTATCTAGCGCATCTAAACCCAGGTCACGACGTGTTTTCTCCTTCTCTTCCTGACCAACAGGTCTAAACATTAAATCATTAACACCTGATTCTATAACAAAGCTTTTTTCTCGTGGCGCGTCATAATACTTAACAGCGTCCTCCAACAACCCCTGTCCGACAAAAATAAGGGCATCTCCGACTTTTACAGCCCATTGATCGGACAGTTTTCCTAAAGGCCACGAAAGGTACAGTGAAACTGGATTGATTTTTGTCCCATTTTCCAAAAGTTTTTGTTTGCGACCTTCTACAGTGTTGTGGAAATGTACTACCAAAGGTATTTGCAACTCCTTAGATTTCTTGGCAAATTTTTTCAGAAACAGTCTATATAGGTAAATCCAAATGGCAAAGTGGCCATGAGAATGGATAATTTCAGGTGTATTATTCTTTCGCCACTTTAGGTAATACAGAAACAACGAAAAAGAGGTTGTTATATTTAAAGTCCCTTTTAAAGGTTCTCTGTTAAAACCTACAACCTCAACACCTTTAGGTTTCTGAATTTCGCCGGAATGAGGCCACTTACCGGCAAATATAGTAACTTCGTGCCCCATACGTATCTGTGCAACAGTTAACTCATACGGGTGCGGCGATAAACCAACCCAAGGCTCGGGCCAGTCGTAAACTATTCGTAGTATTTTCATAAGCTAACTTAAAACCTCCTTAAAAACTTGTTCATAATCGTCAACCATCTTATTTATTGTAAAGTTTTTCTTGGCATACTCCAAAGATTTGGCATTCATCTGAGCTCGCAAATCACTATTTTGCAATAACTCCAATATTTTATTTTTGAATTCGGCATAATCACCGGGAGCAACCAAAAAACCCGTTTCACCGTCAAAAACAGCATCTCTAACCCCTCCCATATCATAAACCACTATTGGAAGGCCGACAAACATAGCTTCCACCAACACCATAGGAAAACCCTCCTCCCTCCTTGTAGGAAAGGCAAAAAGGCTAACAGAGGGATCTTTAAAATAGGATAAAACCTGTTCGTAAGGCATCTTTCCATACAAATGGAAATTTGGTAATCTATCTTTTCGAACGATCTTCTGTAACTTTTCTAGAAAGTCCCCACCTCCAATTAGATCGAACGAAACACCGGAAAATTTTGTTTCCTTGGAAAGCTCTAAAAGTGTTTCTACTCCTTTAGATTTAATCACCTGTCCTACATATAAAACTCTGCCATCAGTTGCCTTAGAAGAAAACGTCATAGGTTTAGTACACCCAATTTTCGATGGATCTATACCATTATTTACAACTGCAACCTTTTCAGGAGATATGAATGTCTCATTAACTATCGCTTTTTTAACAGAGGATGAAACTGCAATAATTCTATTGGAAGCGTGTATAAATTGGCGCTGACGACCAAAAAAAACATTTACTACAAAAGGTAAATCCTTTAAAAGCCGTCCATAATCTTTAACACAATCAACAGTTTGAAAACGCGTCTTAAGTTCCCCCAAAATACTGCCGTGTGAAATTGAAATCACCGGAACCCCATGCTTCTTCTTTTTCAAGGAAACTCCTAAACCTGCGGAACTTTGACTTACAACTAAATCAAAGGGACCCCCTTTGTGAAACTTCGAAAAAATCTCATAGGACTTAAAGAACCAGTTTTCCTTATTGAACCGTGCTAATCTGTAAACACATGGAACAAAATGATACTTGACACCATTTTCGTATTTTGTTTCGAACCTTAACTCATATTGTGGAGAAAAAACCAAGATATCATGGCCACGAGTTACCAACTCCTCACATAAAGCCCTGTTTTGCGTTTCCAGTCCTCCATAACCTTTGTGAAATGTTGTGGATTTTATAAAAAC
>CAZMKN010000009.1:12218-17335 GCA_964567095.1 uncultured Candidatus Saccharibacteria bacterium | reverse complement strand
GGTTGAAATTACGACAAGGTGTCCAATCGAATTTTCCGCAGGAGGGACACTTTATTTCATAATTCTTAATTAACCCATCCAACTCCTCCGGAGTTCGCCCCTCTATTTTGTCCGTTTCCCCGTGCTTTTCGAGATAATTTTCGACTAATTGATCTGCTCGCGTACGAAGCTTACAGCCTTTACAATCAATTAAAACATCACTAAAACTTTTAGTGTGGCCGGACGCTTCCCAAACACGAGGAGACATTAAAATGCTAGTATCGAGGCCATATATATTTTCCCTTCGGTGCACGAAAGACTCCCACCAAGAGTTCTCAATGTTTCTGAGCATTTCAACCCCCAGAGGACCAAGGTCATAAGTGTTGGCTAATCCTCCATAAATTTCTGACCCGGGAAAAATAAAGCCTCTGCGCTTACAAAGGCTAACGATACTACTTAAATCTGCAACTACGCGTTTCTTTCTTGGCATAAGTGAAGTATAACACAAGGCTTTATTAACCATAATGACCGCGGTAAAGTTGCCCAAAACAGTAAACAATCTACGCCGTCCGGGGCTTAAAGATCAGTTGGAAAGGAATCCTGCTGGTATATTAGGATTCCAGTTTTAAAACAACGTAATGCCCCAATAAATCCAAACCTTCTTTTAGATGAACGGAACCTTTTTTGTAAAAACGAAAATTCGCTTTCTGTAAATCCCTTGCCTTTGATAATAAAGCCAAGGTTTTTAAATTAACTGAGGGCTCAAATTTCTTACAGTTATCACATACAATACCCCCGAAGTCATAGCTAAAAGCTGGGACTTTCCATTTGGCTGACAAAGCTCTGTGGCAAACGACGCATTTATTTAGCTCAAGTGAATAGCCCAAAATTCCCATAAAGTTTATTAAAAAATGAGCGTAAGCAGCACTGGAAACTACCAAAGAAGAATCCAACAAAAAAAGGGTTTGGCTCAAAAGGTCAAATAACACCTTATTTGGAGCGGCTTCCCCAACATGACGTAATACCAAAAAGACTATTTTATACGCTATAGCAATAAGATCCGAATCATTTTTGATGTTCCTAAAGGATTCAATGTTTTTGACTTCTGTTATAGTGTTAAAGCCCGACGAAGATTCATAGAAATCTACTTTCACTAGATTCAACCTGTCCAAACTTCCCGCGCGTTTGGAACTTATCTTACGAACTCCTCGTGCTATAGCCGTTATCTTCCCTTCCTTCTTAGAATATAAGGTGAAAATCTTGTCTGCGTCTTTATAATTTACCGATTTTAGAACGAAGCAATCGCTAGATTTATAAGCCATCGACCTAATTATAAATCAAAAACCTTAGTATAAAAGTAAGAAACTCAAAACTGCGGTTATAACTGACTGTTAAACTACAATGTTGTCTGATAATTGTAGTCTTTAGTAAGCTCTATTTCTGCCGAGGCTCCGGGAACCTGTACCGTGTGAATTTCACTAACAATCCCCGATTGCTTTTGAATCAACAATTTATAAGGCTCTCCCGAAACCACAACCCCATCCGGAAGGTAGTACTTGAACGTTACGGTTTTTGTTTCTTCAGGCCCAAGTGTCAAAAACCCATCAAAGTAATCTTTACCTTTCTCAGAACCTCCGCCAAATGTATCTTCAATACCTTCAGCAGAAATTAACTCACTTCCTGAAGGAACGTAAACCCTTACCCAATCCCTAAATCTCTTTACAAAAGGCGCGTATTCGGCAGAAGGTTGAGGATAAGAATAATCTATCCTAACAGATCTCATCCAACGGCCGTCGACTTGCTCTAAAGTATGAGTAACATCCTTTTTAACAAACCAATTGGTTTTATCTCCTCCTAAGTTTGTGGACACAACATAGGCATAATCTCCAACAACAGGATCGGTGATAGTGCCCCCCAAACCATATTTCTCTACCAGTTCCTGCGCCTCTACCGAATCTAAATTAACCAAAATGTGCTTTCGAACAGCCAACTCTACGATCTTTTCTATCAACCGAGACCAAAGACTTTTCTCAGATTCAAAAACGTTGACCAGCATTGATTGCATTAAATAACCCAAAACTCTTTTCCTTCCTGACTGCTCGGCCAAAGTTAGGCTGGCTAACTTCTCAAGCTCTAACACAACATTATCAGGGGCATAAGTAATCCCATTAACTATAACGGGACCTGTAATATCCATTAGTTCTGCTAAAACATTTGTATCTATAGCGATTACTCCGCTAACAGGCTTGATTTCGGAAGGAATTACTCTTCCTGCCATATCATAAAATTCCATAAAATTAGATACTGAAGTTGGAAAATCAGGTGAGGTATTTGTGTCACGCGTAAACAGGTGCTCTACTTTCAAATACTTTGTATAAGGCGCTGGAGCATCAGGAAAGTCGTAATAAGAATCAATAGACTCCAAAGCTAAATCAATACTGTACATATCCTTAGAGGTAAAATCCGAGGTTAGCATAGCATTTTTAATTTTGAAGGTCGCGTAGTTAGTCCAAAAACCTCCCGTTGGGCGAATTTCCTTATCATTTTGCATAATTATCATGTAACGGACCTCCCCACCGTCTGTACCTAATAACGTTGGGAATAAAGTCAGCGCTTTTTTAACATCTGGGGCTGAATCATTCAGGGTTGCGAGAACCGATTTCGCTCGTTCGATACCCGAACGGATCTCTGTTCCACGAATCTTTTTTGGGTAACGCGAGGCGTCAATCCCCTCTAAAGCCTCGCCAGCTAAAATAAGTTGATTTATCACTTCATCCGAGTTCTCCGCGATTTTCGGCATTATACTGACCCAACTAGAAAAGGCCTCAATCAAACTTTGATCTACAACCTCAACATCCTCTGAAACCCTCAAACCCGCTGCATCTGCGAACGGTTCCGCTAAAACAACGGCCTCTTTTGCGGCGGCAACCAAATACTCCCCCGCAACGATAAAGTTTTCTGAATCTTCAAAATAAGGGCGGGTGAACCCAATTTTTTGACCCCACGAGAAATTCTCGTTTCGAGATTGGCGTAAATTCTCCAAATCAACTTCCAGATTTTCCAAGGCAGCCGACACTTCCACAAGATCCCTTGACATAAAACCGTCGCTCGCCATTCGGACGTCTCTTTTTAGAGAGCCGGTAGCACTTAAAATCTTAGTAGCAGGCCTAACAACAAGGAAATATCCCAGCAGAGCAATCAAAACTGCCACGGCCGCTACACCTCCGGATATTTTAAGGGCGGCGTGCCCAAAAGAAGAAAACCCTTTTTTCCCACCTGGTATTTCTCCGGCTGTACCCGGTTGAGGTACCTCTAATGGAGGCTCTTCGCTTGAATTTAACTTATTATCAGGGTTCCAAAATTTTTCCTCAGCCATTTATTCGGCTCCTTTCTTTGTAATTACTACGTAGGGTGTTTTTAATATCACCCATAAATCATACAGTAAAGAACGTTTGTCTGCATACTCGGCATCCATTTTGACACGATCCAAAAACCCTATTTCAGACCTACCGCCTACTTGCCAAGCTCCTGTAATACCAGGTTTTACCTTAGAAAGCTTTTCTATATAAACAGATGCTTCCGGATGTTTTTTCAGCTGTTCTTCCACTTCAAAAGGATAATACGCTCTAGGACCTACGATGCTCATATCTCCTTTCAGTACATTGAAAAACTGAGGCAGTTCATCAACACTATATTTACGCATGAAGACGCCGCCTGGTATGACCCTCGGGTCTTCCTCCGCCGCAATCTTATAGTTGTTTTTGACGTACTCCTCGTGAAGCTTAGGGCGATCCAAAAGCCATTGATGTGCTTTAGGTATCATTGATCGAAATTTCAAAAAGGTAAATTCTTTTCCACCCTTACCTCTTCTTTTTGGAATATCAGCCAACACGGGACCTTTAGAAGAAACGCGTTTAATATGAATAGCGGTAACTAACATCAATGGCCAAAAAAGAAAAATGCCTATTATAGAGCCCACAATATCGATTAAACGCTTGCCAACCTTATAAAGAGTCATAGCATTCCCAAGTATACCCTATTTACCGTTTCTTTGAGTTCTGACACAAATCTTTCCTTTGAGAAAGCTTCTGCTTGCGCCCTGCAAGCCTTCGGTCTGTAGTTTCTATGGTCAAAACTTCTTAAGATATTCGTAAGGGACTGAACATCTTGCTCATCGAAAAATTCTCCGGTCTCGCCGGGCTTTACAGTTATTACAGCGCCGCCGCCTTTATAAGCTATTACCGGTGTACCCACAGACATTGCTTCCAAAGGCGTTATACCAAAATCTTCTTTTTGCGTCATTATTAAAGCCCGAGCATTTGCTAAATACTTCCATTTTTCTGCGTTGGAAATGTATCCTAGAAACTCTACATTTGGAGATTTTTTTGCCAGTTTCTTGAGCCTCTTTTCGGCAGGCCCCTCTCCTGCTATTTTCAGATTTAGGTTAAGTTTTTGACAAGCTTTTAGTGCTATATCAACTCGCTTCCAGGCTGATAATCTTGTAAGAACTAAAAAGTAATTTTGGTTTTCCAGGTCAGAGTTACTTTGAGATTGTTTTGGGAAAGAATCTACAAACGGATAAATTACTTCGGACTTTCTTTTGTAATACTTCTCAATCCTTTTTTGAGGAATTTCTGAATTAGCAATAAAATAATCCACTCTTTGCGCCGCAGAAAAATCCCACATACGTGCATGGTTCAAAAAAGGAGTGATTAAAGCCTTGAGCAACCGAATAAGCCAAGCTTCTTGGGAAAAATATTCCGCAGTATCCCAAAACATTCTCCCTGGAGAGTTCATATAACAGATGTGTTTAGTAGTCGGCTTTGTAATTATTCCGTGAGCGTATCTAGAGGATATGGAAATCACTAAATCATAATCTGAAAAATCAAATGTTTCGAACGCCAGCATGTGAAGCCCCAATATGGAGTAAAAGCGATTGAGTCTTTCTTTTAGTGGAAATTTCTGCATAAATGAGGTGTGCAGATTTATATTCTTCTTACCACAGAGGATTTCCCACTTTTTGGATACTGCGGAAGTATAAATGGGAGCTTCAGGCCAAATTTCATGGGCCGCTAACAACAATCTTTCAGCGCCACCAAACTGAATAAGATCATCAAAAACTAGCGCTATTTTTGGGG
>CAZMKN010000009.1:2310-12118 GCA_964567095.1 uncultured Candidatus Saccharibacteria bacterium | reverse complement strand
TATGATTGTGCCGTGCTGAAAAAAGTCTCTTTAGTAACAATGGGAAACATGTTTAACGCCTTCCTAGGTTTCCTATATCTCTGGGCAGTTGCCAACTCATTGAGTCTAGAACAGTTTGGAAAATATTCGCTTTTTGTGAGCCTAGTAGTAGTTCTAGGACGATTAACAGATTTCGGCACCAATTCCATCTACGTTACAAATTCAATACTTAGAAATCCAAAAAGCGCGACTTTCATTTACACCAAAGTCCTACTCACCTTAGCTGCTTGCTTCATAGGTTTGGTGATTCTCAAAATTATAGGACTTTTCGATCTAATATTTGCGGTAATACTTGTCGGAGGAGTGTTTTCATATGGATTGATTTACACACTTTACGCTTTTTATCAAAAGGAGGAAAAATACGGCCTTCTGGTACTCTTATATACTGTGCCAGCAGTAATCAAAGCAATATTTGCGGGGCTATTCCATTTCCAAATTCTTTCAACTTCAGTAGAACTGGCTGGTGCGGTTTTTTCGCTATCAATTGCAGCAGGAGTAGTACTTCTAATAATGGACAACCCGCTCAAAGGATTAAAACTTTCGCTTAAAAAACGCCCTCTAGAGTTGATAAAAGAATCTTGGCCGGCAGGAATATCTCAAACAATAACTGAAATGTGGCCGGCGTTGTCGAATTCAATAGCAAAAACACTACACGGATTTTCTCAAGTCGGTATTTTTGCGCTCGCTAACAAAGTCTCCGCAATTTTTTCCCTGCTATCGCTATCTATATTTACTGTTTTACTTCCCAAAAACGCCAAAAGGAAAAAACAGGAACTAAAATACGGCTTCGATGAGGTAGCTTTGATTTCTATGGTACTTTTATTAATCGGTATTGTTGGCGTAATAGTCTCGCGCTTTGTAGTAACAAACTTCTTTTCGCCACAATTTAAGGACGCTCTCGACCTTCTAAACATCCTAATTTTTGCCGGAGTTCTAACCGCCATAGCAACCTTTATGGAAAATTACTTCTTCGTTGAGGAAACAACTAAAAAAATTCTGGCAATTAACTTAGCTAAACTTGGTGCTTTCACTCTAGGAATTCTTGCACTAACGCCCTCCTTAGCTCTCAAAGGATTAGCTTATTCCCAACTTATAGCGGGATTAGTGGCAGTGATGGTTACAGCAATATTTATGTTCACGCCGAAAAGAAATACCCTTGTGAAAAAAATGGTAGATAAAATCAAATAAGACTCTATTTTATTGGAACGATTTCTTCCTTTTTTGGCAAGGATCCAAGAACCCACTCATTAATCTGTTGTTCTAATTTTAAGGATGGATACTTTTCTTTATAGGTCCAAAATCTGCTTTCCTTAGTTATAAAAACAACCTCAGAATTATTTATAGTACCTAAAACTAAAACTTCTCTCAATGGACCGAAATCCACGACCTCGAAAGGTCCTTCGGAATAAAACAGAATCAACGGGAGCTCTATTCTGTCGGCATAAACTTTAGTACTCTCACCAAACTTATCATCTTTTAGTAACAGCAATTCAGCCTGCGCACGAGTTAAATCCGATGTGTAAACAAGTTCCTTATTTAAGAAAAAGTAGAATAAGATACCGGAACTTAGACCAAATACCGCCAAGAATCTAACTAACGAAGTATTATACTTTGGAAACAAACCAAAGGCATAGTACAAACTGTCTTTTATGAAAAGTGCACAAATAATCGAAGCAACGGGATAAACTGGGATTATATACCAAACTAGTTTCGATCTAGCCAAGGAAAAGAACAGTAATATAAAACTGAACCAAATTGTTAGGAAAGCCACGTCTTTATTTTTTCTTACGGACTTAAAAATCGCATAGAAAAAGGCGGGTATCAGGACTACAAACCAAATGCGCATGCTCACCTTCATCACGATAAAGTACCACCAAAATGGGCGACCCTTATCCTCGATAGCTACCATTGCCCTTTCTAACACGTGATAACCAATATATTTTTGTAAGAAAACAAAACCAAATCGCTTGTACATGGCCAAATGCCACGGAAGGAAAACGACCGCACCTGAAATAAAAAGTGCCGATAAATTAAAGAATAATCTACGGCTTAATTTTTGTTTCAATATTGCCAATAAGTAGATCTCGTACAGACCGATTATAGGTAAGGGCAAAAATCCTACGACTCCCTTTATCATTACGGCCAGTCCAAACAGCGCGCCAGAAAGCACAAACAACGAGGTCCTGTTTTTCTCTTTGGCGAAATAATAGGAAATTAAACTAGAGGTAATAAAAAAAGTTGTTGTAACATCCAGCATGGAAGCGCGAGAATAGTATAGAAAATGAACAGTTGTTAGCAAAGCTAAAGAAGATACAAAGCCAACAAAGCGCCCAAACTTTTTAGAGCCAAAAAAGTAAACTAAAACGATTGTTGCTAAACCAAAAATCGCCGATGGTAACCTCGCCGCTAAAGAAGTATATCCTAGTAACTTCATGAACCAGCTCGCTAACCACATATACAGGGGCGGTTTCTCAAGCCATGGATCAACTGTGTGCCACTTTTGAACCACATACTCCCCGCTTTCAACCATGTTCTTTGCTATTTTTGCGTAAATCGCCTCATCCCACGGCACTAAATGGTTCCGGCCAAGACCGACAAAAATTAAAAGTACCGCCAAACCAAGAGCAATTCCAAAAGGAATCTTTTTCAACCTTGCAAAAAAGGAAAGTATTTTACTTAAATCGTAATCCTTCTGTAAAGTTGCTACGGCATACACAAAATATAGAAATAGAACAATAAAAAAGAACTCACTATTGTACGAGTAGAATATGCCGGCAATCAGCCACCCAAAAATCGACGAGAACATGGCCGAGGAAAGTAAAATCGTTTTTTTATCGAAACTATTAAGAGCCAGGTATAGAATTGTACTTAAAATTAGACCGACAAAAAGAACAAAGGCCACAAGACCCAAAACCCCCGTTTCGGAAATAACCTCTCCCCAAATTGTGTGTGCCGGAACACGAGTGTTTAGTGCGGCAGGATCCCTTCCAAAATAGGCGGCCGCTACGTCAGTCTGCGAAAAGTGCTCAAAAAATCCACCATAACCACCTCCTAAAATCGGGTACTCCTCAAAAACCTCGAAAGCCCCTTGTAAAAGCATTACGTGGGAATCAAAAGAATCTAATCGATAGTGAAAATAATCCTTTATCTTACGTCTAAAAACGCTATCCTTATCCATATAACCTGCTAACAGACCCGAAAAAAGTAAAACTAAAACTACACCGATAGATAAGACTCCTTTTGACCCAAATTTTCTGAAAAGCAAAATTGTTAAGAAAGTTACGAAAGCAACAAAAGCCAAAATCCAGGAGGTTCGGGAATTTGTGAAAAACAAAACGCTAGTCATGGTAAAAAACATGAACAAATTCCAAACTTTTTTCTTTAACGATTTTGCTGTCAAAATAAAAACCCCCAAAACAGGAAGGAGCCCGGCCAACAAACCTCCAAAATGATTTACATCCCAAAATAAAGAGCCTAAGCGCGGAAATTTCCCTGGAACATTCCATAGAGCTCCGATAATAAGCTCTGTCCTCAAATACAGAAAAGCTTGAAAGTAAGCAAAGATACAAAGTCCAAAAGCTACATGAATATAGAATTTAATATATTTGAGAGTTCCGTCCGGATTATCTTTGAATGAGAGATAAAGATAAATTCCCAAAGCTACAACGGTTGTGAAAAAGCCGAATAACGTGACACTAGTAAAAAGATTTCTGGTAAAAACAATTGAAATTCCTCTAATTAGCCAAAGATTTAAAAGCAAAAAAATAAAGGGCTCCTTCAAGTATTCTCCAACCTTTTTTAGATCAGGCTTTTTCGTAAAACAATCTAAAACCTCGTATACACCACAAACCAAAAAAGCGAACATAAATAGACGGATCGGCAGGAGATTCCATCGATAAATACTAAAAAGCTCTTTATGCAATAAAACGGAGAGGATTAGCAAAATATAAAGCGAAAGTTTTTTGTCCAAAAACAGAAGTGTAAGTGATACAAGAAATATTGAAACTGCGATAATAATTTCCAAATCCATGCGTACTTATTTTAAACCATTTTTGTAAACTTCAAGAGTTTTTTTAGCGGCGTTCGCCCAAGTGTAATTTTCTTTCATATCTTCAGGGATTACAGGAGGACTTGCATTGTAAGCCTTGAGAATGGCCTCTTTTATTGAGCCCACATCATCCGGAGAGCAATAAAAAGCATTTTTACCCAAATACTCTTTAGCCCTACTTCCTGCCGCCACGGCGTTCGCCCCACAAAAAAGAGCTTCTAAACTAGTAAGACCGGTGGTCTCGAACCAACTTGCCGATACACCTATTTTCGCAAAACGGTAATAGGACGGCATTTGCTCATACGGCACTTGCTCTATATGCGTTATCCACGGATATTTCCTCAGCTGATGATTGAAGCGGATACTATACTCTATATGGTGGCTGCTGTTCTTTTTACCTATAAATACTAATTGCAAATCCTCCCCCACTTCCTTTCTGGCCAAATTGACAGCCTCTATTATAGATAATTGGTTTTTCCTTGGTTCTATACGCCCAACACACAGAATATAATCTTTAATTTTTGTGTCTTTAAAGGGGTTTTCGAAGCTCGATACTCTCAAGAACTGTTCTCCCACCCCATTTGGAATTTTCACCCACTTAAAATCAACGCCATAAGTCTGCTTCAAATCCCACGCCTCTAAATCTGTCTGAACTAAAACTACATCTGACAAACTTAGGGTCTTCTGATGCATTTTCTTCAACCCTACAAAGACGCTTTTTATCGTGGGAATAATTTTCTCAGGATTAGAAAATGAGCGATAAATGTTTTTAAACGTGTCCCGACTATGCTGCTCTCTAAAAAGGATTTTTGAAATACGTCTCAGATCAAATGCGTAATTCTCCTCAAATTTTTTCACTTCCTTTATGGAGTGGTGAATCGGAGACAAAACCAAGGGCTTGCCTATCTCCTTTGCTTTCTCGGCGTAAAAATAAGTTTCCGGTGTCCAGTCCAACTGAAAAACATGAACCAAGTCATATGGGGCCATGTCTACGTTCAATGAGGTCTTAATATCAACCTCTACTCCCAATTTCTCTAACTCATTGGCCGTATTAGTAATCTGCACTTTATCTCCCCCACCAACCTCCATCAGACCTATTCTCCCCAACATCAAGATCTTCATACCAAAAGCTCCTTGTACAAATCCAAATATCGTGAAACAAACAGATCTATTGAATAAATCTCCTCAACCCGCCTACGCGCCTTATTTCCAAACCCGTAATATTGATCTTGGCGTTTATACAAATCCATCATTTTTGCAACTAAATCCTCTTTAGATCCGGTTTCGAAATACCGAACAGTAGACCCACCAACTTCCTGGAGAACTTCCAAATCCGAACACAAGATCGGCAGACTAAACGCCATTGCCTCTATCAGCACTATCCCAAAACCCTCCGCCATAGAGGGAAACACGAAACTATCAAACGTAGCATAAAATTTCTGTAGATCCTCCTCTGCGAATCTTTCTGTTATTAAAACTCTATCTTCAATATTCAGCTCCTTCACTTTGCTTTTAAGCTCATCTTCCAAAGGCCCGCCTCCCCCTATAAATAAAAAGGTATTGTTCGGAATATTCTGGTTTTCCAGTGACTTACAAACATCTGCATAAGCTACGACCAGGGCTTTGTGCCCCTTTTCCTTACTTATGCGGCTAATATTTCCAAAAATATAGGTACCATCCGAAATATTGTAGCGTTGCATTATCTCGGATTTAAATTTCTGTTTCTGTTCCGGAGAGAGACTAAACTCAGCCAAATTCAGCCCGTTTGGAATTACAACTAACTTTGAGTCTTTTATCCCTTCCGACTCCTTAACACTCCGGCGGCTTTCAGTTAAAGCAATCTCTCTTGTCGCAAACAAGTTAACCAAAAGATTATCAAACATAATATTCATTCTCTTTTTTAAGTAAGATATCTTCCACTCAGATATTGGGGTGTGGGTGTGGCTTATTCTCACGGATGTTTTTGCCAACACGCCCGCCAACAAACTATTTGAGACAGCTTTTAATTCATGGGCGTGCAAAACATCTATTTTATTTTTTGTTAAGAATTTATATAGGCGCGAGATGTAAAAAGGATCTATATCTAAATTTATTGGCTGAATTGTAACTTCAGCACCAGCATTTTTATAAACTTCTGCCATTGGACCGGAAGCGCACCAAACAAAGACTTCGTTACCTTCTGAAACCATACCTTTAACCAAATCTAAAACGTGCTGTTCCATTCCCCCTCGTTGTCCGGAATTCAGTGTGTATAAAATTTTCATAAATACTTACCAATAATATCTAACATTTGGGAAACTTTTCCATCCCAACTATTCTGCTTTGCTATTTCCTGGCGCGCTTTCACTTTTTTAGAGTCGTCATCAATTAGTGCTTTTTGCACCATTAAGGAAAATTCATCGTAATTCTTTGCTATATACGAAACATCTTTAAAAGGAAGGTACGCGGGCAAATCTGTTACTACTGTAGGAAAACCTACGGCTAAGGCGTCGTGGAATTTCACAGGGAAACAGCCGCCAACTGTGTATTCGTTTAGTCTGTAGGGAATAATATAGCCATCAAATCCGGCGTAGTAGTTTTCCAACGTCTCATAGGGTCTGTGGCCTAAAAAGTGGATATTGTCCAGATCTCCCAATCCCAAAGCGGTTAGATCGGCATTCCTGTCCTTGAGAGCTATTTGACCTATCAATACAAAAGAAATATGAGGGCTATCCTTAGCTATCTTGCGCATTAAATCCGAGTCGAACTTGTAATCATCTAAGGATCCGGCAAAACCTACTCTCGGGTGTGGAATTTGTTCCAGTTCCGGAGGGATTTCGAGATTTTTCTTTTTTATATTGTAAAACTTCTTAAAATCGCCAACATTTGGAGTAAAATGTACGTTCTCGTTGTACTGTTTCAGTTTGTCCACAAGTCCTGGGGCAGTTGCAAAAACTACGCCGGATTTAGAAGTTAAATATTTCTCTTTTTGGCGAACGGGGGCTTTCTTTTCCTCAGTATCATATTTCGGGAAGGCTTCATAATTATCAACACAATCATAGATCAACAAATCTCTGTCCAACGCCCTTAGATACGTGGCCAAGTAAGAAATCTCCATATGATAAATCCATAGGAGCGTTCTTCTTTTGCTGTCGAAATGCTTTCTTGCGAGCTTTTTTATCTTTGCCGAATGAAGTTTTGCAGTTATGGATTTTATGGGAATTAAATTTATCGGAGTGTAAATAAGCGCGCCACATGGATCTTTTTTGGTTTGAGTTAAAACACGGAATAAATTCCAATGTCCGCGGGTTACCTGTCTATAGAAAACTCTTCCAAAGTTTATCGGAGGATCTACAAAAATTACGTTGTGCCCTTGTTTAGCAAGTCGAGACATTACGTGCCGTTTGTTTGTCCAATTCGGAAAATCCCAAAGCTGGTTTGAAAGACATATTATGTTATATTTTTTTGGTTTTGGCATATCTTAAGATTTTTTATCTCATCACAAAGCCTTTAAGGTATTATACAAGAAAGAACGAGTTGAGGCTAAAACGGAGAATCCCTTAATCCTAGCTTTACTAGCACACGTCGAATGTTAAATATAAACTCGCTATTACGCAGAGACCATAACCAAGAAGTGTTGTTGTAGCCCAAATCGTAAGCCGCGTGCCAAATTCCGTCGAAAAATATAATTCCAAAAAGCTGTACTAAAACGGAAAGTGTAAATAAGCCGGTAAAAGCTTTTTTGTACTTATTAAATAGCTCCGATTTTACGAACGGAACCAAAAGCAGAGTTAAAAAGGGGATTGTATCAGAGGCCATCCTGTAGCCAAAAGACCATCCTCCGTACCAATGTTTCCATTTGCCTAAAACCAAAGTGTGAATTATTACTATTATGGAAAATGCTAGGTACTGGGTGGTTTTGGAGTTCGCCTTGTTTTTAAAGGCTTTATAAATTCCGTAAAGGGAAAGCAAAAATATTGGGGAGTAAATAAGGATTCCTTTAGACGGAGAGAGCCAGAGACCTAAAAAACCTTCAGGGAAGCGACCCTTCCATTCGGTGAAGATTTGGTTGGAATAGCCTTGGTTGGCGA
The DNA here is from genome assembly GCA_964567095.1 of uncultured Candidatus Saccharibacteria bacterium. GTDB lineage: Bacteria > Patescibacteriota > WWE3 > UBA101185 > UBA10185 > WJKK01. The sequence goes on along the minus strand of CAZMKN010000009.1, from coordinate 3,961 downwards.
TGCTTTGGTAGAAAGTTTTGTTGTACCAAAGGAAAAAAAGGATTGTTGGTACCATTCCTAAGATAATTCTACCTATTAATTTAAGGACAGCCTCTTTCTTACTCAGGGCACTTTGCAAAATCCCGGAAAAGGAAAGGCTTTCTAAATTCAAATGTCTGATTAAAGCCAAAAGTCCCAACAATCCAACCGCGATAGCACTTGTTGGGCGGGAGAGTAGCATTAAGCCAAAGAAAAGTCCGGTTAATACATACCGTTTTTTGTACAAGAAAAGGAGGGCTAAAATTGTGAGTAGTTGAACTGTCCCGTGTTGCCAAAGTGCTTGGGAAATGTGGGCGTAGTTTATCGTTCCAAAAAGATAGATTGCGGTTAATAAAAAGGATTTCTGCTTTATCAAAGAAGTTTGTGGATCCTCTTGGAAAAAATGACCTTTCAGTAGCAGATACAAAAACCCTCCGGAGAAAGCCACTATAAGGGCAGAGGCTAGGTGGGCTAGTATCGTTACGTTAACAAAGTTTATAGGCATCCCTAAAATCACCGGGAAAAAATAAACGGGAAGGGCAAGTAGTGACGTAACTATAGGAAAGGCAGAGACATAATGAGTTTGAGAATTTGAAGAAGTAATTTTCCTTAAGTAAAAAGGAACTAAACCTTTCTGATAATCTTTATCATCCGGATGGGGGTATTTTTCCAAAAGCATGTCATAATAGGAATCCAAGTAAATTGTTCCCTCTTTTATAATCGTAACCGGCATGAGTATTGCCGGAAGCGTGTCTTCTGATTGAATGGGCAGGTCGTTGACACCGATTTTGTATGCAAAAAACCATGAGAAAAAGTAAACTAGCGTTGCTGAAATTACTATTTTTAGAAAAGGCTTCATTAGTGATATTGTAGCAAAAGTGGAAAGCTAAAAATGCTATAATGATGCCGTGCGTAGAAATCTAGAAAAAACTCTCTTCGAAGGAGCAGAGCGAAATAGAAAAACTGCGGAAGACATGATTGTATCCAATTATCGAAACTGGGGGTTATTCGTATATCATTTAGCACTAGAAAAAATTTTAAAGGGAATTCTAGCTCAACAGAACAAAGATATTCCTCTCATACACAATTTAGCAAGGCTTGGGCAGCAAACAGAAATTGAGTTTACAGAGGAACAATACAAACAATTAGATGAAATAACAACATTTAACCTAGAAGCGCGCTACGACGATTATAAATATCAATTTTATAAAAAAGTAACTCCGAAATTTACGAAAGAGTGGGTCAAAAATGCTCAAAGATTATACACATGGATAAAAAAACACAAAAAATAAATAAAAAAACTTATTGGGAATTACGAGAATATGTTGAAGAAATAAGGGACAAATTTGCAGTTAAAGAAGCTTACTTATTCGGTTCTCAGGCAAAAGGTACAAGCCATAAGTACAGCGACTACGATTTGGCAATCATCACAGAAAAAGCAAAAAAAAATAGACATAGGTTACTCGTTGACCTATTAGGCACAATACGGAACGTGAATCTCTTAATAGAACCGCACCCCATGACAGAGGAAGATTTGAAAGACCCAAACTACTTGCTTGGAAAAGAAGTCAAAAAATACGGAATTCGGATCTTGTAATTATCAGAAAAGTACAGAATTTCACTTTTGGTATGA
>CAZMKN010000009.1:0-2210 GCA_964567095.1 uncultured Candidatus Saccharibacteria bacterium | reverse complement strand
CTTATTCCGAAAACAAATTTACATTGTTGTTGGTACCAATTCCTCTGTATACCAATGATTCGGAAAAATCAGAGGATTTAAAAGCATTCCTCCCGTCAACAAACACTTTCACATTTGTATGTTCATTTAGCACTCCAGGAAGGCCGTTAAACTCTCGATGCATTGTTACTAAAACCAGAGCATCTGCCCACTCAAGAAGGTCTTCTATCGATCCGGCAGAATCCAAATTTTTATAGTTGTCAATGTAAGGATCAAAGTACTTAACGGGATGGCCGCCCTCCTCAAGCAAAGCACATATTTTGATCGCGGGAGACTCCCTAACATCTCCGATATTTGCCTTATAGGATAGCCCCAAAACGCCAACTTTAATAGATTTGGAATTTTTAGAATTAAACGCCTCCTCTACCCCATTCTCCAATAACTTAACAGTGTAGTCGGGCATCCCATTATTGATTTCCCTAGCAGTCTTTAAAAATCTGTGGTCAAAACCATTTAGGGCGGCACGCTTTATTAAGAAATATGGGTCCACGGGAATACAATGTCCTCCAACACCTGCGCCCGGAAAGTGAGGCAAAAAGCCGAAGGGCTTATTAGAAGATCCTTTAATAACTTCTAGCACATCAATCCCCAATTTATCAAAAGACATTGCTAACTCATTAACAAAAGCTATATTTACATCTCGAAAAGTGTTTTCTACTATCTTAGTAGCTTCTGCGACCTTAAGAGACGAAACTTCGTTGACAGGGCCCTCTAGGAAGGATCTATAAAAGTCAGCCACAACTTTATTATCTTTTTCTTTACAAGAACCCACGTTTCTAGGAATATTCAAAACATTCCAGCGGGGGTCGCCCGGGTTTATTCTTTCAGGACAATGTGATAAAGAAAAGTCATCGCCGACTTTTAATCCACTAATTTTTTCCAAAACGGGCGCAAGAATTTCATCACAGGTTCCGGGGTTCACTGTAGATTCAAGAATGACGTAACTTCCCTTCTTTATATAAGGCGCTATAGCTTCTCCAGCACTAATCACGCAAGAATAATCTGGCTCATGATCATCTTTAACGGGAGTGGGAACAGTGATTAAAAAGAACTTAGTGCCTATAAGGTTTTCGATTTCTTCAGGTCCGAAATAGGTTACGTCCTTAATAAAGCCATCCAAAAATGTAGCGCTCTCATCCTTTAGGGGGTTAATGCCTTTCTTCAAGCTATCCAGCTTAGTCACATCAATATCATAACCACACACATCATACTTCCGACTTCTAGCTAAAGCCAGAACCACTGGTAATCCTACATAACCAAGTCCTATTACTGTTACTTTTGGTTTAGAGTTTGTTGTCACAAATTTTATTGTAGCAAAACTTTTTTTAAAATCCCAGTGTATCCTGAGGAAATTAAAGACCCTTCCCAAACAATAAAGTAAAACCCATACTTTACTTTGGAAAAAATCAATATTACAATCAAAAGGATGCTAAAAGGTAAAACGGTAGGCGTAGTCGTCCCGACATATAATGAAGAAAAACAAATAAAGGAAGTGATAACGACTATACCAAGTTTTGTTGACAGGATAGTGGTTGTAAACGACAGCTCCACAGATAAGACTGTAAAAATAGTTAAGAGTTTAATAAAAAAAGATGATTCGCCAGTCACAAAGCTTAATGGAAGGGAAAAAATTGAACAAAACAAATACAACCACGCGGAATTTGTACTGGAAGATTTGAGAAAAGAGGAGAACAGCCTTTACACTCCCGCCAAGATAGAGAATGAAAATCCCCATGATTCAAGAATAATTTTAATTAGTCATTTGAAAAATGCCTCTGTGGGCTCTGCAATTGCTACAGGATATAGGTGGTGTAGGGATCATAACATGGATTGTACTGCTGTAATGGCGGGAGATGGCCAAATGGATCCAAATGAATTGGAGAAAATATGTCTACCTGTTGTTGAGGAGGGCATAGACTATGTAAAAGCTAATAGATTAAGGCACCGTTCCGCTCTTTTTGTGATTCCCAAGATTAGGTATTTTGGAAACTCCATACTCTCGTTATTTACTAAAATAGCCAGCGGTTATTGGAGAGTTTCGGACACTCAAACAGGATACACTGCTATTTCCTTGGCGGCACTCGGGGCTATTAGAATTCATAACATCTATCCATCGTATGGTTGTCCAAATGATATTCTTGTTAAGCTCAACATTGCTTTTTGTACGGTAA
>CAZMKN010000008.1:15444-18297 GCA_964567095.1 uncultured Candidatus Saccharibacteria bacterium | reverse complement strand
AGTCTCCAATTGTTAGCAGATCCAAAGAATTTTTCATAGTTTATGCTTTTAAAGTCTCCAACAGCAACTTCTTAATATTTTCCGTATCCATTTTATATTTTTTCTTTAGATTTTCGTAGGTGCCGGATTCTCCGAAACAATCTTGCATTCCTATTCTTGTTACTCTGTGTTCCTTTCCGATGTGATGCTCTGCCAAAATCTCGCAAATTAAACTCCCCAAACCCCCTACAATTTGATGATCTTCCAGTGTAAAAACTCGCTCAATATTACCCAATTTCTCCATGAAGTTCTCAATATCTAGAGGTTTAAGCGTTGGGACATTTATCACCTTCACACTTTTGGGATATTTCTCATTTATTTCTTTTGCTGCCTGTAATCCCTCCGATAAAATTGGTCCCGTTCCAACTAAAGCCACCTTACTTCCATTTTCCAAAACTTTAACTTTTCCAACGTCGAATTTTGCGTCGGCCGGTGTAATCAGGGGGGTTTTTGGACGCGTTAGTCTAATATACACAGGCCCCTCAATTTCAAAAGCTTTCTCAACTACCTTTTTAGTTTCACTGTAATCCGCAGGAGAAAAAATAGTCATATTTGGCAAGACCCTCATCAAAGCAATATCCTCTAGGGATTGATGTGTGGCTCCATCAGGCCCGGCATTAATACCGGCATGTGTGGAAACAATCTTTACATTCACGTTGTTGTAGCAGACCCCCAGCCTTATTTGATCCCAGTTTTTCCCGGGGGAGAAGGACGCAAAAGATGCGATCACGGGGATTTTGCCCGCCAATGCCAAGCCCACAGCTACGGAGGCCATATTTTGTTCTGCCACGCCTACTTCAACAAATCTTTCTGGATATTTTTCTGCAAACAGATGAACTCTGGTTGACTCTGCAAGATCCGCAGATAAAACCACAATACTCTCGTTTTTGGCACCAAGCTCTACCAGAACCTCTCCGAAAGCATCTCGTGTTGATCTTAATTCAGTTTTATTCTTCGCTTGTGTCTTCACAGGGCAGTATTTTCTTTACGAGTTCAAAATCTATATTCCAATCAGTTTTATTTATTTGAGCTATATCCACCCAGATATTTTTGCCATCCTCCAACCTACATTCATCATCCGGATCGACTCTTTCTTGTACTATCGTTAAAGTCTTATCGTCTGTATCTTTGTATATTTTTTTGATTTTGAACTCATGATTTTCACCTTCTAGAGTTTTTGTTGCTGCGCCTAGCAGATAGTGTTTGTTGAAGTTAATGTTTGTATTTAAAGTTAACTCGTCATTTTTGTCCACTTCACTTAAGAATTCGTTTAGCTCCTCCTCAGATGTTATGACTTCTCTTACTTTCTCTCTGTCTTCACTAACATAAATCATTCTGGGAAAGCCCTCAACCCTTGTTATCTGCGTTTTTCTATCTTCAATCGGAATTTCCAAATCTTGTCCGAATAAAAAATATCCGGCGCCACCAATTAGTAGCAGAATTATGATAATTGGAATTACGTTCGCATATAGTTTTACTGATTTCATACGTTTATATCCTTTAATTTAATTACAACTTTTTAATTTGTTCAATACCTTCTTCCATTTCCTTATCTGAAGGGATTTTCCCGTGCCACTCAAATTTTTTCTCCATGAAATCGACTCCTTTCCCCGGGATTGTATGGGCTATTATACCAGTTGGCCTTCCAGAAATATTTTTTGCCATTCTAAAAGCACTTTTTATTTCCATTATGTTGTGTCCATCAATTTCTATAATGTACCAGTTGAAACTTTCCAGTTTTTCTCTTAAGTTTTCCAACGGAAGTATGTCACGCGTATTTCCTCCTATCTGAATATTATTTCGGTCAATTATCCATGTTAAGTTATCTAAGTTATATTTTGGAGCTAACATCGCCGCCTCCCATGTCTGACCCTCGTTTAGCTCTCCATCACTTGTTAAAACGTAGATTCGATTAGAAAGTTTATCCATTTTGTATGCCAGAGCCTCTCCTACGCCAATAGATAGCCCCTGTCCCAAGGATCCACTGGCAGTTTCTACTCCAGGGGTTTCTCTGCTAGGGTGCCCTTGTAAAAGTGCCCCAACTTTCCGCAAGTTTCCAACCTCTTTTTTTGGGAAAAATCCTTTTTTGGCGAGGGCTGCATATAAAATAGGACAGGCATGCCCGTTTGACAGAATAAATTTGTCCGACTTTTTATCATTAGGGTTTTTTGGGTCTATATTTAATTCCGAGAAGTAAAGTACCGAAAGAATTTCCGCCAATCCCAAAGCACTTGCAGGATGCCCTGATTTTGCGTTTTTTAACATTTCCAGCACATCAATTCGCAACTCGTGGGCTGTTTTTTGCAATTCCTCAGTAGTAAGTTGGGGCATTAGCTTAAGTATACAATACTATTGCGATTTACTTTCGAGAGCCTGAATGAATTCCAAAACTTCCAGTGGCGTTGTGCATATGTGTAAAAGCTCCGTTTCCCCAGGTCTCATAAGCATTGTTTTCTTGAATACATCGATTATTTCTTTCCAAAACTCTCCAAAAACGATAATAGGTTTGTGATTCCCTTCATGGATTCTTGAACTCGCCCAAGTCATGCCAAACTCACTTATGGTTCCCGTGCTACCTTTAAAGATCACGTGTACATCGGAATTTTGCAGCATTACTTTTGTGCGGTCAAAATAATCTAAGGTGATAATTTCCTCATCAAAAGCGTTTAACTGGTCTACTCCCTCGTAGTTTTTCTTTTTCTTATTTGGGTGGTATGTTACCGCTATGGCTTTTTGTCCCCCTTCGTGCGCCCCTTCTGTTGATGCTCTCATAACTCCTGGACCGCCTCCATTTACTATTTCGTACCCATTTTC
>CAZMKN010000008.1:0-15344 GCA_964567095.1 uncultured Candidatus Saccharibacteria bacterium | reverse complement strand
TCCACTTGTGTGTGGGTTTCCGGATACTTTTGGTGAAACTCTCGGATGGTTTGTAGAACCTGCGATTGGAAAGGACTTCCTTGTTTTCCGGGTTTTACAGTTAGAAATTGAACAAAATCTAGGTTTGGAACCAATTTCTCCACTTTCTCCAAATGCGTTTCTGGATTTATTGATATGCCTGCCTTGTAACCCAGTCTTCTTACCTTCTTAAGCCATCTCTTATGGTTTATTGGAGCTTCTATGTGCGCACTAACTTTTTCTACCTTGTTGTTTAAATCTTTTAGATATCTAAAGGGCTTTTTTACCATCAGATGTATATCGAATTTTATCGGAGTTTCTATTTCCAGAATTTTACCCAAGTCTAGAAATGTCTCTCCTTCTACTAACTTGCCGTCAGCAACGTCAATCTGAGCCAGACGAGTAAAACCTTTAACCGTTTGTAGGTCTTTCTTTATGTCGTCAAGATTTCTCTGAAGTATGCCCGGAATTATCATGCGGTTGGTTTCTCGATTTGTTTTAATCTTCTGACGTGGCGTTCTTCTCCTTTAAATTTTGTGTTAAGCCATGTTTTTACGATTCCAAACGCTTTTCGGTTCGAAATGAATCCAGCCGGCAACGTCAGTATATTAGTGTTGTCTTCCAACCGATGTGACCTAGCGTGTCCTGCAGACCAAGAAAGTCCCGCCCTTACGTTTTTGAATCTGTTTGCGAATATAGTAACCCCAACGCCATTTTTGCAGATTAGAATTCCTTTTTCTGCCGGATTTTGTGAGATAAGCTTGATTAACTTTTCAGTTGTTTGGGGATAGTCGTCTAGGTGTTCCAAGAGTAATGGTCCCATGTCCTTAACTTCAACAGAGGATTTTTCCAATGAAGCCTTCAGAAATTCTTTCAGGTTAAATCCGGCATGATCTGAGGCTATATGTATCTTCATTGTTTAAATCCTATCACGTTTTTCCAGTGGGGTTCTTGATTAAAAGTAATCCTCCAACAATGATGGCTAATAAGGAGATCGTTTGAGCTATATTAATCCCATATGTAGTCCAGCTTTCCATTCGTAGAAACTCCAGAAGAAATCTTATTGAGCCATATCCTACTAAATAAGTTGCCGCGATAGTTCCTCTCTTTAATTTTCCATTTCTTTTTTCCAGAGCGCACAAGTATAGAAAAAGCAAAAAATTCAAAATAGACTCATATAAAAATAGGGGATGGTATGCCTTTCCTTCTATTTTCAGACCCCACGGAAGTTTGGTCTCGATCCCGTATAGTTCCCCATTAAAAAAGTTTCCCCACCTACCGATGGACTGGGCCAACGGAAGCCCTAAAACAAACACATCTAACCATCTTAAAATATCTTTTCCTTCTGTACCTATGAGAACGCCCAGAAATCCTCCAAAAATGGCACCATAAATTCCCATACCGCCTCGCCAGACCTGTAAGACCAATTCTGGGTGTTTGGCATAAAAACCCCCGTAGTCAATCACATGATATACTCGCGCACCTACTAGACCCAAAATAATGGCCAGATTCACGGTTTTGTAGAATGTAGAAAGTTTTAAGTTCCGTTTTTTTGCGGTCCTTTTGGAAATAAGGAAAGCAAGAATAGCTCCAAAACTAATTAAAAGTCCGTACATTTATTTTAGAGAAATTGGATAGCTACGAGGAAAATCAGTGCGCTAGCGATCAGGTATATTTTTACCTCCTTTTTTGAAGGTTTTTCTTTTAGGACCCAAAACCATCCATCGATGTTTCCTTTGAAATACCTTTCGGATAACCTGTATAAGGAGTTTACGTAAATTGACAGTACTAAAGCTTTTATGAAGAAGCTTAGAGGGGCGAAAATCATAAAAACGCTAAAAGCACCTATGACCACTTGAAAAAGCACACTTTGCAATGTTTTCTCTTTAATATCCTCACGATGATACCAAATATAGGAAAATGCGTTACTGAAATCCCGATACTTTATATATCCTCTTAATGTTTTTGAAAAATCTTTTCCTACATCAGTGACATATGCGTAAATAAAATAGTCCAAATCTAAAAAAATGGTTCCAATTGCACTTGCCAAGAATACCGCAAATATGTCTATTGGGTTCTTTAGGACTGCTAGGGCAACGATAACAATCCCTAAGGTTATAGAAACCAAAAGCGGAATTTTATAGATTCTTAATAATTCTTTAATTAGCTTCATTATTTCTCCGTAGCCCCCTCTCTTTTCAGTTCCGAAAGTTTCCACATGAACAAGCGGCCTTTAGTGGTAGCGTTTTCGGAATCTAATACGAATTCTCTGGCACGCTCTAGAAATTTCCTTTCCTCGTTTTTTGCCAATTTTATGTACAAGGATCTGTGTTGAGGGTCTCCTAATTCTTCGGCTAGTCTGTTTCCATAAGCTTGAAATTCGTACTTATTTCTGTGATCACCTTTGAGGTCTTTATTTTTTAATATGTCAGCAATTTCTTGCATACACGTGACCTCTTATTTACTTTTCAACCTGTTCCCTGGCCAGAGCCCCTATTACGGGAAGTTCAAATTCTCTTTTGTTGTAGGCTTGCCAGGCTAGGTAGAAACACAAGATAGTTATGGCGATATTTACCAGGGGGGTTAAGAAGAAACCTATTAGTAATACTCGTAAGAAATAGGCCATACTATAGATTCCGAATGCGGCTATCCAAAAAAAGATTGACTGAAACGCATGAAATCTAACAAACTTATTTTCCTTTTCGATGAAAATTATTGCCAAACCGACTCCAGGAATGTAGCTAAGGGCGGCTTCGACGTGCGGCTCTAAGTTGTATGGTTTTTCCTCGTTCATCTATGTTTTAATAATACGTTTTTATGTTCTCTCTTGCAACTGTTTTGCAGTAGCTTAAATTATTTAAGTTCATATTGGGAGGATTTGGTTTTACCTTTTTTAACAATAATTTCCCAATTAACTAGTTTTTTGAGTTCTCTCAGAACCGTATCTTCCGAAATTTTGGGAAAAAGCCTTTCGAAATCTTTGTTTTGAAGCGTTCCATAGTCTTGTAGGTACGCGACAATCTTTTCTTGCCTTCTTGAAAGTTTTGCTTTTCCTGTTGCGGCCGCAATCTTTGTATCCTTCGAAAGAAGAAGGAATTCCTCTTTTTTTGTTGTTGCTTCAGAAGCCATGGTTCTAAGATAAAAATCGATCCATTCGGTTAAATCTTCCCCCTCTTCTTTATCGGCCTCTTTTTGCTCGAGATCTTTCCGCGCCTTTCTATAACCAGCCAAATCTTTACAGTAAGCCATTTCCAGGTGGCAAAGGCCTTTAATATCATACTTTGAGACCTTTAGTATTTGGTAGGAAATTAAGTTTCCTAGCAGTTCGTGATAGTTTTTGAATGGAGCTATCTTCATGATATTTGCTTTTATTATGGCTGCTTTAATTAACGGATGTGTTTCTGCGCCATCTAAGCTATTCAGCCAGTCTATCAGGCCTGTCATTTCCGCCAGTATTTCCTCCGGCTCTGTCTTGCCTTTTATTTTCTCTTGCCTGTAGGGGGCCGGACTATCTGATCGTTTCCCGTCCGTTATTATCCTGTACATGTTTTGAATGCCTTTTTCCTTGGTTTCAAAGGATTGGGCCAGCAATTGACTATAGTTCATACTCTTTTCGATGTTTTTCACTAGATCTGCGGGGTTTCTAGACAGTCCATCAACGAATCGTTTGATTTCCTCTATGTCCGTTTGGATTCCCAGCAAATTCAGGTTCGCTTTTATAAAATTGACTCGCGTTTCTTTTTGGAGGTTCTTTTGCCAGGAGAGGAATATGCTTTTTGTTTCGGCAATCGCCCTCAAGTACTCGATTTTTGTTAAGCTCTCTAGCATTTTATTTGTAATAGTGTACTCGGGAGTATACATCTACTTAATTCTTGCATATTTCCCGCAAAATTCAAGGGGTGGCCTTTAATATTTCACTTAGTTCGTTTTTGTTAAGGGAAATAGCAGTTCGCGGGTAAGGACACTCCTTTTCTTGAAAGGCGCTTTCTGTTTTTGATAGAGTCAGAATTAGAGGTTTATCCTAGTGCTATCCTCGAAGCCTATCGGAGTCTCGGTGGCTGTGAGAATAGTCTGTTGCTTTTGCACTATATTTCTCAAAGCGGCCCTGTGATCTCTGTCCAACTCGGAGAAAATATCATCCAAAAGTAGGATGGGCCTCTCTCCTACGGCATTTTCTATATATTTGAGTTCGCAAATTTTTAGGCACAAAATTAACGTTCTCTGTTGCCCTCTTGAAGCATAATTTCCAACGTTTTTCCCCTTTTGTGTTATTGAAAAATCGTCCCTATGAGGTCCTATCAAGCTTGTACAGGCAGATATCTCTCTTTCGTAGTACTCTTCCAACCGTTTCTTGTTTATAGAGCTTATGTTGTACTCAATATCTATAGTCAAACTTGGATCCATAGTTTTGATTTTACCGCCGAGATCTTGCCTGAAGAATTTGATCAAATTTTCACGTTTTCCCTGAATCTCGCTTCCTATTTGAAGCATTTTCTGATTCCAGTAATCCAACTGTGATCCGCCTTTGCCGGTTTCCCTAACTATTTCCAATATTCTGTTTTTTTGGCGCCTTGCTTTAGTGTAATTTTTAAGGGATTTTTTATAGCCTTCGTCCGTCTGATTTAATATATCGTCCAAAAAGCCCCTCCTTCCCGATGGGGAAGCTGTAAGCAATCCCATATTTAAAGGAGAGAACAATACAGAGTTGCTGAATTGGGAAATTGTGCCTACCCTAATACTTTTTCCGTTAATCCTTATCTTTTTGGTAGAAGCATTTTTGTATTTTTGGTTTTTTTCAATCAATATCCCCACCCGAGTTTCTTTACTTCTTTCATCATCTTTTTTTATAATCCCTTTAATTGTGGCAGAACCTTTTGAATGATTAATAACACCACGATCATACAACGTTCTAAAGGGCCTACCCGTAGAGAGAAGATGAATTGCCTCCAAAATGTTTGTCTTTCCCGCACCATTTGGTCCTACAATCAAAGTGACTTTCTCATCGAAATTGAAAGCCCGATCTAGGTGGTTTCTATAGTTTTTAAGCTCTAGTTGTTTGAGTGTCATGTTGTGTAAACTTTAGGGAATTTTTGGTATGTTCCCCCCATTTTGTAATCACAAATTCTAAGAACTCGCTCTTAAACCTTTCTTTTGAAAATCCCTTTGCGCGCGCCTTAATTTTTTCCGGATCGAAAACGCCTTTCTCTATAGTCTCATCGAACACCTTTATAGAATTGATTAAATCCTCTAGCCTTAGAGATTCAAAAAACATTCCAGTAATATTTTCTTTTATTGTTTCTGTAGCTCCCCCCGACCTGTGGGCCAAAACCGGTTTTCCGTAAGACATCGCCTCTAAAGGTACAATTCCCCAGTCTTCTTCTACTACGGGAAATAATAGCCCCTTGCACTCAGATAGAATTTCTGCTTTTTTGTCTTCGCTAACCCCTCCCAATATTTTGATGTTTCTGTTACCCTCGGCTAGTTTTTTCAAGAATTTTTCCTCTGATCCACTACCCATTACAATTAAATCCCACCCAAGGAAATTAAACGCCTGTATAAGTAGATGCGCATTTTTATATGCGGCAAGTCTGCCAAGGAAGCAATAGTAGGGTTTCCGAATAGTATTTGTATACAATTCCGTGCTATTTTCTATTTCTACAGGAGGATATATTATTTCCGCCGTCCTACGATAAAATTTTTCAATTCTTCTAGCTGTAGTTTGAGAGTTAGTCACCAAAAAATCGGGCCTTTGTCCTGCACAATAATCCCAAATTCTAAGGAAATGGTCTAGGACGGTAACTAGCGGCTTGTAATACCATTTGAATCTTTTCGGGCTTTCCACCGAGTACTTATACAGAAACCTTGGAGGTGTGTGAATATAGCTTATGTGCATTTGATCCGGTTGAGTAACAATTCCCTTTGCCCAACAGGAAGAATCCGAGATTATTAGATCATATTTACTGAGATCAAAGCTTTCGAAAACCAAGGGCATTATAAAGGTGAACTGTTTTGAGAAAGCTCTTATTATAGGATTTCTAATCGCTAAGATTTTTCTACGCGTAATAGTTTCCGGCAAATTCTTAGGAGAATACAGCCCCGTGTATATTGGTGCGTCGGGGAAAAGTTCGAGGATCGCCTCTAAAGTTTTTTCTGCCCCACCATATTGCATTAAATAGTCATGTATAATCGCCACTTTCGGTTTATCGGTCTTTTCCATAAGTGAATTATACCAATTTTGCTCTTAGGAACTTAATGAGTTTGTGTTTGGAGGAAATACTCGGTAAGTATAAATAGGATATAAACACTAATTAACACCAGCCCCTCGAATTTTTCTAGTCGTTGCTTACTAATTGTAAACTTTAGGAAAAGCAAAAGCGAGATTGCGAGAAAGAGTATCGTAGAGCTTCCAAATGACGCAGAACCAAGCCTTATAGGATATATTGTGGCCGCTAATCCTAGAACTAAAGTTGAATTAGCAACCACACTTCCCACTATGTCTCCAAGAATTTCCCTTTGATTATCCTTTGCTTCGGATGAAATCACAAAGGCAATTTCCGGTAAAGAAGTACCAAGGGCTGTAATTGTTAGACCAACAAATCCCAAGGCCCATCCCATTTGTGCGCTTATACTTATCGCGGAAAGCACAATGCCCCTGCTTGAAGCCAAAAGCAATGCTAATGAGAAAAGAAACAGGCCCGTCGTTTTCACTATATTTATGCTCTCAAATTGCTGCATGATTCTTTCTATTCCTTTACTTCTTCTTATCACGCTGTTTAAGTAAGCTACATAAGCGATGATTAGAATTGTTCCATCAACCCTGCTTAAGTCTCCATCTACAGATAATAATGCGGGTAAAAAAGCAAAAAAGGTGGCATAATACGCATCCCTGGAGTGTAAAATACTTCTAGTAACAATATCTTTACCCAATAATATTGGTAAGGAGATTACTAAAGTGATAAGCGCGATATTTGATCCCATAGCATCTCCGTACGCTAGAATGGACTTTTCTTCCACACTGGATGTTATGGCCACTACAACCTCCGGAAGTGATGTAGCGATGGCAACGAGCAGGAAGCTAATCGTATATCCTGAAATTTTAAAGTACTGGGCGATTTTCGTGGAAGTTTCAATAAGAATATCTACCGCTTTTATCAAAATCAAAGCACAAACTATAATGAGCAAGGCGTTTTTGGCAACTATCATACCCTTGGATTATACATAAGTGTGCTAGCATTATTACATGGATAATAAAATTTCTCCGAGCTATCCAAAAATGGATCAGTCCTTACTGAATACCTCGTTGGAGACAGGTCTGAGTACTAGTGAAGCGCAACGGCGTTTGGAGAAGTTCGGTAAAAATTTATTACCAGAAGAAGAGCCTACCTCAAGCTTAGCCGTACTCTTATCCCAGTTTAAGAGCCCCCTTGTTTATATTTTATTGGGGGCAGTAGCTGTTACTGTTCTCATGGGGGAATTCACAGATGCTTTGGTTATTTCTTTTGCCGTTTTCATTAATACTATTTTAGGATTTATCCAGGAGGAACGCGCTGGAAAGGCCTTGGAAGCTTTGAAGAAATTGGTCCACCCGCACGTTAGAGTTTTAAGAGATGGAGATGTCCTTACTTTAGATACGGAGGAATTAGTTCCCGGGGATGTCGTTTTGGTGCGTCAGGGGGACAAGATTCCGGCGGACGGTCTTTTAGTAAGTACAAATCGTCTTTTTGTGGAGGAGGCTATTCTAACCGGAGAGTCGGTTTCTGTAGGTAAGACCGATGGAATGACAGGTTTTATGGGTACGTTGGTTACTGCCGGAAACGGAAAACTGCTCATAACGTCTACCGGCTCATATACGGCCATGGGAGAGATAGCACTTTCTGTCGGGGATACAAAAGAGAAGACACCGCTTGCAAAACAGCTAGATGCTTTCAGCAAGCAACTAACCTTTCTGGTCTTGATTTTAATCTCCGTTGTTTTTGTTGCCGGGTTTTTAACAGGAAGGCCTATAAAGGAGACTTTTTCCACATCTGTGGCGCTAGCTGTTTCATCGATACCCGAGGGCCTTTTAGTTGGTTTAACGGTGATTTTGGCTATTGGAATGCAAAAGATTTTGGCACGAAAAGGACTGGTTAGGAATTTAGTCTCAGCAGAAACCTTAGGTGGAGTTACTACCATTTGTACTGATAAAACAGGCACTTTAACAGAGGGGAAGATGAAAATGGTTAGCCTGATAGGTGATCAGGATACTTTAGTAATCCAATCCGTTTTGGCCAACGATTTGGACGATCCTGTTGTAATAGCCGCTTGGGAGTGGGCGAGTAATTTGGTTGATTCGACAAAAGAAGTAACGCAAAAGTTTCCGAGACTTGATAGTATCCCGTTTTCTTCGGAACATCAGTACTTTGCATGTTTAAATAAATGGGAGGACTCTGAGAACATTATTTTCGTGAACGGAGCCCCGGAGGTTGTTATGGACTTATGTTCCTTAGATGGGGATGATAAATCCAAGTTATTGGATCGCTTGGATGAGTTGACGTCGGAAGGGATGCGTACCCTGGGAATGGCCCGAAAGATTGTTCTTGGCTCTAAGGAGGAGTTGAAGGATGCGGACATTGGTGAAGATTTTGAGTGGGTAGGTTTGCTAGCATATACTGATCCTGTCAGGCCTGATGTTAAAGAATCCTTGGCGAAAACAAACAAGGCGGGTATTCGTATAATCGTTATTACCGGTGATTATACAAAAACCGCGCTCTCGGTTTTGAAGAAGTTGGATTTAGGTGTTTCAGACGAAAACGTCCTTACAGGTACTGAGTTGCAGAAAATGTCTGAGGAAGATCTTCTAAAGTTTATTTCCCGTTCTAGAGATACCTTATTGTTCGCGCGAACTAAACCTGACCAAAAGTTGGACATAATAACTGCGCTAAAGAAGAACAATGAGGTGGTTGCGATGATGGGGGATGGGGTTAACGATGCCCCAGCAATCTCCAGAGCGGACATAGGAATTGTAGTTGAAGAGTCCTCAGATGTTGCAAAGGAGTCAGCCGATTTGGTGCTTTTAGATTCAAGTTTTTCAACCATCACCGCCGCCATAGAGGAAGGTAGGGTAATTTTTGATAACACTCGTAAGGTGATTTTGTATTTAATGTGCGACGCTTTTGAAGGCATTTTTGTGGTTTTATTTTCGACCTTGATGCGATTGCCTCTTCCAATAACAGCAATACAGATCCTTTGGATAAATCTTATATCCGATGGTTTTCCTCACCTCGCATTAACAGTAGACCCTAAAAATCCAGGTATTATGAACCGTCCCCCGAGATCCCCAAAAGAAGCTTTAGTTTCCAAGTGGATGTGTAAATTAATAGGGATAGTATCGCTAACCGGTGGAATTACTGCCTTTTTGATGTATACATACATTTTAAAAAGTACTCAGGACGTTACTATTGCTCGTTCTATGGCGTTTGCCACAATAGGAATTAATTCGCTAATTTATGTATTTTCAGTTAGAACCCTAACCCGTCCTTTCTGGGAGGAAGGATTTTTAGATAATAAATGGTTGATTTTAGCTGTTCTCGTGGGTATGGGCTTTCAATTTCTACCCTTTTCATTTGAAATTTTGCGAAATATTTTTGGCTTAGCTCCTTTGGGTATTTTGTGGGTGTACGTTTTTGGGGCGTCTGCCTTGATGTTCTTGGTTATAGAGGTATTTAAGTGGGTCTTCCGTGCTCATTTTAACCATGTTCATGGAAAAAGTTATTAACTTTAGTTTTTAGAAAGGGTTGTTATGGAGATTATTAATAAAAATTCTACTTTGTGGAGTTATTTGGGGGAGAATATTCAGGGGCTAATAAAGGATGGCGAGAAGTTATTGGATCTGGCAAACCCGGAAGGGGCGCCCGTTTCGGACTACTCTTATTTAGTTTTTCCCTTTTCCAAAGCGTACGAGGGGTTTTTGAAAAAGCTTTTTCTGGACACCGGAGTCATTAATGAAAAAGATTTTTATGGGGATGAAATTAGAGTCGGTAGGATTTTAAGCCCTAGATACAGGAAGGAGCACGCTAATCAATTTGGCCATATGTGTCTAAAAGAGACTCCTAAAGTGGATTTAGCCGATAATTTATGGAACACCTGGCACAGAGGACGAAACAGAGTTTTCCACTATTTTCCCCATAACTTTAGGCGTTTAACCTGTCAAGAAGCTCTCGAGATAATTCAGGAGTTAGCCTCTAAGATGGAAGAAGCTACGGTTAAATGTGAGCTTCGATAGGTATTTTAGTATAATCTTCCCGTGGTAAAAACATTGAGTAGTAAAAAATCTGATGCGGGCGTTAAAGTGGCGATTGGTATAAGTGGCGGAGTTGATTCTGCTGTGGCCGCCGCCTTGCTAAAAGAATGGGGTTATGATGTTACCGGAGTGTATTTACAGTGTTGGGATTTCGATCGCCCGGGATGCGGGGGAGACGCCGATCGTAATGATGCCATTCATATAGCTACTACCTTAGAAATCAAGTTTAAGCACTTAGACTTTACAGAAGAATATAGAGACTTGGTCATGAGTTACTTTTACTCTGAGTATGAGGCTGGACGTACTCCAAATCCGGATGTTTTATGCAATAAGGAAATTAAATTCGGTCTTTTTCTGGACTGGGCTTTAGAAAGTGGATTTGATTACGTTGCAACCGGGCATTACGCCGGTTTAAAGAGAATAACCGACGCATCAGGTAACTCCTGTGTTCAATTGCTGTCCGGAGCTGATAAGGGCAAGGATCAATCCTATTTTCTGTATCGTTTGAATCAAGATCAGCTTAAGCACGCTCTGTTTCCGTTGGGAGACATGCAAAAGGAGGGTGTCAGAAAGAAAGCAAAGGAGGTTGGGTTTAGGATTTATGATAAACCCGATAGTACCGGCATTTGCTTTATTGGAGAGGTGAATTTGCAAACTTTCTTGAAAGAGCGAGTTAAGGTGAAAAGAGGGGACGTGTTGTCGATAGAAGGAAATGTAATAGGTTATCATGCGGGGGCTTGGTTCTATACTATTGGGCAACGTCATGGTTTTACGGTAACCGAGTATGCTGGTAGGCCCCTATATGTAGTGGATAAGGACGTCAATAATAACCAGTTAGTTGTTGGTTCTAAAGAAGACGCCTCAAAAGATATTTTCTATGTGAATGATTTGAATTGGATTTGCGAAAAACCCGTTTTACCTTTCGAGAGTTTAGTTCGCATTAGGAATTTGGGAAAGTTTTACTCCGCAAAGATTTCCATGGGAGAGGGCGGGCAATCGGAAGTTATTACAGACGAGCCACTTTTTGGTGTAGCTCCCGGACAAAGCGCCGTTTTTTATGAGGATGGAAAAGTTTTGGGTGGCGGGATCATTGTATGACAATTTTCGCCTGATTAAACTTTAGACTTTTATGCACTTTTCCTTGAGTGTCTACCTTAATTAATTCAATTTCAGTTATTTCCTGGTTGTTGTTGGGATCTTTGCTTAGGTACCTGAAGAATATTAGACCTTCCATTTGCAAGTAGAAAGGTTCTGTGTATGTTTGCCAGGTTCCTCCTTCTATAGAAAAAACAGGAGTTTCACCCTCCGGACCCGTCATTGTAATTAGCGGATATTCAACAAACCAGTCGTTCTCTTGTTTTCCCTCAACATAAACACTCGTTTGACCATTTGTTGCAGTAATACCCTCTGCGAAGACAGCAAACTTACTTATTTCATCAGTTTCTGCTTGCAAAGAAAATGTTTCAGGTATAAAAATAGTTTCCAGCTTTTCCCAAAGAGTTAAGTCTTCATTCCAATGAAAGATGTCTAATTTCCTCGGATCGATTTCTTCCGGTAAGTTGTCCGGTAATTTAATTGTTATTTTAATGAAGTCGCTCAGTTTGTGAAGAGCTTCTCCTATAAAGCTTTCCGCCTTCAATAGAAATGATGTGTTCTCAATATATTTTTTCCCCCCAACCTTCTGGTGCCCATATTTTTGAAGTGTTAAATTAAGGGGATAGTAAGCTATATTACTAGTGGTTTCTATTTTTATGTTACTTAGTTCCATCAAGACCGGGTTCCTTTCAAATGTTTCTTTTATTTCCCATACGGCCCAATTTTCTTTCCACAAGTACTTACTAGGAGTTCCTTTGTGCGTACCCAGCGAGTCGTCCCACTCGAAGAATGGCCATGGGTCTAGTATGGAATATATTTTCCACCCGAAAGGATCTACCATCCCACTGGGATAATCGTCCACAAAATTTCCGTCCGAATCAGCGTCCTTCTCTATTTGAAAATGTAGGTGTGGCCCCGTTGTATTTCCAGTCATTCCCACTTTTCCAATTACGGTACCTTCCTCTACTGGAATATTAGCATTTCGTTCTTTGGTTAAGAGGTCGTCTTCCTGAAAGTGCATATAGGTTGTTTCGTACCCGTTTTGGTGATCTATCTTAATGCTGTTTCCACAGCCAGTACAGTAGTAATAGTTTGCCAGTCCGGGAGCAGGTGCGGTGATTTCAGTTCCCACGGATAGTGCAAAATCGTATCCATTGTGTGAACTGTAATACATCTTGGGAGCCTCTTCTTCTTGTCCAAGGAAGTTTAATGTTGAATGAGCACTTTCAGGTGGTTCTGAGTAATAGCCGTATCCAAGTAGGGGATATTCATGATCAAAAAAGGAAGTAATCTTATCCATTAGTTCCATATCTTCTTGATCTTTCCATAACTTCCCTAAAAAGGGATATTTTTCATCAGAGTAGCCAATATCTAATTTATAGAGTCCGTATTCAGGTAAAATAGCGAAAAATATCGAGGAGCTTATTCTTGATATCTCCGCAGAGTCCTTTATATCTCGTGTTTTTATTTGATCATGAAGATATGTACTTTGCCATGTTGTTCCTTGATCCTTGGATATATAAATATCCATGAACGGCCAATCCTCAGTAGTAATAGTGGCGGCAAAAAGACTCCTTCCGGCCTTCCCTAGTTTCTGTGTTTCCATTCCTTTTAATCTCTTTGTGGCTTCCCATGTGCCTCCCATGTCATTTGAAACGTAGAGTCCCCCAGATTTAGTTCCAGCGTAAATAGTTTTTCCTTTTTTAAGTAAATCCAGTGCATAGATTTCTGCAAGCCTAATATCATCCTGCCACGTTTTTCCGGCATCTGTAGAGTAAATAAATTTAGAAGAAGTTTTTGCGAACACTTTGTCCTCAGTAACATATATTTCCTCTATATGAGGCCCTCCCCAAATTTCCGAAAAGGCATGTTCCCATGTTATTCCATTATTTCGCGAAACCCATAATCCGTTTTCATGTGTGCCTAAATATATAATTCCATCAGCAACTTCAATACAAGTTCCATAAAAATCGTCTCCTTTATGTTCCCAAGTTTCTCCAAAATCCTCTGAATAGTAGAGCCCTCCAGGATGTGTTGCCGGAGAGTAATAAGCTACCGCGTAGATTTTATTGTCCCTTACTTTGATGTCTGTGATTCCGTAGCTTTGAAGCCCAAACTCTCTCCATGTTTTTCCGAAATCGCCTGAAAAGAAAATACCATTGTAAGGATTTTCCCAAGAATTGTCGTTTTTTTGACCCGCAAAAATTCCGTAAGGGGCCACCTCAATGGATGTTAATCCCGCTTTATTTAAGGAAGTACGTTCCCATGCGCTTACGGCCCCAGCCTTCGAAGGCTTTAAGAAGGACAACCCCAACAACAAAGTAAAAGTCAAAAAACTCCATAAGGTTAGTCGCTTATTCATTGCTGCAATTCTCGCACTTCTAAATTATTCTTCAATCCCCAATTTTCTCTTTAGAATAGAATATTGCTATAATTAGCGCCGTGAATTTATTGTATAGTCTCTCCAGTCAAAATCCTGACCTTTCTAAATCCCAGATTGAGGGAATTTTGTACCTTATTTTGAATTCCCAAGAGATGACAAACAGCGCTCTTATAAGGGAAACCGGACTTCCAAAGGAGGCTCTAAGGCGCTTTAAACAAAGTATTTCCTCACTTTTGGAAAAGCCTGAATCAGATGAAATTCTATTTAAACTGGAAAATAGGTCTAGGCTGGAAAAATTAGACCTAAACCCCTACTTTTGGACACTGGTTGGGTTTGAGGATCCTAAATTAGAGATGGATCTAGGTAAAATCCGTGAGAAGTACAAGTTAACTCCAAAAAGGGAGTATGATCAATTTTTTGCAACCGTAAATACTTCTGTGGCGAAAGTCAAGGTGATGGGAGCTAGGGGCGATATAGAAGGTAAGAGAATAGCTTTATTGGGAGATGACGATCTTTTATCAGTGGTTTTGGGTTTGCAGGGGAAAGGTTATGATCAAATAACGGTTTTAGATGTTGATGAAGATATATTGTCGGCTATTTCAAGAATTGTAGAAGAAAACGGGTTTAAAAATATAAGAACAGAGCTTTATGATGCTAGAGAGAGCCTACGTCCGGACTTGAAAGGTAGGTTTGACATTGTTGTTACAGACCCACCATACACCGCAGGTGGAGTGAGGCTTTTTTTGGAAAGATCCTTAGAACTTTTAGGCACATCAGCTGGAAAGAAGATTTACTTTTATTATGGCAGTAGTTTTAAGACCCGCGAGAAAACTATGCAAATTCAAGAAATTTTGGCTCATTACAATTTGTTGATAAATGAAAAGATCGATAAATTTGCACGGTATCACGGCGCCGAGTCTATGGGTAGCGCAAGTTCTCTATATTTATTGGAAACCTTAAATTCTACGCAGCAACCTTTGGAAAAACCTGTTGAAAACATTTACACTTATCAAAGTAGACACAAATCCGAATTCCCGTTTGTAGAACACTTTGTTTTTAAGCTTTATGAGGTTCCAGAAAGAGTTGTTACTTCTAAAACTTATCTGCAAAAAGCTTTGGGACAGTTTTGTAAATATCATCGTCTAAAAGTAGTGGATACAGAAGTTGTTCGTTTTCCTGGAGGAGGATTTACCTTTAACTATACTCTAGCTAGCTCAAGTCTCACAACACATACATGGCCCGAAATGAATGCCATTCATGTGGTTTTGGTTACTTGTTCGCCTTTGTCGAAGCCTGATAGATTATATGAAAACTTAAGTTTGTTATTCAAGACGCAAAAAATCGAAGTTGATAGAGTAGAGTGATATCCTGTTTACCCAATGTATTGACTAATTATTCATAAGTTGGTATCTTCACTATTGCTAATGTCTACGAATAAGGATTTTTGGCACTTTGAATTTACAAGATTTTTAAACTTGTAAGGGAGTACGGAATGCTTTGCATTTCGTTCACCATTTAAATTCGGTCAAAACCGAATTTAAAAGAACTTTGAAATAAGAATAGATAGAG
>CAZMKN010000007.1:8076-23055 GCA_964567095.1 uncultured Candidatus Saccharibacteria bacterium | reverse complement strand
AAAACTTTGCCATCATGAAAAAGTTCTTCAAAATATACGTAAGAAATTTCGACGGTGCGGGAGAATTAAGGAAAAAATTAATGGAATGTGAAAGCCACGCTCAGGTAAAAAATTTGGTCGAAAAACAACTATGCTAAGATAAAGCGGATGATAAAAATCTTGGGTTTTTTCAATATATTCTTCGGGATATTAGAACTTCACGGATTATATAAATACATGAAAATCTTATCCCAAACTTTACAAAACAAAGATTTAGCTTTTGTAACATCCAATGCCTACAAAATTTACATATACCCGCTACTACTTCTGGTTATAGGAATAGTCAGTTTGGGTATGGGAGTAATAAACATCGGCGCCTTTCCCCCAAAAACAAAAAGGCAAGAAATATTACATATATCCGTTGGGGCGTTTATAATCTTCTCAAGTACAATAATCTTCTGGGATTTAATAACTAACTAGTTACAAAAAGAAAGGAGTTACATTATAATTTAGCCATGTTTAACTTAATGATGGTATTAACACTAGGATTTCTGGTTCTAATTATCGATATTGCGGCAATTATGGATCTTGTAAAAAGCGTGGAACCAAACTACACAATGGAAATAGGCTTTCTGGCGTTTAGTTTAGTATTTTTTGCGGCCCTGCCCAAAATTTACAAAAAAATGAAAGAGAAGGAAGAAAGCAAAAAACCAAAGGGTAGGTTCTGATGTTCTCCAGATCTATTTTTTAGAAAAACTTTTTAGTAACTCTGTATATTCTGCAAACGTAGGATCTTTAACATCAAAGTACTGCGTCCTAAAAAAAGTTACATCCTTACCAAAAGACAAGGCTGTTACAGAAAATTCAATAGAAGTATTCATTGCGTCCTGTATAAAATGAGCTTGCAAGCATTCTGAGCCGGAAACAACACAGGAAATATAGTCTATTTTATAAGAACCAAAGTTATCTTCTATATAATTTCTCAAAACTTGGTTTAAATTACCCTTCTTAGGAAAAGTACTTATACCTACCGAAAAGGTACCTTCTTCTGGAGAAAGGGATATGGTGTTAGGGGGAAGTGTGGGACTAAAGTCATTACCAATTTCTACTTTGTAACGACTTGGATAAGAGAAAGTAAAATCATAGCCCTTCATATCAAACTGAGACCATCCTTCACGGAGTACTGGTGAGGCCTTTTCAAAACGGAAACTTCCGGGAAGGAAGAAATAAACAAGGAACAAACCTAATACACAGACAAAGGCCGGTACTAGTAATCTTTTAAGATTATGCATGTATTTAGTTTAGCACAAAAATAAGACATTATAATGATTTATAATCAAAAGTACATATGTCGAAAGAAAAGAACAAGGCAGGAGGAAGAGTGGAGCAACTTCGCAAGAAAATCAGGGACCATGACTACAATTATTACGTCTCAAACAGCCCAACTATAGCGGATTTCGAGTACGACAACCTTTTCCAAGAACTTCAGGATTTGGAAGAACAATTTCCCGAGTTCCAAGACGAAAATTCACCAACGCAAAGAGTAGGAGGACAGCCCTTGGAAGAATTCGAGACATTCACCCACCCCTATCCAATGCAAAGCATCCTATCCATACGGAAAGAGGGAGATGTGGAAAATTTTGTTAGAAACGTTAGCAATGAACAAAAAAACGAGATAATCGAATATGTCGCAGAGCCGAAATACGATGGAGTATCCATAGAGCTAATTTATGAGAATGGAGAACTTTCTATTGCTGCAACAAGGGGGGACGGTAGACAAGGCGATAATATTACGGAAAATGCAAAAACAATCAAGGAAATTCCCTTGAAATTAAGGCAAACCCAAAGCGGCCCTTCTCCGGAAACACTAATCGTTAGGGGGGAAGTCTATATAAAAATAGATGAGTTTTACAAATTTAATAAGGAAAGAAAAGAAAGAGGGGAAGATCTGTTTGCAAATCCCAGGAATGCGGCGGCCGGATCTTTAAGACAGTTAGACCCAAAAATTACAGCGAAAAGACCGCTACATGTTTTTATTTACCACGGATTAAATTTACAAGATAAGTTTTCGACGCATATGGAAACACTGGAAGCACTTAACGATTGGGGATTTAAGATGAATTTAGAAAAAACCAAAGTATGTAAGAGCCTGGATGAGCTGTACGAGTATCACAAAAGACTATCCAAGGAACGAGATAATCTAAACTATGAGATAGACGGAGTTGTTTTTAAAGTTAATAATTACTCAATTCAAGCAGCGCTCGGGGAACGTACGAGAAATCCTAGGTGGGCAGTAGCATACAAATTCGAAGCTCGTCAAGAAACGACAAGGCTGTTAGATATTAAAGTTCAAGTTGGACGCACAGGAAAACTGACCCCTGTCGCCGTGTTGGAACCTGTAAAATTAAGTGGGGTAGAAATTAGCAGGGCCTCACTTCATAACCAAAGTGAAATAGACAAAAAAGATTTGAGAATAGGTGATAGGGTACTGATAGAAAGAGCCGGAGATGTAATTCCACAGGTCATTAAGCCAATCAAGAAAGTTAGAACAGGAAATGAAAAAAAATTTGAAATGCCCGAAAATTGTCCAATATGTGGAACTCAAGTAATAATGAGTTTGGATAAAAAACAAACAACATGCCCAAATCCCAGCTGCGAGGCTCAGTTAGCGGGCAGAATCACGCACTTCGCTTCTCGCAACGGCGCAAACATAGAAGGTCTGGGAAATAAAATCGCACCACAACTTTTTGAAGAAGGTTTGGTTCGGAAACTTTCGGATCTTTACAAGTTAAAAATGGAAGATTTAATTGCGTTGGAAAGATTTGCGGAAAAATCCGCGCGAAATCTTTTAGATCAGATAGAAAAAAGTAAGAACATTACGTTTACTAGATTTTTATACGCGCTAGGAATCCCACAAGTGGGGGAACATATAGCTTGGGTTATCGGTCAAAAATATGGATTAGAAGGCTTGAAAAAAGTGACGCTGGAAGAGTTAGAGAGTATTCATGAAATAGGTCCGGAAATCGCCCAGCAAATAGTTGGCTTTTTTGGTACAAGGAAAAATTTGGAAATGCTTGTGGAATTTGAAGAATTGGGGTTGAAGATACAAGGACCAGAAGATAATGAAATTGGTGACGAGCTTGGTGGGCTAGTTTTTGTGCTTACCGGAGAATTAGAAAGCCTAACAAGAGAAGAGGCAAAAGATTTAATAGAACAAAACGGGGGAAGAATAACTTCAAGTGTAAGCTCAAACACAAACTATATTGTTGTGGGAGAAAATCCGGGATCTAAGTTGGCCAAAGCACAAGATCTAAACATAGAAATTTTGGATGAAGCAACGTTCAAGCAACTGTTACAATAAGGATACATGGACAAACCCCAATCTTTTAAAGGCAGAATAGTCACAGTTTCGGAATACCTAGAACTTTTGAATGAATACATTAAACCCTTAGATTTCAGCATAATAGGAGAGGTAAGTTCTGTAACAGATCGATCGGGAAGTGCGGTATTTTTTACTGTTTCCGATGAAGAGGAACAAGCAGTTATGAATTGCGTAATTTGGAGAGGCATATATCGAGGGTTGGGTTTTAAACTTGAAGTAGGGATGAAAATAAAAATGAGCGGATATCCCAATATCTACAAACAGCGCGGAAGTCTATCGTATGTTGTGCAATCCATAATTCCAACGGGAGAGGGGGTCTTATTGAAAGCTTTTGAGGAACTTAAAGCAAAACTTAATAAAGAGGGATTCTTTGAACCAAAAAGAAAACGGTTACTACCAAGGTATATCACAAAAATAGGGCTTATAACTGCCAAGCAGAGCGATGCGATTAAAGATTTTGAGACACACCTGGGAAATTTTGGCACTATCGTTTACGTACACGATGTTAGAGTTGAGGGGTTTAGTGCAATAGAGAATATTGTCGGGGCAATGAAAACTTTCAACGAGAGTATGCTGGATTTAGAGGTTTTAGTAATTACACGAGGGGGAGGAAGTTTAGAAAGTTTACAGGCTTTTAATTCGGAGGCGGTAGCTAGGGCAGTTTACTCATCGAGAATTCCCGTTCTTTCGGCAATCGGGCATGAAAAAGATATTACTATTTCGGATTTAATTGCGGATATTCGTGGATCAACCCCAACGGATGCCGGGAAAATTCTTTCGCAAGACTGGAGAGAGTCTGAAGATAAAATAGGTGTTTTAAGAAAACAGATGCTAACAGCATACAAAACTGAACTGACAAAGCAAAGAAACTATATTGAATATCAAATAGAGAAAATAATAGACAAATTTAAACGGCTAATACTGGAAAAGAGGAACTATTTGCGAAACTCTTCCTCTAACCTCTACTTGTACTTTCAAAATATATTCAGGAAATTTTACGATTTGAATAAAAACCTAGAAAGCAATTTTGATAAATTCAGCAATAAATTAATGGAAAATCAACACAAAATTCAGACTCTACAAAAAGTGTTTATGAGGGAATGCGAATATAGTATAAAGAGCAATAAGGCTAGGCTGAAACAAATAGTAAAATTGTTAAAGTCTAACGATCCTAACCAAAAGTTGAAACAGGGCTACACTCTGACGAGAGACATGAAAGGCAAAATGATCAAATCGGTAAAGGAACTTAACACAAATGATATACTAAGTACGTATTTTATTGACGGAGAGGCCAAATCCAAGGTTACGGCGATCTCTGAGAAGGGAAATTAAATGGCAGATAAAAAGGATAAAATCAGCTTTAAAAAATCGGTAGAGGAGCTTGAGGAAATTAATAAGTGGTTTTCGGAGGATGAGATTGATCTTGAAGAAGGTCTTAAAAAACTAAAGAGAGGTAAGGAGCTAATTCTTACCTGTCAGAAAATTCTGGACGAGGCGGAAACGGAATTCATTGACATCAAAGATAAGTAAAGATTGTCCTTAAGTATGATAGTATTAAAAAATGTCGGGAAGTTATTCAAGAAATAAAGGCAGAAGGCTAGAACAGGAAATAGTCAATTTGCTTAAAGATAAAGGTATTGACGCTAAAAGAATTAGCATGGTGGAAACTGGGCGTGAACTAAAGGGAGATATTCTACTCGAAGACACTTGGAAATGTGAGGTAAAGGGGGGAAATCAAGTCCCAAGCTTCCTGTACAAGGCTAACAAGGACGGAGAAGAAATTCT
This sequence comes from uncultured Candidatus Saccharibacteria bacterium, assembly GCA_964567095.1. Lineage (GTDB taxonomy): Bacteria > Patescibacteriota > WWE3 > UBA101185 > UBA10185 > WJKK01. Next base: position 17,909 of record CAZMKN010000007.1, on the reverse strand, counting down.
CTTCGCGAGAAAAGATAGACAAAAATGGAAGGTCTGTATGGATCTTGATTTGTTTATAGAATGGGCTTTAAACCAAAAGAAAAGCTAGGCTGAGTAAGTTTTAAACGAGGAACCTCCTAGGTCTGCCCAACATATACGCAACCCATACACAAGCGTGACATATAGTAGACAATCCTCTAAAATAAAATCATGACTGAAAAATTTCAAAGAACTCTAACTTTAGGATTACTTAGTTCACTTGCCGTACTGCTAACAGCGTGCACTCTCCCGAACCTTACAGAACTCAAGGAAAAAGCGACGGGTTTGATTAAAAAGGAAACACAAGAAACGGCGCAAACCACGGAAACGGAAGAAGAATCTCCATTTTTATCAGTAGGGGATAAAGACTCTGGAAGATTAACTAGCATTCTAAGTAGCGGAGAAAATCTGGAATGTACATTTGAGCAAATCACTGCCTTAGGGGAAACAAAAAGTACTTTATATACAGACGGTACGAACGTGCTTATAACTTCTGAGGTGGCGAAAACTCCGGAAGTAAAAGCGTACATGCTATTGAAAGGAAAGCAATACTATATTTGGAATGAGCCGGAAAATAAAGGCGTAAAGATGTCGATGGAGGAAACCCCCGACCATCCTGACCAAAATACAGCAGAACCGTTTGAGAACCTAGAGGATACCCCTTTTATATGTTCTCCGGGGAAATTCAGTACCTCTATTTTTGAAATTCCAAGCGGTGTGGAATTTTTCGAGCCGCAGGGAATATTAAACCCAGAAGCAATGCCAAACTTCCAATAATAAAATGGAGTTGCTACTTTTACCATTTGATCATAGGTCATCGTTCTCAAAAAAGATCCTTGGGATAGACGGGCAACCAACAGAAGACCAGGGCAAAAAGATCAAAGATCTAAAGAGGCTAGTGTTTGAGGCTTTTTTAAAGGTTAGGGCAGAAGTGGAAAATCCTCAAAACTTGGGAATGTTGGTAGATGAGTATTACGGAAAAGAAATCCTGAAAGAAGCGAATGAAAAAGATATAACGACTTCGGTTTGTGTAGAAAAAAGTGGTCAGAAAGTCTTCGCCTTTGAGTATGGAAAAAATTTTGAGCAACACATCCTAGAAATAAATCCAACCTACGTAAAAGTGCTCGTCAGATACAACCCGGAAAATAAAAGAAAAAATAGAAAACAACTTAAGAGGCTTAAAAAACTTAGCGAGTTCTGCAAAGAAAATGACAGAAAACTTTTGTTTGAGCTACTGGTACCACCAACCGAAAAGGATCTTAAAATTTCAGAAGATTTTGACACTAAAATAAGACCTTGCAAGACAGCGAGGGCATTAACGGAAATTGCCGAGAAGATAAATGTAGATATATGGAAGCTTGAGGGACTTGACACCAAAGGATGGAGTGTCGTTCTGGAAGCACTTCCTAAGGAAGCAAGAGTAATAGTTTTGGGTAGGGGAGAAAACAAGAAAAAGGTAGAATTTTGGCTAACAGAGGCGGCTAATTTTAATCAAATAATAGGGTTTGCAATCGGAAGAACAGTTTTTATGCAACCCCTTCTAGATCTTCTTGGCAACAAAATACCCGAGGAAGAAGCTGTGGATCAAATAGCTCAAAACTACAAATATTTCGTAGATCTGTGGCGACAATCTAAAGAATCAAAGCAAAGTTAATCTAGAACAATGGCTTTTTTACTTGAGTAGAAGTACCATCCTAAAGCTATAGCACTAACCCCAGACACCAAAGCTATCAACTGACCCGCCCCAGTATCAGGAACCCCCGTGCTTTGAGTACTCTCTGGCGTCGATCCTAAATCAGTCGGAAGGCTTTGACCTAGATGTAGCGTAAACGCATACGTTTGACTTCCGGAACCAATGGAAACGGAATGATCTCCTTCCACGAGTTTTTCAGAGTAAAAAGACCAGGCACCGGAAGCATCAGTAGAAGTACTAAACGCCTCATCATTTATAGTAATATCAACTGAAGAGGAGTTTTCCGCAGTACCTTTTAATATAGGCAAAGTTCCCGTATACCACCACTCAGAATAGGTTTTTCCGGTAGTATCCAAACCGCCTATATTAGTCAAGGAAAGATCAGCAGCTAGAACGGAATAAATGGATAGTGTAAGTAAAAGAGAGATTAAAAATGGGCAGATTTTCTTCATGCTTAAAGTTTAGAACAATTTATCTTATACTGTCAACAGGATGTGGATAAACCACGGATTGTCTTGGTTTAAACCAAAGAAAATACTAGAATGAAAACGAGTCTAGAAAAAAAAGATAAAATCTACTTAATTTTCGTTGCCATATTTATAGCATCGGCTTGGTTTGTACCCTCGATAATAAGGAAAAGTACTCCTAAACTGCTAGAAAAAACTACAACGAAGGAGAGAAAAGAAAACAAAGCCTTAGAAAAAGCAATAAATTACTTGGCTAACCTAAAAGAACTCTCCTCCGAAGAACTCGCAAAAATATTAAATATTCCTGAAAGTACGGTAGCGGGCTACAAAATTACAAACGCTGTTTATAACGCACAAAATGCAAAATTCGACACGCAAATCCAAATCTTAAACAGCTATTTGGAAACTTCACTATTCCTGGAAAAAGACGGAGAAAACTGGAAAATTAAGAAAATAGAAACGTCTGATAAATTAAAATACTCAACTGAAGGAATTAAGTTAGAGCACGATTTGGATTGGATGGTTGTCCCACAGGAAGTTGCGGAAGGTTTGCTGGACTCATGGATTTTACAGCCTAAAAATCAAACGAACGATATCTGGGATCAACGATTACTTTTTTTAGTGGAAGATTCCCAAGGGAATTACTCAGATAGGCTGACGGACTGCTCATCTGAAGAAATTTCAGGATGTTCGGAAGAATCAATAGGGAAGTACGTGTACAAAACGGCCGAGGTTGGTAACCAGGAAGTAAAAGTTTTAACAAGGGGTGAAAAGGCCCGAAACTTGATAATAATTCTACCTTATGGGGAAAATTATGCTGAGGGAACCGAAATAAACACTATTTTAAAGTCTATAACCTTCGAATAACCCTCAATGAATCTATGCCCTTTAAAACCAGAAAATTGATAAAACTTGGATATTTTTGGGCCATGTGTTTTTCATAAAAAAGTTTCATAGCTCGAGTAGTTTCTTTCCTCATGCGGTCTTTGGTTTCATCCGAAGCTGTGGTCAAATCTCTACTTTCCTTACGAGTACCAATGCTCACACCCTTTAAATGCAAGACCTCAACCTCCGGTAAGTATATTATCTTCCAACCTAAGCTCTTCATACGATAGCAAAAATCAACGTCCTCCCCATACACAAAAAACTCCTCATCCCAAAGACCGACATCTTGTTGCGCCTTAGCACGGACAAACATGAAGTGAGATATACACAAATCTATTTCGTGCGGTTTCGAAAAGTCTTTGTAGCCTAAAAAATATGAGTTGAAGAGCTTTGACTTTGGAAACAACCTGTTCAATTTTGTAAAGTAAGTAAAAGAGGCCCAAGGTGTAGGTAAACCTCTATGAGCATCCATATCTAACGAGCCATCCCTTAAAACTAATTTAGGGGTAACTAGACCAACATCCAGATTTTTACCCATGTAAGTTACCAACGTAATTAAGTCCTCCTTCAATGGAAAGGCGTCAGTTCCCATAAAGAGAAAATAGGCTCCAGAGGCTCTAGTTAAAGCCAGGTTATGTGCGGCGGCCAATCCGTTGTTTTCTGACTCTATTAACAAAACATCCTGATAGTTTTCTTTAACCAAATCGGCAGAACCGTCAGAAGAGCTGTTATCAACTACAATAATTTCCAGATCTTCTTTAAATTCCTCCTTCGCTTCCTTCAAGTTTTCTAGGCAATCCTTAAGAATGTTTTTTGTATTGTAATTAACTATTATTATTGAGATTTTCGACATTTTTTATTTAGTGTTTCTGCAATCGTAAATAAATACTAAATCCTGGTAAAGATCCCCGAAACCTTCAATAGGAGTTGATGCGCAACTCCCAGGTAAAGATTTTTCTGGCTGTGGTCTATCTACATCTTTAGAAATAAGTGCATATGACACATCATCATTATAATACTTTGAAAAGTTACCTTTGTAATAATGATTAAAGCTCTCGATACCGTTTGGAATCCACACGAGGCTATTCCTGCTAAAGGAGTTCAGGTATTCGGTTGCTTGTGCAAAATATTCGCCACTATTTTCATACACTCCCAATTTTAATGCTGCGGGCGATCCACCAAATAGGGGAGAGTAATAAGCTGAATTCACGGGAACGTAAGTCAGGTAAGTTAATAATGAGAAATTTAGGATTAATAATACCGAGATCTTTGCAAAAATCGGTTTTAGGGAATCCAAAAATAAGGAGACAAACAAAACTATGTACGGAAAAAAAACTAAACTATAGCGATCAATCTTTTTGGCAGATAGAGTTAGGAACAATAAATAAGTCATAAATCCCAGGCCTATCCAAAGGGATTTAGAATTCCAAATCTTTCTTTTAAAAATGGAAATCAGAAAGAAAATTAATGTGAACGGAGAAAGCTTGAAACATAGAATTATCGGGTAGTAAAACCATTTAATAGGGCCAGTAAAATATGTGGCGCGAAAGTCAGTTGAAACAGCATTAAAAATTGCGTTGTAAAGTTTCTTAAGCACATATAAAGGAGATACCCACATTGCCGGGAACAAAACGAAGAAGGTGAAACCAAAAATCAACCCATATTTTAAAATAGGAATAATCTTTCTGTCTTTATGAGAAATACTGACAATTATTAAACCCAAAATAGGGACCAGGATTAACGATGTCAATTTAGAAAGGGCGGCTAGACAAAATACAATCGAGGAGATGTATAAAAATAGATCTTTTTTGGACTCGCCCCAGTAAATCAAGCTTAGTAACGCCGTAAAGGAAAAATACGTTTCCAATGAAGTTAAATGAAACCAACGGTCAAGCCCTATCAGATAGGGTTCTGCGGAAATTAAAAGTACAAAAATTAGCGCTACCCTTGTGTTAAAGATCTTTTCGATGAGGAAAAACTGAAATAACAGAAGGAAAGCTAACACAACAACTATTTGAGCCTTTGATATTCCGTGGATTACGGGATAGAAATCAGCGTCTTCTAAGGTATTAGGGGTTGTTTTCAAGACATGTCGCTGATAAGAAGAGACTAACTGGTTTAGAGGAGCATTTAAAAGCATTAGTGTAACTCCGGGGTGATAGCGCTGATAGGTGGATTTTAAATCGCCGGTTTTTACCGCCTCCAAAAAATTTAGTGAGCGCCTGTGCCAACGGCCTGCGTCAGAGTTAGAAATATCGGATCCAACACCATAAAGTCGAGAAGTTAAGAAAAACATAAAGGCCAATACTAAAAGTAGATTTCTTGGCGTAGATATTATTTTTAACTTACTTGGTAACGACAGTTCCTGCATCCTACCAATTGTAACAATAACAAAGATTTTTCGGAAAAAAACAGATAAGGCGCGAACGAAAAATTTCATCATCTAAAAAATTGATATACTAAAGACATGAAAAAAATTTTCACATGGATTAAATCCAACAAACTAACTTCAGTACTTATTTTGGCCGTCTTTCTCCTCCTATTTTACCCAAGTGGCGGGGAATTCAGATCTTCTATAGACAACTACTCCGAGTATAAAACTGAATCGCTCGACATGGTTTCTGAGAGCGCTCCTCTGGGGAGAGGTGGTATGGGATTTTCTTCAAATCTTCCGATACCTAGTCCGAGCGCAACACCACATCCGGAAGTAGAAGAGAGAATGAAAGTAAAAAATGCTTCTATCTCGTTGCATGTCAAAGATGTAAAAGAGAGTGTAACGACAATAACCAAATATGTAGAACAAATCGGTGGGTATGTAGTAACTCAAGAAGTAAACACACCGCAAGAATCTTCTACAGGATATATGTCTGTTAGAGTACCTTCTGATAAGCTGGCAGCAACTCTAGAGTACTTCGGTGAAAAGGCTGTGAGAGTGGTGCAGGAGAAAATTACCGGCCGAGATATAACGGATGAATATGTGGATACGCAGGCTCGATTGGCTATATTGGAAAAGACAAAGACTATTTTTGAGGAAATCTTGGACGAAGCCATAGAGTTTGACGATATTTTGAGAGCAAATAGGGAAATTCTCAGTATTCAAAGTCAAATTGAGTACATTGAGGGGCGGCTGCTATACATGGAAAAAACCTCCGAAACTTCCTTGATTACTATTAGCATGTCCACGGACGAATTGGAACTTGGATATGCTCCTTCCGATGCTTGGAGACCAAAAGTTGTGCTTAAGAAAGCGGCACGATCATTAGTTGCAGATGCCAGAGGATTTGGAGAGGTAGTGATTTGGATTGGAGTTTATAGCATACTTTGGGTTCCCGCCTTGGTCACTGTGTTAATTGTGAAAAAAGTGCTGAAGAATAGAAAGAACAAGTCTAAAGTCAGTAAGAAATAGAGAAAAAAAGAGGCAAGGAGCTCAATACTATGAGTTCCTTGCCCTACGGGGCTAGTTGTACTTTGTAGCGGATTCCTTCGTAAATCCTGTGGATCCATCGTACGGCCCCAAGCGCCATTGTTCTTGCGGGGGTTTCCTACCCCAACATGTAACTAATTTTCGGCCGATCCGGCAACGTTTCTTCCCCTTACGAACATACTCCTTATCCAAGAACCTGCGAACGTCGCCTATAGTCAAGTTGCAGACGGTCCTTGTCTTCCTCAGCCTCCCATAAACCTCTGCGGCCGTCCTTCTCTGACCTCCAATCATGTACTTTTCCACCACGTTAAGTTGCCCCTCACTCCATATTCTTTTCCTCCTAACCATAGCGGCCTCCCTTTAGGGTTATTACAACGATCCCAATTAGCCATATACTACAGGATTATTGATAAAAAATAAAGTACTGTCTTAAATTCTTGATTTCAATCAGTTTTCGGCTAAAAAACGCTCCAAATCAATGGCCGCCATTGTACCAAATCCGGCGGCTGTAACAGCCTGCTGATATCTAAAATCTGCCACATCTCCAGCTACAAAAACGCCGTCCTTGGAAGTCTTTGCTCCTTCAAAAGCAACCACATATCCTTTTTGATCCAAATCTACAAAATTCTCCAAAAAATCCGTGTTAGGGCGGTGACCAATAGCAATAAAAACACCCTCAATTTGCGACATTTTGGTAATTTCTTCTGTTTCGTTATTACGTACTCTAATTCCTCTTACTGCAACATCCCCTAAAATTTCCTCTAACTCAGTATTAAAATGAAACTCGATTTTTTCATTGCTAATGGCGCGTTCCTGCATAATCTTGCTAGCTCGCAAAACGCCACTACCTTTACGAACCAAAACATGTACTTTTGTAGCAAATCGGGTTAAAAAGATAGCCTCCTCCATAGCCGCATCGCCCCCGCCAACAACGGATATCTCCTTTCCCTTAAAGAAAAATCCGTCACAAGTAGCGCAAGCAGAAACCCCTTTTCCTATCATTCTTTGCTCACTTTCAAGACCTAACCACTTCGCCGAAGCTCCAGTTGCAATAATAATCGAGCGGGCCTTATATATTTCTTGGTCTGCAAGTTCCAAGATAAAACCTTCTTCAAAGCTTCCAGAGATTGATGAGACTTTGGAGTCAATAATTGCGGTATCAAATTTCTGAGCCTGATTTTTGAAGCGATCTATCAATTCAGGACCCTGAATTCCTTCGGGAAACCCCGGAAAGTTTTCCACTTTTGTTGTAGTGCAAAGTTGGCTTCCCAATGCCTCTCCTGCAAAAACTACGGTAGATAATTGTGCGCGAGATGTATAAATTGCTGCGGTTAATCCGGCCGGACCGCCGCCCAAAATTGCTACATCAAACTTTCGTACTTTTTGGGAGCCTTGTAACTCCAACTCCTCTTGGGTATCATAAACCTTTTGCGACACCTGTAAGTTATTTTTTCTCATCTCCTCCAAATCTCCTTTCTCTACTTGTAAAATCAACTAATGCTTTTTTAAACTCCTCTTCTTTGAAATCTGGCATGTGCACATCAGCAAAATAGAACTCGCTGTAAGCAGATTGCCACGAAAGAAACCCGCTTAATCTTTGCTCTCCGGATGTGCGAATTACTAAATCAGGGTAAGGATAAGCCTGATCACCTGTGTCAAGGTAATTTTTGAAAAAGTAATAAGGATACTTGCCGTTATATTTTCCAACTTCTTTGTAGAGGTCCTTTGCCGTAATCTTATTTTGACCTATATCCTCTGCAATTTTCTGTACTGCTCGAAGAATTTCATCCTGCCCACCATAATCTAAACCAATATTTAAAACGTGAGTTTTGTTTGTAGCACTCCTGGTTTCTGCCTCTTCTATTTTTTTTCTGAGAACTTTGGGAAGTCTAGATTTTCTGCCTAAATGAATTATACGCGTATCATTATCCAGCGCTTCTTGTAAATGATCGTCTAAATACTGAGCGTATAGCTTCATTAGATAACTAACTTCCTCCTTGGATCGATTCCAGTTTTCTGTGGAAAAAGCCCAGAATGTCATGGTGTGTATACCAAGATCCCGAGCAACTCTAATCACCGCATTAACAGCTTCAAAACCACGACGATGCCCTTCCAATATTGGAAGGCCTCTGGATCGCGCCCAACGACGATTACCGTCTGGTATAATCGCAACGTGGTTGGGCATTCTGTCCTTATTTGTAAGAGGTGTCATAAAGTAAGTATATCACTATAGGAAGAGGGGGTCTTCTTTGGTAGGGGAAAGTAAGTGACCTAATCTGAATAAGTTGCGAAAGACATTGGACGAGGCCGCGCCGTAGGATATACATAAAAGCAAGGAAAGGGGCTCTGTTTTTAAACAAGGGCCGTCCTGGTCTAAAACCCATATATAATCTTTCAAAGAACAGTCTCTCATGATAAAATACAATACGTTATTAAGTGTGCGAGAGTAGCTCAGCTGGCTAGAGCATCTCCCTTCCAAGGAGAGGGTCGCGGGTTCGAATCCCGTCTCTCGCTCCAGACATGTCGCAAAGCGACCTGTCTGGCTGAGCGATTTCTAAAAGAAATCGCACTGCCTGATAAGTTCTATAAGAACTTATCACATCCAACGAAATGTTCGTGTTCACTCACATTTACGTTGGCCCGTACAACTTCAAGAAGTTGTACGGTCACATTCAGAATGCAAAGCGACCTGTCTGGGCCAACACAATGGTAAAGTTGTGCGGTCACAGACAGAATTTGTTAAAGCCAAGTGTAATTCAGAACATTCCGTTGTGACGGGGAAGTTACACAAACATTACTATGAAGAAAGAATTCAAACATAAAGCACTAAAACTCTCGGACAAAAAACCGATCATATTTACAGCATTATCAAAAAAGAACTTTTATATGAGATTTCTAATAGTAAGGTTTGTTCTTGAAAACGATGGAATACCTATGAATCCTTTTATGGCCTTTGACTACTATCTTGCGGACACAGTAGATAGAGACATAATAAGAAACGCTAACAATAATTTAGTGGCTATGGCAGAAGAGCTCTGGGTATTCGGAGATATAAGCAACGGTATTTTAGCTGAAATAAAGCAGTTTCAAAAGCTAAGAAGGAAAATACGCTTTTTTAAAATTGAAAATGATAAGGACTTTGTTGAAATTAGAGGAAGAGAAACAAAAATGGAGGAAGATGTAAAAACCTTCAAACATTTAATGGAAAATATATAAAAACCTCAGTGGGTAGTTTTTGGTTTTCTCTTTTAACTACGTTATAATTCTAAGAGTCGGGGGGATACTAGCAACCTAATTCAGGCCCCAGTAGCTCAGAGGATAGAGCAGTTCCCTTCTAAGGAAAAGG